>JAICXO010000043.1 GCA_025980335.1 Sphingomonas sp. | reverse complement strand
TAGATCGGCGAGCTCTTGTCGCTCTTGGCGGCGGGATTGGTGACGTCATTGGCGCCGATCACGAAAGCGACGTCGGTCTGCGCGAACTCGCTGTTGATGTCCTCCAGCTCGAACACCTCGTCATAGGGGACGTTCGCTTCGGCGAGCAGCACGTTCATGTGGCCGGGCATGCGGCCGGCGACCGGATGGATCGCGTACTTTACAGTCACGCCTTTCGCCTTGAGCAGGTCGGCCATCTCTCGTACCGCGTGCTGCGCCTGCGCGACCGCCATTCCGTAGCCGGGAACGATGATCACCTGCTCGGCCTGGCTCATCAGGAACGCGGCATCCTCGGCCGATCCGCGCTTGTACGGACGGTCGATCGCCGCCGCCTCGCCGCCGCTCGCGACCGCGCCGAACCCGCCGGCGATGACCGAGATGAAGCTGCGGTTCATCGCCCGGCACATGATGTAGCTGAGGATCGCGCCCGAGCTTCCGACCAGCGCACCGGTGATCACCATCGCGGTGTTGTGGAGCGTGAATCCCATCGCCGCCGCGGCCCATCCCGAATAGCTGTTCAGCATTGAAATCACGACCGGCATGTCCGCGCCGCCGATCGGGATAATCAGCAGGAAGCCGATCGCGAAACTCAGCGCCGCGATCAGCCCGAATACCAGCGGCGCCTGGTCCTGCGTGAAATAAGCGATGAGGATCAGGATCGCGGCGAGCGTACCGAGATTGATCACGTGCCTGAGCGGCAGCAGGATCGGCTTGCCCGACATATTGCCGTTGAGCTTGAGGAACGCGATCACCGAGCCCGAGAAAGTGATCGCGCCGATCGCCACGCCAAGCCCCATCTCGATCCGGCTCTGGGGGAAGATGCTGACGAAAGATGGACTGGCGATCGGCGTCACGCGCACCGCGATCCCGAACGCTTCCGGATTGAGGTAGGCCGCCGTCCCAACCAGCACGGCGGCCAAGCCGACGAGACTGTGGAACGCCGCAACCAGCTGCGGCATCGCCGTCATCTGGATCTTGCGCGCGATGACGAGGCCGACACCGCCGCCGATCGCCATTGCGACCAAGATTTCGCCGACCGTTGCGAGATCTAGCTGCGATATGATGCGATAAGGCTCGTCCTGACCGGGCAACCGCGCTCCGGTGGCAATCCCGCTAATGATCGGTACGTGGGTAGCGAAAGTCGTGACGACCGCGATCGTCATGCCGATCATGCCGGTGATGTTGCCGCGCCGGCTGCTTTCGGGGCTGGAGAGTCCCCTCAGCGCAAGGATGAAACAGACGCCTGCGATCAGGTAAGCAAGCAGGACCCACGCCGGCTGTGCGGCAGCAGCCTCAGCCATCTTTCCGCTCCCGCTTCTTGTACATCGAGAGCATGCGCTGGGTGACGGCGAAGCCGCCGAAGATGTTCACGCTGGCGAGCGCGACCGCGACGAGGCCGAGCCATTTCGACCCCGGCACCCCCGCCGCGGCAGCGGCAATCAGGGCACCGACCACAATGACCGATGAAATCGCGTTGGTCACGCTCATCAGCGGCGTGTGCAGCGCCGGTGTGACCGACCACACGACGTAGTAGCCGACAAAGCAGGCAAGCACGAAAATCGACAGGATCGAGATGAAGTCCATGACCCCTCCGGCGCAGTCCCCGCGGATTAGTGGCGGGTGCATCCGGCGCTGTCGAGTGGCGCGTGCGTTAATTCGAGTGCGGTTAGCGCTTTACTAACCTTTTCGCGCGCATGCGGGAGATGCCAATTGGGAAGGAAAGAGCGCTCCCGTGTCGAAGCGCGAGAAGATTGTCGCCGAACCGCCGCCATGGAAGCTGCTTCTGTGGACGGCGATTGCTGGCCTCGTCTTCGGCCTGATCGGCTTCGGTGAGATCGCCGAAGACTGGCTCCGGGTTGCGCGCAACAATTTCCATCGTCACGACGCCAGCGGCCGGACCGTCATCCTCCTGATCGACGACAAGTCGCTCCACGAAATCGGCAACTGGCCTTGGCCGCGCAAGGTCGATGGGCAGCTCATCGACAAGCTCTCCGCGGAAGGCGCGAAGGGCATCTTCTTCGATTTGAATTCTTCCTTCCCGTCCGATTCCGCCGATGACCGCGCATTCGCGCAGGCCCTCCGGCAATCCGGAAAAGTCACGTTGTTTACGCGCTCGCGGAACGGGAGAGGTTCCGCGGCGCGGAAGATTGTCGACCTTCCTGTCCCCGCCTTCGCGGCGAACGCGAAGCTCGCGGTCGGCAGCTTCCATTACAATTATCAGAATGCCGTCTGGCAGGTGCTCTATTCGGCTCGGGTCGGCGGCCGCACCGTGCCATCCTTCGCAAGCGCAATCGCCAGTGTGGGCGGGACTCCGAATACTCAGTTCCGGGTCGACTATTCGATCGATCCGACCAGCATCCCATCCTACTCGGCGGGCGATGTGCTGACCGGTGCGATCGGAGCGCGGGAACTTGCCGGCAAGGACATCTTGATCGGCATCGGCACGGATGTCGTGGGCGACAGCTACTTCATCCCGGGCTACGGCAAGTCGTTCGGGGTCAATGTCCACGCGATTGCTGCAGAAACCCTGCGCGCCGGCAAACCGGTGGACCTCGGCTGGTTTGCCGCCTTCCTCGTGTCCCTCGCGGCAGTCGCGCTCGCCCTGTACACCAGGCGTCTGAGGACGCGGCTCGCCATTCTCACGACCAGCGCATCGGCCCTTCTGATCGTCCCCGCCTTTCTCGAAGCGCATCTGATTTTCGCGGACATCACGCCCGGACTGTTCGTGGTGCTGGTGGTAGGCACGGTTCTCGGCTGGCGTCGGTACCGCGCTCGCGGCCTCGTCAATCCGGTCTCGAACCTGCCGAATCTCAGTTCGCTTCGTCATAACCGGGAGGGCCGCAGCCAGGCGCTGGTTGCCGCGCGCATCCTCAATTACGAGGAGATCGTCTCGAGCCTCCCCTCCGACAAGGAATTGCACCTCGTCGAGCAGATTGCGGCGCGGCTCAATGTCGGCGCGCCGGGGCGGCTTCTGTACCATGGCGACGGCGGCATCTTCGCCTGGTTCGAGGAACCGCGGCACCCGTTCGGCAATCATCTCGATGCGCTTCATTCGCTGTTTCGCAATCCGGCGCGGGTCGCGGGCCTGCCGATCGACCTCACGATCGCCTTCGGGGTCGAGGTCGGGAGCGGCCGTTCCCTGACCAACCGGCTAGCGAGCGCGCTCGTCGCCGCCGACGAAGCCGCGCATGACGGGCTCAAGTGGAAATACCACAACCCCGCGTCGCTCGAGGACGCATCGTGGAAGCTGTCGATGCTGAGCCAGCTCGACGATGCGATCGATCGCGGCGAGGTCTGGGTCGCCTATCAGCCGAAGCTCAACATCGCCTCGCGCCGGATCATCGGCGCCGAAGCGCTCGCACGCTGGACCCATCCGGAAAAGGGCCCGATCGCCGCATCCGAGTTCGTCGCAGCCGCCGAGCAGCACAACCGGATCGGGAAGCTTACCGATTTCGTGCTGGAGAAGGCGGTCGCCGCCGCTGCGCAGATCAACAAGCGTACCGATGGCTTCAATGTCGCCGTGAACCTTTCGGCGCGGCTGCTGTCGGACAAGGGATTCACGCTGAGGCTGTCGGCGCTGCTCGCGCGGCACGGGCTCGCGCCCAACCACTTGACCTTGGAGCTGACGGAAACGGCCGCGCTCGTCGACAGCGGCGAAGGGCTCGACATGATCGGCCGCCTCCGCGACCTCGGAATCAACATCGCCATCGACGATTACGGCACTGGCCAGTCGACTCTTGATTATCTGAAGAAGATCGCTGCGAACGAGATCAAGATCGATCAGAGCTTCGTCAAGGGAATCGTCGACAACCGCAGCGACCGGCTGATGGTCCAGTCGACGATCAGCCTTGCCCACTCACTCGGCCGCAAGGTGGTGGCCGAGGGTGTCGAGCACCGCGACATCCTCGACGTGCTCGTCGAGCTCGAGTGCGACATCGCCCAGGGCTTCGCGGTCGGCCGGCCCATGAGCCTCGACAGCCTTGCCAAGCGCGTGGCGACCGCCCGCAAGCGCAACGTCGCCTAGCCTCTAGTCTCCAAAGTAATCGGGCGGTTCAACCGCCGATCAACTGCAAGTTACATCCGAACTGGATGAACTTGCGGTTTTTTTTGGCAAATCGTTTGCTAACCATATCGATTAAGGTTAATGTCCTCGCATCTGCCGAATCGACAATTGAGAACGGGGACTCGAACGATGAAAAAGACAAGCACTCGCGGCTTCTGGAGCTGGCTGATGGGCGAAGGTTGGTCGTCAGGCGGCGGCAACGCCTAATCGACGAAGACTTTCAGAGAGTTAGAAAGCGCCCGCATCACGCGGGCGCTTTTGTTTTTGGGCCGCTGGAATGGGTCATTCGGCGGCGCTAGGCGGACGGAATGCTTCGTCAGGCTAGTACCACACTTCCGATTCGCACGAGTCGCCCCGGCCTTCATGAATTCACCGATTCCGTGCGGCAATTCGTGGCAGAGAGCGGGATTCGCGAGGGGCTGCTAACCCTCTTCTGCCGCCACACATCCGCATCGCTGCTGATCCAGGAGAATGCCGCGCCCGCCGCGCGCCGGGATCTCGAGGCCTATTTCGAGCGAATCGCTCCGGAGGGCGGTCCCTACGAGCACGACGACGAAGGTCCGGACGACATGCCCGCACACCTGCGCAGCGCGCTCACCCGGACTCAGGTCTCGATCCCGGTACAGTACGGAGCGCCAGTACTCGGCACCTGGCAGGGCATTTTCCTCTTCGAGCACCGTCGCAACACACCGCAGCGCCGGATCGCGCTCCACCTAATCGGCGAATGATATCCTCCTCTCCATTTCGAGGGGAGGGGGACCGCACGAAGTGCGGTGGAGGGGTCTTTGTCGCTAAAGAAGACCCCTCCACCAGCTACGCTGGTCCCCCTCCCCTGCCAATGCAGGGGAGGAGAATATGAGCCTCGACTCGGTCAAAGCCTGGCTTGCCGCGAACGCGCCCGACCTGCCGCTGATCGAGGTCGAGGGAACGACTGCGACCGTCGAAACCGCTGCCAATGCGCTCGGAGTCGAGCCGGGCCGGATCGCCAAAACACTGGCCGTGCGCGCAGGGGACCATCTATTCCTGCTGTGCACGCGCGGCGATGCGCGCCTCGACAACCGCAAGTGCAAGGACGAGCTCGGCGCTCGGCCGCGCATGCTCGGGCCCGAAGAGACGCTGGACGTGACCGGCCATCCGGTCGGCGGCGTCTGCCCGTTCGGCCTCAAGAACCCGCTCCCCGTCTATCTCGATGTGTCGCTGAAGGCGTTCGGCCTGGTGTACCCGGCCGGAGGGTCGCTCAACACGTCGGTGGAAGTGCCCACCGAGCGGCTGTTCGAGCTTGTCGCCGAGCGCTGGGTCGACCTATGCCGGTTGCCGGACGAACCGCGAGGGGCTTAGGTCGGCGGCCGCGACATCCGCCACCGGCCATGGCGTGCCTGCCACGAGCGACTCGACGATCGCTGCCATTGCCGGCGAGGTCTGAAGCCCGAAGCCACCCTGCCCCGCGAGCCAGAAGAAGCCGTCCGCGTCGGGCGCGAAGCCGGCCGCCGGGTGCTGGTCTGACGTGAAGGTGCGGAGGCCAGCCCACTTGCTGTGGATCTGCCGGACCTCGACCGTGGTCCGGTCCTCCATCCGGTGCGCCGCGAGCGCCACGTCATATTCGTCCGGCTGCGCATCGCACGGCTCGCTCGGAGTCTCGTCCATCGGCGACGCGAACAGGCGCCCGCTCTCCGCTCCGAAATAGAGCTCGTCGTCGATCGTCTTCGTGAAAGGCAAATGCTCGAGATCGGTGCCCGGCGGCGCATCGAAGGTGATGATCGTGCGCCGCTTGGGCTGGAGTCCCAGCACCTGGACTCCGGCGAGGCGGCCGATCTCGTCGGCCCACGAGCCCGCCGCATCGACGAGGATCGCGGCGGAGAATCGCTCCCCCTTGTCGCTGGTCACCACCCACACACCGCCCTCACGCGCGATGCTTTGGATGCGCGCACCGGTCCGCAGCTCACCGCCGCGGCTGCGCAGCTGCCTGAGATTGCCCTGCAGCAGCGCATGCGCGTCGATCCGCATCGCTTCGAGCTCGGCAATGCCGGCGACCGCCTGGTCGTTGAGCAATGGGCAAAGCGCATGCACGCCCGCGGCATCGAGCGTCTCGAGATCGGCGAACCGGGAGATCTCCGCGTGGAGCCTGTCGAGTGCCGCGCGTTCGTCCTCGCGCGCATGGACCAGCACGGGCGTCCGGCGCCCGAGCGGAACCTCGGTGAAACCCTCCGGCGGATGCTCGAAGAATGCCCTGCTCGCGAGCGTCAATGCGCGGACCAGCCGGTCGCCGAGCGCGTAGTGAAGCATCGTCGCGCTGCGGCCCGACGAATGGTAGCCGACCTGCTCCTCAGCTTCGAGCACCGCCACGCGCCCATGCGCGGACAGCGCCGCAGCAGCCGAAAGTCCCGCAATGCCGCCGCCGATGACGATGATGTCGGGCGCGCTCACGCGCCCCGCAGCCGCTCGCTCACCACGTTCCCGTCCTCGGTTAGCCGGATCGCCTTCACGATCTCGTCGTCAGGCGGGAGGTTGGGAGCGCCCTGGTCCTTGTCCCAGAAGGCGCTGAGGAAATTGTAGAGGTTGCGCGCGAACAGCGCCGAGGAGTCGGCGGCGAGGCTGCGCGCGAGGTTGGACGCGCCGATGATCGTCACTCCGTGCTTGTCGACGCTTTGCCCGCTCACCGTGCCCTCGACATTTCCTCCGGCGTCGGCGGCGAGGTCGACGATGATGCCGCCCGGCCGCATCGTCGCGATCTGCGCGTCGCTGATCAGGCGCGGCGCCGGCTTGCCCGGGATCAGCGCGGTGGTGATCACGATGTCCTGCTTGGCGATGTGCCCCGACACCAGCTCCGCCTGCGCCTTTTGATATTCGGCCGACATCTCGGTCGCGTAGCCGCCCGCGCCCTCGCCTTCGATGCCGGCGACATTCTCGACGAAGATCGGCTTCGCGCCGAGCGACTGTATTTGCTCCTTCGTCGCCGAGCGCACGTCGGTCGCGCTGACCTGCGCGCCGAGCCGCTTCGCGGTCGCAATCGCCTGGAGCCCGGCAACCCCGACGCCCATCACGAACACCTTCGCCGGGCTGATCGTGCCCGCGGCGGTCATCATCATGGGGAAAGCGCGGCCGTAAGCCGACGCGGCGTCCACCACGGCCTTGTACCCGGCGAGGTTCGACTGGGAGGACAGGATGTCCATCGACTGGGCGCGCGTGATGCGCGGCATCCACTCCATCGCCAGCGCCTGCAGGCCGGCGGCGGCATAGGCGTCGACGCGCTCGCGCTCGCGCAGCGGATCTAGTGCGCCGACGAGAAGTGCCCCCGCCTCGGCGCCGCCGAGCGACTGCGGATCCGGCCCGTTGATGCACAGGATGATCCCGGCGCCGCTCAGCACGTCCTTGCGGCTGCCGCTCTTTGCGCCCGCTTCCCCGAAGTCGGCGTCGCCGATCGACGCGCTTTCGCCGGCGCCCTTCTCGACCGCGACATCGGCGCCGAGGCCGACGAATTTCTTGACGGTCTCGGGAACCGCGGCGCAGCGGGTCTCGCCGGCCGCTTCCTTCAGAACCGCGATCTTCACGAGCGGGGGCTTACCAGTAGGACGCGATGAAGAAGAGCGAGAAGATGCCGACGATGAGGCAGGTGATCGCGCCCCACTTCATCATCCGCGTGAAGCGCAAATAGTCGTGGACGTGCACGGCCGCATATTGAGTCGGCGGATGTTCGAGCAGCGGCTCCTCTTCGGCCATCATCTATCCTTTTGCGAGCGAGGCGATTGAGCGGCGTCCATAACAAGGCGGAGGCTAGTCCCCAAGCCCCGTCTCGCGCTCGTTTAAGCCCCCTTTTACCCCTCACGCGCTACGCTGGCGCGCGAAAGGCGGAAAATGCGCGAAGAACCGACACGTTCGCTCTTGCTCCTCGATGCCAATGCGGACGAGCGCAGGCTGATTTCTGCAATCGCCGCGCGCGCCGGATGGAGCGTCGTCGGCGCTGCCGACGGCGAGCAGGCGATCGCCTTGCTCCAGGGCCCCCACGGCCGCGAGGTGCGCGCGGCGATCTTCGGCAGCTGGGACAGCGAGCAGGGGCCGCTGCTGATCGACGCCCTGCGCGAGCACCGGTCGAACCTTCCGGTGATCGTGCTCTCACACGGCGACACGGTTTCCATCGCCGTCGAGGCGATGCGCGCCGGCGCTTCCGATTTCCTGGTGCGTCCGGTAGCTCCCGAGCGGCTGCTCGAGGCGCTGGCCGCGAACGCCGACCGCCGCCGCGCTTCGGGCGAGCTCGCGCCGGTATCCGAAAAGCTCGCGCCGGCGCTCGAGCTCGAGCAATTGGTCGGGGCGGCTCCGGAATTCCGCGCCGCGCTCGCCGTGGCAGCCAAGTCCGCGCGCAACCGGCTTCCGCTGCTCATCATCGGCGAGCCGGGCACCGGCAAGGAGACGATTGCGCGCGCGATCCACGCCGCCAGCCTCCGCGCCAGGGGTCCGCTGCTGACGCTCGACTGCAAGGCCATCGCTCCCAACATCATCGACAGCGAGCTGTTCGGCCACGAGAAGGGCGCCTTCCCGGGGGCGTTCGGGGCCAAGGTTGGCAAGCTCGTCCAGGCCGACGCCGGGACCCTGGTTCTCGACGAGATCGCCGCCTTGCCCGCCGAGACCCAGGAACGGCTCGATCGCATGCTCGCCACGGGTGAGGTCCGTCCGGTCGGATTGAACGGCAGCTATTCGGTCGACGTGCGCGTGATCGCTACCGGCAGCCGCGCCCTGCCCGACGATTTCAATGCCGGCTTGGCTGAGCGAATCGGATCGACAACGGTCATTCTTCCGCCGCTTCGCGAACGCAGCGAAGACATTCCCGCGCTCGCCCGGCACCTCCTTAGCCGGTTCGCCGATCAGCTCGAGCTCAGGCCGCTTTCCATCGGCAACGATGCGCTCTCATTGCTGATGCGCTACGGTTGGCCCGGCAACGTTCGCCAACTCGCCGGAGTCCTGTTCCGCGCGGCCCTGCAATGCGACGGAAGCTCGCTGACGGCCGAGCACTTTCCGCACATCGCGGTCCAGTCGCGCTTCACCGGCCGGCGCACCGATGCCGCGCCGACGCTCAGCAAGGAGCGGAGCGACCAGGCGATCGCCGGCGCGCCGGACGTCACCCTCTACACTGGCGACGGGCACCTCCGGGCGCTCGACGACATCGAGGCCGACATCATCCGCCTCGCGATCGGCCATTACCGCGGCCGCATGAGCGAAGTCGCCCGTCGCCTCGGCATCGGCCGCTCCACCCTCTATCGCAAGCTCGGCGGCCTCGGGATCGACACAACCGCCGCCTGACCAGAACGGATCGCAGAACCGCTGGAGACGGTCGCTTCAGATCCTCGGCGTCAGCGCCTGATCGCGCATACCCCGCCAGACGCGCAGCGCCTGCACGGTTTCGAACACGTCATGGACCCGCAGCAACTGCACCCCTTGCTCGGCGGCCTTGAGCGCGAAGGCGATGCTTCCGCCGAGGCGACGATCGGCGGGTGCTTCGCCCGACAGCGCGCCGATGGTGCGTTTGCGGCTTGCACCGACGACGACCGGCACCCCGAGCGAGTGGAACAGCGCGAGGCCGTTCATCAGCTCGAGGTTGTGCGCGAGCTTCTTGCCAAAGCCGAACCCTGGGTCGACCAGGATATGATCGCGCTTGATGCCCGCCGCCTCCGCAGCGGCGATCCGCTCTTCCAGCCATAGATAGACTTCGACGAGCACGTCGTCGTAGCGCGGATCGTCCTGCATGCTCTCGGGCGCGCCCTTGTGATGCATGAGGACGACCGGAACGCCCGCGAGCGCTACCGCTTCCGCCGATCGGTCGTCCCAGGTGAGCGCAGAGACATCGTTGACCATTCGCGCGCCGGCCTCGATCGCTGCCGTCATGACGTCAGCCTTGCGCGTGTCGACCGACACGGCCGCACCGCCGGCCGAAAGCTGGCGGATTACCGGCACGACTCGCTCGATCTCGTCGCCTTCCCAAACCGGCTTCGCGCCGGGTCTGGTCGATTCTCCGCCCACGTCGATGATCGCGGCACCGTCGGCGGACATATCAGCACCCGCGTCGGCAGCGGCCGCCGCGTCGGCGAACTGCCCTCCGTCGGAGAAGCTGTCCGGCGTCGCGTTGACGATCCCCATCGCTTGCGGCTGGTCGAGGCGCACCGTCCGTCCGCCCAGCTGCAGCGGTGGGCGCGCCGCGGTCAGCGCCGCCCACTGCGCGGCCATGTCGTCGTCGAAGCGCTCGTCGAGGCCTTCCACCGGCACCAGTTCCGTCGACACGCGCTCGTGCGCGTCGATCCGGATCAGCTCGACCGCCGCGAACCAGTTCAGCCCGCCCGCCAGCCGTGCGACCTTGCCGTCGTGGCCGAACGGAGAATCGACGAATCCGGTGGGACGGAGAAGTGTGCGCATTGCCGCGCTATTGCGCGGACAAATGCTGTTGCCGCAAGCTGTCGAGCGGCTTCAATCCGCCACGCTCCTCGACGTGCCAGAAGGTCCAGCCGTTGCATGACGGCGCATTCTGGAGCGCGGCGCCGAGCTTGTGGATGGAACCGCTTTGGGCGCCGCAGGCGATCGATCCGTCGGCGCGGACCGTCGCCGTCCACCGCCGCTTCGAATCGATCAGCGTCGTGCCAGCGGGGACCATGCCGCTCTCGACGAGCAGACCGAACGCCACCCGCGGCTGGTCGCGCTTGTCGGTCACCGTCTTCATCGCGCTTTCATCGAGCGGAAGGGTCGAATCGATCCGCTCGCGCGCGACCTTCACGTAAGCGCTTTCGCGCTCGATCCCGATCCACCGACGGCCGAGCCGCCGGGCGACGGCGCCCGTGGTGCCGGTGCCGAAGAACGGATCGAGGACAACGTCGCCCGGCTTCGTGCAGGCGAGCAGGATTCGATAGAGTAGTGCCTCGGGCTTTTGGGTCGGATGTGCCTTCGAGCCGTCCTCGCCCTTCACCCGCTCGCCGCCCGCGCAGATCGGCATCAGCCAATCGGAGCGCATCTGGAGATCGTCGTTGAGCGCCTTCATCGCGCGATAGTTGAACGTGTAGCGCGCCTTCTCATCCTTCGCACACCACAGAAGCGTCTCATGGGCGTTGGTGAATCGCGTACCGCGGAAGTTCGGCATCGGATTGGTCTTGCGCCACACGATGTCGTTGAGGATCCAGAAATCGGCATCCTGAAGCAGCGCGCCGACCCGATAAATATTGTGATAGCTGCCGATCACCCAGATCGTGCCGTCGTCCTTGAGGATCCGCCGCGCCTGCTCGAGCCAGTCGCGGGTGAAATTGTCGTAAGCGGTGAGGCTTTCGAACTTATCCCACTCGTCGTCGACCGCATCGACGCGGCCGCCCTCGGGCCGGAACAGGTCGCCGCCGAGCTGCAGATTGTAGGGCGGATCGGCGAAGATCATGTCGACGCTCTTGTCGGGCAGCCGCGCCATCTCCGCGACGCAGTCGCCCTGGAGGATCACGTTGAATGGCAGGATCTTGGGCATCGGCGCGTTTGGCGCGAGCGTGCCGTGCCGTTCCTCGATACGCGCGACGAGATTCATGCGTGCTGCCCCCTTCGAACCGCCGAAGGTGAGTCAGGCGGGACTCGCGGTCAAGCAGACAAGGGTTAACGCGGGTCGTGAAGCCGCTAGAACTAGGCGGCCGAGCGCGGCTGCTCCACAAGATGTTGAGTCTCCACGAGCTGCGGAGACTCAATCTCTGGTGTGTGTGACTCAAAGGACTCGCCGGTCCGGATTTCTTCGAATACCAGTGCCGGCTGCGCGTCGGCTTCGATCGCGGCCCGCACGCGGGGGAAGCTGCGGCGGTGCAGCGGCGTCGGGCCGAGCGCGTGCAGCGCGCGCCAATGCTCGGGCGTGCCGTAGCCCCGGTTCCGCTCCCATCCGTAGCCTGGATACTGGCGTGCATAATCGGCCATGATGCGGTCGCGCGTGACCTTGGCGATGATCGAGGCGGCGCCGATAGATCGGCATTTCGCGTCGCCGTCGACGATCGCCTTCGACGGCCGCTGCCATTTCGGGAGCGCATTGCCGTCGACCAGCACCCATGCCGGCTCCATGCCGAGCGCTTCGACCGCGCGGACCATGGCCAGCATCTTCGCCCAGTAGATGTTGAGCCGGTCGATCTCCTCGACGCTGGCGATGCCGACGCCCCAGCCGACCGCCTGCTTCATCAGGCGGCCATAGAGCGCCTCACGCTTTTCGAGCGGCAGGTTTTTCGAATCGTCGATCCCGCGCGGGAATTTCTCGCGGTCGAGGATGCAGGCGGCGGCGACCACCGGCCCCGCAAGCGGCGCGCACCCCGCCTCGTCGACGCCGGCGAGCGGCTGGGGAAAGTCGAGCTCGAGCTTGAAGGAGCAGCGCCGCGGCATCGAGTCGGACTCTTGCACCTCTCGGCAGCGAAGGGTCCAGAGCGCCAATCGACAGAAGCTGTGGAAAAGTTTGATTTTTCACGCGAAGGCGCAAAGGCTCCTTCGATACGCGTCTTCGATGCGCTTCGCTTACTCAGCCGCTACTCAGGATAAGCGGTCTAGGTGTTTACTCCGCTCATCCTGAGTACGGACTGAGCGAAGTCGAAGGCCTGTATCGAAGGAGCCTCAGCGTGAAACCCTATTCTTCCATCCGCCACGGCGGAAAACGCCTCGCTTCCGCGGCCTTGTAGAAGAAGATGATATTCCCGTCGGGATCGCGAAGGCGCGCCTCGCGCCACATCCACGGCTGGTTGCGGGGGCCGTGCTCAAACGCGATCCCGCTGCGGGCGAGCTGCTCGACGCGCTCGTCGAGATCGTCGCACTCGAGGTAGATGGCCGTCGTCGGGATGATCTTCTCGTCGGGATCGATTTGCACCGACAGCGTAACGCCGCCGGCGGTTTCGAACCGGGCATAGCCGGTATCCGGGCTGTCGATGATCTGCCGGAGCCCGATCCCGCGGTAAAAGTCGACCGAGCGGCCGTAATTGGTGCCGGTCACGGTCACCTGGTTGAGCCGCGGACCGGCGCCGACGTCGAGCCGCACGTCGGCCTGCCCGATCGGGCCCGAGCCTTTGCCGAGCCCCGGGGCGGCATGCAGCGCCACGCGGACGAACTCGCGCGCGCGGGCGACCGCATCCGACAGGCTGGCGCCTTGCGCGAGGAACAGCGCGATTGCGCTCGCGAGCGTGCAGCCGGTGCCATGCGTGCTCGTCGTGTCGATCCGCTGCCCCTGCCAGCTGGTCATATTGTCTTCTTCGATCAACGCGTCCGCGAGCGCGTCCCCTTCCTCATGGCCCCCCTTGATCAGCACCGCGCATCCATGCTGGCCCACCAGGTGGAGCGCGGCTGCCACGGGGTCCTCTTCGGAGGTCAGCCGCTTGAGCTCGGGGAGGTTGGGAGTCGCAACCGTCGCGACGTCCATCAGCCGCCCGAATGCCGCCACGGTGGCGTCGTCGGCGAGCGCGCTGCCGCTGGTCGCGGCCATCACCGGGTCGAACACGATCGGCAGCTCCGGCTGCTCGGCCTTGAGCCGCTCGAGACATCCGGCGACCTGCGCAGCGGTAAAGGCGCTCCCGATCATCCCGATCTTCACCGCATCGACGCCGATATCGCCGACCACCGCGTCGATCTGCGCCAGCACGATTTCGGTCGGGACCGGGTGAACGGCGGTAATGCCGACCGTGTTCTGCGCCGTCACCGCCGTGATCGCGGTCATCGGATGACCGCCGAGCATGGCTATGGTCTTGATATCGGCCTGGATTCCCGCGCCGCCGCCCGAGTCCGACCCGGCAATGATCAGGACGCGCGCGATCGCGGCCACCGAATCGACCCTGGGCCCGCTCCGCGGGGCGAAGTTTTCCATGCGCACGGAATCGTCGTTTGGCCGACAAATACCAAGAAAAGGTTCACGCCGCCGTCCGAACCGCCTCGCAGATATCGTCGACGACGCGTTCCACCAGCACCGGGTCGTCGCCCTCGGCCATGATCCGGATCAGCGGCTCGGTTCCCGACTTGCGGATCACGAGCCGTCCGCGACCCTCGAGCTCGGCCTCGGCCGCTGCTATTCGCTTCTGGACACTGTCGGCTTCGAGCGGCTCGGCGCCGCCGCTGAAGCGCACGTTCTTGAGCAGTTGCGGAAGCGGCTCGAACTGGCGAAGGAGCGCGCTTGCGGGCGCCTTCGCTTGGACCAGCGCCGCGAGCACCTGGAGTCCCGCAACCAGCCCGTCTCCCGTCGTCGCGTGGTCGGCGAGGATGATGTGCCCCGACTGCTCGCCGCCAATGTTGCAGCCGTTCGCGCGCATCTCTTCGAGCACGTAGCGGTCGCCGACTTTCGTCCGCAGCAGCTTGAGCCCCTTCTCGCCGAGCTTCCGTTCGAGGCCCAGGTTCGACATCACCGTCGCAACCACCGCCTCGCCTTTCAGCGCACCGCGCGCTTTCAGGCCGAGCGCGATCAGCGCCATCAGCTGGTCCCCGTCGACCAGCTGCCCTTTTTCGTCCGAGACGATCAGCCGGTCGGCATCGCCGTCGAGCGCCAGTCCGATGTCGGCGCCGCTCGCGACCACGGTCTCCTGCATCAGCTCGGGATGGGTGGAACCGCACCGGTCGTTGATGTTGAGACCGTCAGGCGTAACGCCGAGAGGCACAATCTCTGCGCCGAGCTCCCACAGTGCCTCCGGTGCGACCTGGTAGGCCGCGCCGTTCGCGCAATCGACGACGACCTTGAGGCCGTCGAGGCGCAGGTTCTCGGGGAACGTGTCCTTGGCGAACTGGACGTAGCGCCCGCGCGCATCGTCGATCCGGCGCGCGCGCCCGATCAGCTCGGACTTGGCGAGCTTCGGGCCGCTCTCCAGGCGCCGCTCGATCGCCCGCTCGGCTTCGTCGCTCAATTTGTAGCCGTCGGGGCCGAAGAGCTTGATGCCATTGTCCGCGAACGGATTGTGCGACGCGCTGATCATCACGCCGAGGTCGGCGCGCATCGAGCGCGTCAGCATCGCCACTGCCGGGGTCGGCATCGGCCCCAGGAGCACCACGTCCATGCCGACGCTGGTAAAGCCCGCGACCATCGCCGATTCCATCATGTAGCCCGACAGGCGCGTGTCCTTGCCGATAACCACCCGATGGCGGTGGTCGCCGCGAAGGAAATGCGCTCCTGCCGCCTGCCCGACGCGGAGCGCAGTCTCCGCCGTCATCGGCTCGGTGTTCGTCGTGCCGCGAATTCCGTCCGTTCCAAAGAATTTACGCGTCATGGCCCCGCATCTAGCCTCTCCGTCACCCCCGCGAAAGCGGGGGTCCCGCTGCCTTGCAAGAAGCGGGATTGCCGCTTTCGCGGGAATGGCAATCAGGGATCAGGGCCGATACTGCTTCGGCAAATCGCCGCGCGTGAGGTCGCGATAGCGTTCGAGCAGCCGCGACTGATGGTCTTCGAGCGGCTGCTGGACGCCGTCGATGAACACCTGCTCGGCGGCGCTCGTGACCTCGAGCGGGTCGCCCGACCAGATCACGACGTCGCCATGCTCACCGGGGGCGAGCTTCCCGATCTCGCCGCCAAGCCCGATCGCTTCGGCGGGGCGCGAGGTGATCATCGCCAGCGCTTCGCCCCAGCTGACACCTGCCGCGCCCGGCACCTTCTGCAGCGCGACCAGATTGCCCGCATATTCGCGTTCGTAGAACAGCTTGTGCGCATCTTCGTCGTTGATCATGCCGATCGAGACGTTCACGCCCGCCGCGCGCATGCGGCCGATGTTCGATTGCGTGGCCGCAATTTGCTCGAACCGCTCGGGAAGGTCGTTGAGCGCGGAGGCGATCACCGGAACGCCGGCCTTGGCGAGCCGGTCGGCCACCAGCCAGCCCTCGCTCGCGCCGACGATCACGATCTTGAGCGACGGGAACTCGCGCTTGAGGTCGAGCACGTTGAGGATGTCGCTCGCGCGCTCGACATGGACGAGCAGCGGCTGGCGGCCCTGAAGCACCGGCACCAAGGCGGCTGCGTCGAACCGGGTCAGGAGCACGTCGCGGCTGCGCTCGGCACCGCGGCTGTAGATGCGCGATTCGTTCGGGTTGTCGATCGGAAGGAGCCGCTCGTCGGTCACGGTCGTGCCCGCAGTCGATCGCACCGGACCCGCATAGTGGCCGAGTTCCGCCGCTTCGCGAAGCGCGTCGTGAAACAGCACGTAGGCCGAGGGCCGCGATCCGCCGGCGTCGTCTGCGCCCGTTTCGCCGAGCTCGACGAACTGGAACGCGCGGCGCTTCGTGATCGGGTCCATGTCCGCACCGGTGTCGATCACCGCGCCCTGGCCCGCGAAGATGTTGTGCGCGGTACGCGGGGCAACCAGTGCCCGAGTCACGCCGCCTGCGCGGTTGACCTTCACCGGCTGGTAGTTGGGATTGATCGCCGGAGCGACGTCGATCGCCGCGTTGAACGGGCTTTTGTCGGCGCTTTCGTCGTTCGCCCCTTCGGCGCCGCCGCTGACTCCGGTGAGGCCGAGGCGCGAGAAGCCGGCGACGATCCCGGGCGTGACCCACTTGCCGGTCCCGTCGATCACCCGCGCACCGGGAGGGACGGCGACGCCCTGCCCCGCAGCGACGATCCTGCCGTCGCGGATCACGACCGTTCCGCCCTGGATCGGGCCCGAACCGTCACCCGTCGCGACGGTCGCGTTGGTGATTGCGATGGTGTCGGCCGGAGCGGCCGCCGCAATCGGCAATGCAGCGGCGGCGGCGAGAAAAAGGAGCGCCCTCATTTCACGTCTCCCTCGCCCGGCTGGCCGAGCTCGAAATCGCTCACCGGCCTTCGGTGCGGATCGTTCGCGTCGTACATCTCGGCGCCGTCGATCCACACCCGCTCGGGCCGCGAGTAGGTGCTGAACGGGTCGCCGTTCCAAAGCACCACATCGGCCATCTTGCCGGCCGTCAGCGTCCCGGTCTTGTCGAGGATTCCGAGCGCCTTGGCCGGGTTGCGGCTAAGCCACTCCCAGGCGAGCGCTTCGGACAGGCCGGGGATTCCGGCGCGCTGCCCGGCGGCCATCGCCTTCGCCGCGGCCTGGTTCAGCCGCTGGATCCCGTTCGGATCGTCCGAGTGGACCATCGCGCAGGCGCCGGCATTCTGGACCAGCGCAATGTTCTGCGGGATGGCGTCATACGCCTCCATCTTGAACCCGTACCAGTCGGCCCACATCACGGCGCAAATGTCGTTTTCGCGCAGCAAATCGGCGATCTTGTAGGCTTCGACCGCGTGGTGGAATGCGGTGATGTGAAAGCCGAACTCCTTCGACAGGTCGATCATGTTCGCCATTTCGTCGGCGCGGTAGCAATGCTGCTGGACGAGGATTTTCCCCTCGAGAACGCCCTTCAGCGTGTCCATCGCGAGGTCGCGGTCGGGCATCTTGCCGCCGTGCGCGTAATAATCGTCCCACTTGCGCTTGTAGGCGACGGCCTGCGCGAAGGTCTCCCGAACGAGCGCGATGTTGCCCATCCGGGTCATCGGCATCTTGCCCTTCGAGCCGTAGACCCGCTTCGGGTTCTCGCCGCACGCCATCTTGAGGCCGTAGGGAGCGCCGGGGAACTTCATCTCCTGCACCGTGCGGCCGGGGACGTTCTTGATCACGACCGACCGGCCGCCGAACAGATTGCCCGAGCCGGGCAGGATCTGGATCGTGGTCACGCCGCCGTTGACCAGCGCGCGGCTGAAGCCCGGGTCCTGCGGCCAGACGCTGTGCTCGGCCCAGACGTCCGGGTGGACCGGATCGGTCATCTCGTTGCCGTCGGAGTTCGCCTCTACGCCGGGCGACGGATAGTCACCCAGGTGGCTGTGGATATCGATGATGCCTGGGGTCACGAACTTGCCGGTGCCGTCGATCTCCACCGCGCCGGCAGGCGAGGCGAGCTCGGGGCCGCCGACCGCCTCGATCACGCCGTTGCCGAAGACGACCGTGCCGTTGTCGATCCGCTGTCCGTCGCCGGTGAACACGGTGGCGTGGCGGACGACCGTAAGCACGCCGGGATAGCGGACGTAAGTCGACGGATACGGGTTCTCGTTGATCCGCACGGCCGGAGCGGGCGCCGGCTTGGCGTCCAGCGCCGCGCAGCCGGAGAGGAGAGCCGCGGCAACAGACACGATGGCGAAAGCGCGCATCTTCACATCACTCCATGCATGATTTTCTTGAGCCATGGCGAAATCGCCAGCAGGATGACGCCGGCGATCATGGTGGTCTCGCCGCCGACCATGAACGTATGTGCATAAGTGTGCAGCGCCAGCTCCGGATTGGTGACCTGCCCTCCGACCGTCTGCACCGAAGCCGACTGCGCAGCGGCTCCGGCGAGATATTCGCCGATCGAGATCGACAGGAACCAGACGCCCATCATCATCCCGACCACTCGCGCGATCGACAGCTTCGTGATCATGCTGAGCCCCACCGGTGAAATGCACAGCTCGGCGATCGAGTGGAGGAAATAGGTCAGCACGAGCCACCACAAGGCGACCCGGAAATCCGCGTTCGCGGTCCCGGTGCTCCACGCGAGAACGACGAAGCCGAGGCCGACGAGGAGCAACGCGATCCCGAACTTGACCTGTATCGACGGCTCCCACCCTCGCTTGGACAGCCAGATCCACAGCCAGCTCATGATCGGCGCGAAGATCACGATGGTGATCGGATTGAAATTCTGCGTCTGCGGGGCGGAAACAAAGATGCCGAACAGCTCGAGCGTCGTGTTGCGGTCCGCGAACAGCGTGAGCGAGGACGCAGCCTGCTCGAACAAGGTCCAGAAGGTGACGTTGAAGACCACCAGGATGATTGCCGCGAGCATCATCTGGAACTCGGCCTTCGTTCCGACCCTGTAGGACCAGATCGGGATTCCGACGACCGCCGCGAGGAAGGTCACGAACAGCACTTTGCCGAGGAACGGCGTCGCGACGATATAGCCCCACAGGCCGCTTCCGGCCGCCGCCTCCGGCGTGGTCATCACGTTGTGGAAGATCGCCCAGAAGATCGGGACCGAGACGATCGACAACAGGTATATCAGCCACGCGCGGTCCGGCCGGCCGGCGCGTTCCGGCGGTTCGCCATAGCCGGCAAGCCTGCCGCCATCGAACTGGATGAGACAATAGCCGATCAGCATGCCGACCACGACCACGGCAAAGCCGGCCCACCATCCGAACCACTCGGTGAAAATCGGACACAGCACCTGGCCGCCGATCGAGCCGATGTTGATCCCCCAGTAGAATATCGTGAATCCTGCATCTCGCCGCCGGTCGCCCTTGTCGTAGAGCGTTCCGACGATGGTCGAGATGTTCGGCTTGAAGAAGCCGTTGCCGATGACGATCAGGCTCAAGGCGACCAGCATCAGCGTCAGATAGAAGGGCGAACGCTGCGCTCCTGGCTGGAACGCATTCTTGGCGACGGTTTTCGCGACCTGGCCGTTCGCTCCGACCAGCTGGACCGACCCGTCGGGAAGTCCGTGAATGGTCAGTTGCTGACCGTTCGCGACTACCCACTGCTTGGTGTCCTTGGTGTCCAGCACGGATCCGCTGCGCTCGACCTGGACTTCGTAGCGCTGGCCGTCGATCACCGCATATGGCTTCGCCTGCTGCCCGCCGAAGCAAAGCAGCAGATAGCCGAGCGCCATCACCAGCGCGCCCCATTTCACCGACCGCTT
>JAICXO010000080.1 GCA_025980335.1 Sphingomonas sp. | reverse complement strand
AGGATTCGGTGATGCGGGATATCGCCGACAACACGGTCGACCGCATCCGTCGGACGGGCCTGCTCGACAGCCACGAGTTCGACATGGCGGTCGACGAAGGCAGGCGCTCCGCCGCCACGATCCCGATGTGCAGGCCGATCGAGATCGGCAAGCCTCAACCGCAATCCCGGGCGATCTGAGCAGCGGATGCACTTCCACCTTCCAAAACCGCTGCACGGCTGGCGCGAGTTCGCGGGCGAGGTGGGGATCATCGTGCTCGGCGTGCTGATCGCGCTCGGCGCGGAGCAGGTCGTCGAGGCGGCGCATCAGCGGCAGGAGGGCGCCGCAGCCGAAAAGATCATCCGGAGCGAGGTCGCGCTGAACCTCGGCCGCCTGCAATCGCGGATGCAAATCCACGGCTGCGTCCTCCGCCGCATCGACCAAATCCAGGCGCTGCTCGACGGCGCGTCTTCGAATCCCGAAATCGTCACGCCCGGATGGGTCGGCCGGCCCCAATATTGGTCGTTTCTAAACTCGCGCTGGCAGGCCGAATCGCAGGCCGGCCGGGCGGCGCTGGTCGATTCCGACAGGCTCTCCGACTATGGAATGATGTACGCGCGGATGGAGAACCTGCTCGACGAAATGACGGTCGAGCAGGCCGACTGGGCGAAGCTCCGGACGCTCGAGCATCTTCGCCGGCTCGACCCCGCCGCCGCGCTCGACTTCAATGCCACGCTTCAGGACGCGCGCTATCGCGACTGGAGACTTGCGCTGGTGACGGACCAGCTTTTCGGGATGGCGAGGTCGCTGCGACTTCGCCCGACGCCGAACGCGACGGCGGCCGACCGCTCGATCTGCCTCCCGATCACGACGACTCGGGCCGAAGGGAATCGCGCGAGCGTCTGGCCCGTGGGAGAACCGTGATCGACAGCTGAGAACGACGGGCTCCCCCTCGAAGCCGGGATGACGACCGGGCCCTTCGCTCTTCCCGTCGGCGGTGACCGCGCTAAGAGCGCGAGCATGAACAAGCCCAGCGACATCCCTGCCCCGCCCTCAGCCGAACAGCGGCCCTACAGCTACGAGCAGCACGGCGTCACGATCGAGGATCCGTGGCACTGGCTGCGCGACGCGAAATACCCAGAGGTCGATGATGCCGACGTGCTCGCCTATCTGAAGGCGGAGAACGGCTATTTCGACGAGTGGAAGAAAGAGCATCAGGGCCTGCTCGACCGGCTGTTCGAAGAGATGAAGGGGCGGATCAAGGAGGACGACAGCTCGGTCCCGATCCGCGACGGCGATTATCTCTATTGGTGGGCGTTCAAGCCGGGCGGCGCTCAGTACAGGACGTGGTATCGCAAGCCCATCCGCGGCGGCGACGATGAAATCATCTTCGACGAGCCGGTCGAAGCGGACGGTCGCGAATATTTCCGGCTCGGCGCGCTCGAGGTCAGCCCCGACGCGAAGCTGCTGGCGACGCTTGCGGATTATGACGGATCGGAGCGCTTCGAGCTGCGCATCCGCGATCTCGCGACGGGCAAGGACATCGAGACGGTCACCAAGGTCGGCATCGGACAGCCGGTGTGGGCCAGCGACAGCGGCGGCGTGGTGTTCACCGAGGTCAATGACAATTGGCGGAGCTATCGCGCGCGCTATCACCGGCTCGGCCGCCCTCTCGAACAGGATGTGACGCTGTACGAGGAGACCGAGGATCTCGGCTTTTCGGTCGGCGTCGGAAGGTCGCAGGACCGGAGCCTGATCTTCGTCGCGACGGGCGACAACACGACGAGCGAGGTGCGGCTCGTCCCGGCCGACGACCCATCTCAGGCGCTGACGATGATTTCGCCACGCAAGCAGGGCCGCGAATATCATCCCGACGCGGCGCATGGGAAGCTGTGGATCCACACCAACGACACGCATGTGAACTTCCGCATTGCCGAGGCCGATATTGCGAGGCCGGACGAGTGGCGGACGGTGATCGAGGGGTCCGACCGGCTCTATCTGACGGGCGCCACCAGCTACCGCGATCATCTGGCGATCAGCAGCCGGGTCGATGGGCTCGACCAGTTAACGTTACGCACCTACGCCGGTGATGAGACGCGAATTCCGTTCGACGAGGCGAGCTACAGCGCCTTCTTCCTCGGCAATCCGGAGTTCGCGCCCGAGAGCTATCGCGTCGGCTATTCGTCGATGGTCACCCCGACGACGACCTACGATTATCATCCCGAGAGCGGCGCGCTCGAGGTCCGCAAGGTGCAGGAAATCCCGTCGGGGTACGACGCGTCGCAATATGCGACGGAGCGGCTGATGGTGCGCGCGCGCGATGGCGTCCAGGTGCCCGTCTCCGTCGTGTACCGCAAGGGCTTCGAGAAGGACGGCAAAGGCAAGCTGTTCCTCTACGCGTACGGTGCCTACGGGCACGCTATCCCGCCGGTGTTCAACTCCAACCGGATCAGCCTGCTCGACCGCGGCTGGGCATGCGCGATCGCGCACATCCGCGGCGGCGACGACCTCGGCTACACATGGTTCCTCGACGGCAAGCTGACCAAGCGGACCAACACGTTCAACGACTTCGTCGATGTGGCAAAGGGGCTGATCGCGGCGAAGTTCACGAGGGCCGGACGGATCGCGATCAACGGCGGCTCGGCCGGCGGCGAGCTGATGGGAGCAGTGGTCAACTCCGATCCCGACCTGTGGGGCGCGGCGGTGGCCGACGTGCCGTTCGTCGACGTGCTCAACACGATGCTCGACGACAAGCTTCCGTTGACGCCCGGGGAATGGCCCGAGTGGGGGAACCCGATCACCGATCCCGAGGCATTCCGCTTCATCCGCAGCTATTCGCCGTACGACAATGTGACGGCGCAGGACTATCCGCCGATGCTGATCACCGGCGGGCTCACCGACCCGCGGGTGACCTATTGGGAGCCGGCGAAATGGGCGGCGAAGCTGCGCGCGACCAAGACGGACAACAATCTGCTGCTGCTGAAGATCAACATGGGCGCCGGCCATGGCGGGAAATCCGGCCGCTGGGACAAGCTCCACGAGGTCGCGGAGACCTACGGGTTCATCCTGACGCAGGTGCAGTAGCAAGAAGAAGAGATTCACGCGAAGGCACGAAGAAGAAAGGAAGCCACGAAGAAGCGCCGCGACTCCTTCGTGCCTTAGCTTCTCCTTCGTGCCTTCGTGTGATCGATTGATTGCTTCGTCGCTTCGCTCCCGCAATGAAGTGAGAATGACTGACAAGCCCGTCTTTGAGATTACCTTCACCGCTGCCTCTGAGCACATCGACGAGCTCGGGCACGTCAACAATGCGGTTTGGGTGCAGTGGATTCAGCAGGTCGCGGTCGCGCATTGGGAGGCGATTGCCGATCCGGCGCATAAGGACGCTTACTTCTGGGTCGTGGTGCGGCACGAGATCGATTATCTGCGCGCCGCTCATGACGGCGACCGCATCACCGCACGCACCTGGGTGGGGGATGCGCCGCAAGGCGCGCGGTTCGATCGCTTCGTCGAGTTCACCGGACCTGACGGGAAGCTTTGCGTCCGCGCGAAGACGCAGTGGGCGATCATCGACAAGGCATCCGGCCGGCCGATCCGCGTGCCCGCGGAAGTGGTGGCGCCGTTCATGGGCGCAGGGTAAGCATCGGCGATGAGCCGGGTCGTCCTTTACGATTACTACCGATCGTCAGCCTGCTACCGGGTGCGGATCGCCCTCAACCTCAAGCGCGTCGATTATGAGAAGCGGCCGGTGAACCTGCTCGAAAGCGAGCAGCGCGGCGAGGAATACCGGGCGCTCAACCCGCAGGGCCTGCTGCCGCTGCTCGAGATCGACGGACACCGGCTGACGCAGAGCCTGGCGATCATCAATTACCTCGACATCCGCTTTCCCGTGCCGCCGCTAATCCCGGTAGCCGCAGCGGAGCGGGCGCATGTGGTCGCATTGGCGATGGCGGTCGCCTGCGACATCCACCCGCTGCAGAACCTGCGCGTGAACAGCTACCTCGAAGAGCAGCTCGGCGTGAGCCACGAGCAGCGCCTCGCGTGGGACTCGCACTGGATCGCGGAAGGGCTCGCTGCCGTCGAGCTCATGGCCGCGCCGAGGGCCGGCAAGTTCCTGTTCGGCGACGTGCCGACCGGCGCCGACGTGTGCCTGGTGCCGCAGCTCTACAACGCCCGCCGATTCAACGTGCCGCTGGACGGCTATCCGACGCTACTCCGCGCGGAGGAGAATGCGAACAAGCTGGGCGCCTTCGCCGCCGCTCATCCCGAAAGCCAGGAGGTGCCCGCATGAATCGGGTCGAAAGCATGACCAGCATGGGCGAGGCGAGGCCGCTCGAATCGGTCGACATCCCCTCGCTCGAAGGCAAGGTTGCGGACGAAGAGTGGGCGCTTCGGGTCGATCTCGCGGCCGCGTACCGGATCGTCGCTCATTACGGCTGGGACGACCTTATCTTCACCCATCTGTCGGTGCGGATCCCCGGGCCCGAGCATCATTTCCTGCTCAACCCATACAATCTCATGTTCGAGGAAGTGACGGCCTCATCGCTGATCAAGGTCGACGTCCACGGCAATCCGGTCGGGCCGACTGCGTTCATCACCAATCCAGCGGGGTTCACCATCCATTCGGCCGTGCACATGGCGCGCGAGGACGCGCATGCGGTTATGCACCTGCACACGCCGCACGGGCAGGCGGTGAGCGCGCATGCGGAGGGGCTGCTGCCGCTCACCCAGGCCGCGATGCTCGTGCGCGAGGATCTCGCCTATCACGATTACGAGGGCGTCGCGGTCGATCTGGAGGAGCGCGACCGGATTGTCGCCGACCTCGGCAACAAGAACCTGATGCTGCTGAGGAATCACGGGACGATGGCCGTCGGCGAGACCGTCGGCGAGGCGTTCATCCGCCTCTACACGCTCGAGCGCGCCTGCCAGGCGCAGGTGATGGCGCTGTCGGCGGGCACCAATGTCAACAACCCGCCGCAGGGCGCTCCCGAAGTCGCGGCGCAGCAGGGCGCGGTGGGGCTGAAGCTCGCGGCCAAGCTGCTCGCCTGGCCCGCGCTCAAGCGCAAGGCCTATCGTCTCGACCCGAGCTTCGCGACGTGAACATCCTCCCCGAGCTTCCTCGGGGAGGGGGACCATGCGAAGCATGGTGGAGCGGTTTTGGTCACCAAAGTAAGAAGAAGGCCCCTCCACCGCACTTCGCGCGGTTCCCCTCCCCTGCAAATGCAGGGGAGGATGAATGAGGGCCGCCAACGTCGGGGACTATCGGGCGCTGGCCAAGGCGCGGCTGCCGCACTTCCTGTTCGAATATGTCGACGGCGGCTCGTACGATGAGGTGACGCTCGGGCGGAACGTCGAGGACCTCCGCTCGGTCGCGCTCCGCCAGCGGGTGCTTCGCGACGTTTCGACGATCGATCTCACGAAGGAATTGTTCGGCCGTCGATGGGCGATGCCGGTCGGCCTCGGACCGGTCGGCCTCGCGGGGCTGTACGCGCGGCGCGGCGAAGTGCAGGCGGCGCGCGCGGCGGGAGCGGCGAACATGCCATTCGCACTGTCGACCGTCGGCGGTTGCTCGCTGAGTGAGGTCGCCGCGTCCGGGCATGTGCCGTGGTACCAGCTCTATTTCGTCAAGGACCGCGGGTTCGTCGCCGACATGATCGCGACGGCGAAGGACGCCGGGTGCAGCGCGTTGATCCTGACCGTCGACCTTGCCGTTGCGGGATCGCGATACCGTGACGCGCGTGCCGCAGGCGGCGGGGTGCGGCGGATGGTCGAGCTCCTATCGCGGCCGCATTGGCTGTGGGACGTGGGGATCAACGGGAAGCCGCACAGCCTCGGCAACCTCGAGCGGATTGTCGGCAGCCACGCGCCGCTCGCCGATTTCCAGGCCTGGATCCGCGCCAACTTCGACCCGTCGGTCAGCTGGAAGGATGTGGAATGGGTCCGCGGCCAATGGGACGGCCCGCTGATCCTCAAGGGCATCCTCGATCCGGACGACGTCCGGCAAGCGGCCGAAAGCGGCGCAAATGCGGTGGTCGTGTCCAACCACGGCGGGCGCCAGCTCGACGGTGTTCTGTCGACGGCGCGCGCGCTGCCGGCGATTGCCGAGGCGATCGGCGGACGCATGCCGCTGCTTGCGGACGGAGGCGTGCGCTCGGGCCTCGACGTCGTGCGGATGCTCGCACTCGGTGCTGACTTCGTGCTGCTCGGTCGGGCGTGGGCCTATGCGCTCGCGGCTGCGGGACAGGCCGGCGTGGCGCACGTGCTGAAGCTGATCGAGGCGGAAATGCGCGTCGCCATGGCGCTGACAGGGTGCACGCGCATCGACCAGATCGGAAGCGATCTGCTGGCAGGCACAGGTCCTCGGCCCAGGGACCGTCCCTAGGCCTCAGGCGACGTCGCGGATCACGTCCCGCTGGTCGCGGAACAGCTGGTCGACATCGGATGCGGTCATCGGCTCGGCGAACAGGAATCCCTGGACGGACGAGCAGCCGTGGGCGCGTAGCTCCATCAGCTGCGCGGTTTCCTCGACCCCTTCCGCGGTGGTCTCGATTCCGAGCGCGTTCGCGAGTTCGGTGATTGCATGGACGATCGCCGTCGCTCCGTCGCGCGTCAGCAGGTTGTGGATGAAGCTGCGGTCGATCTTCAGCTTGTCGAACGGGAAGCTTTGCAAATAGCTGAGCGATGAATAGCCGGTGCCGAAATCGTCGAGCGCCACGCGGACGCCGAGCGTCCGCAGGGCGTGAAGCAGTCGGAGCGTGGTTTCACTGCCTTCGAGGAAGATGCCTTCGGTAATCTCGACTTCGAAGCGGTTCGGCGCGAGGCCGCTTGTCGCGAGCGCACGAATGATCGTTTCGTGGAGTGCACCGCGGTGAAACTGCACCGGCGAGACGTTGACGGCGATCCGGATCTGCTCGGGCCAGCGCGCCGCCTCGGCGCAGGCCTCGCGGATCACCCAGGCGCCGATCGGAACGATCAGGCCCGTGTCCTCGGCGATCGGAATGAAGTCCACGGGCGACACGAGCCCGCGCTTCGGGTGGTTCCAGCGGATGAGCGCTTCGAACGAGCAGATGCGGTTATCCTCGAGGTCGAACAGCGGCTGGTAATAAAGCTCGAACTCGCCCCGCTCGAGCGCAAGCCTCAGATCGGACTCGAGCTGGCGCCGGTCCTGCGCGCGCTGGTTGAGGCTCTCCTCGAAGAAGGCATAGGTGCCGCGGCCCGCCTCCTTGGCGCGGTAAAGCGCGAGATCGGCGTTGCGCAGCAGAGTCCCGCCATCGGCACCATCGTCGGGCGCGATCGCGATGCCGATGCTGGTCGACGGAACCAGCTCGTTGCCTTCGATCTCCAGCGGCACTGCGATCGCCGCGAGAATGTCCCGCGCGAGGCGATCGATCGCATCACGGTTCCGGCCGACGCTCTGCAGGACGACGAACTCGTCGCCGCCGAGCCGCCCGACGAAATGGCCGCGGGCGGCCTGGCGCAAGCGCTGCGCGGTTTCGACGAGCAAGGTGTCGCCGGCGGGGTGGCCGAGCGTGTCGTTGATCGCCTTGAACTGGTCGAGGTCGAGGCAGTGGAGCGCGAACAGGCCGCCGCTGCCTTCGGCGCCGCGGAACAGCTGCTCCAGCTGCTGTTGGAACATGGTGCGGTTCGGCAGACCCGTCAGCACGTCGTTGAACGCGAGCTGGGTAATGCGCCGCTCGCGCTCGGCGATCTTGCCGACCATCTCGTTGAAGCTGCTCGCGAGCCGCGCTAGTTCGTCAGTCCCGCGCACCCGGACCTGGACATGCTCCCCGCTGGCGAGCCGGCCCGCGGCTTCGTCGAGGCGCGCCAGCGGCCGGGTAATTCGCCCCGCCGCGCGCCACGTCGCGATACCCATCAGGATGAGCCCGAGCAGCGTCATGACGGCAAGCGCCAGCTGCAGCTTGCGGGCATCGGCGAGGGCCTGCGCCTTCGGATAGGCGAGCAGCAGGACGGCACGCTGATCATCGGAGAAGGTCGGAAGCGGCTTGGCCAGCACGATCGACTTTTCGCCTGCCAGCCGCATCTCGAAGCCTGCGCCGCTGCGCGCATGATCCTCGGCGAGGGCCGCGGTCCCGCCAGTCAGCGCCGACATGCTGCCGGCGGCCTCCGACCAGCGGCCGTCGCTTTGCGCGAGGACGGCAGCGTGGAGCGGGATCGCCGAAAGCCGCTCGAGCCCGCGCATCTCGCGCGCGTCGAGGTCGGCGGCGAACACCACCCAGCCGATCAGAGTCGGCGCCATGATCGGCGCGGCGACGAGCTGGCGCGGGCGTCCCGCGAGCACCGCTACGCCGGTCAGCCGACCGTCATCGAGCGGATTCCAGAGCTGCGCCGCTTCTTTCGCGGGGATCGACGGATCGATCGCGGTCACCTGGCCGTCCGCGGTGACGATGAACGCGCTCCTGACCCTGAGCCGCGCGGCGGCATTGCCGAGCGCCGACTGCATTGTCGCATGATCGCCGGTGGCGACCGCTGCGCGGAAGCCGAAGTCGCGGGCGAGCAGTTGGGCTGCGTTCTGAAGCTCGTGCGCACGCTGCTGCCACAGCCGGTCGTAGACGGCGCCGGAGGACTGTAGCTGGCCCTCCACCTCGCGCGAGGCTGCGCCCGCGATGAAGCTCGACAGCGCCGCGGTGACCGCCAGCATCGCTACCGCAAAGAGCAGCGCAAACTGCACCGTCAGGCGCGTACTGAGCGAGCGGAACGAGCGCATGGCTCAATAGTCCATGGGCATCTGCGGCGGCGGCGGCCGCAGTCGGACCGAGAAGCTGGCGCTGCGCTGGCCGGCGGAAATGGCCTGCTCCATCGTCCCGCCGGGTGCGCGCAAATAGGGGTGCCAGACGACCACGCGGCCTCGCGCGTTCGGGGCGTCGCTGAAAGCGGCGAGCCCCTGAGCATTGGTGCGCGCGGTCCAGATGCTGTCGGTGACGACGATGAACGCACTCATCTGGTCGTGGATGTTGCAGCCGAGCGCGACCACGCCCGCCTTGTCGAAATGCACGGTTCGCGATTGGTCCTTGGCGAACAGCTTCAGCTCGAAGCGCTTCGCTGCCGAGAAGGAATAAACGTGGTGCTTGGTGTTATCGAAGTTGGGGAAGGAGACATCGGCGCCCACCGGCACGATCGACAGGAACGGGTGAAACTGAAGATTCTGCTGCGAGACGACGTAATGACCGGTCGGCCGCGGAGTGCGCGCTCCCTCCGCTGGATAGAGCGTCACGACTGCGTCGCGCACCGGACGGCCGTTCGAATCGACGACGCGCACCGTCAGCGCCGTCGCGCCGAGCGGCGCAGCGAGGGCGAGCCCCGCCGCGAAAGCCAAGAGTCCACGCACCATCGGGTGAGGTTAAGCGAGGAACGGTAAACGTCGTCCCGCCCGAGATGGTTACCAATGCATTCGCAATGCCGCCTGAAGCTGCGTCTGCGCCTCGCGCTGCGGCAGGCCGAAATCTTCGCGATCCTCACGCCGGCTCGACGCGTGAAGCAGCTCGACGAGGCCCGTGAAGTGCTTCCATTCGCGCTTGCCTGCGATCATCGCCGACCATCCGCTTTCGTCATAGTCGCTGCCGACGATGCTGCCGCGGTTGCGCGTTCCGAATGCTTCAATCCTGCCGGAAATGCCGAATGGACCCAATGGCTTCGTCGCGAGCAGAAATGCCGAGCGGAAGCGGTCGTCGACCCAGTGCCGCCCGTCCATCGCAAAGCCCATGCGGGTACGGCCCTGAAGCGCCTGCGCCTTGAGCTCGGCGCCTCCGCCGAGACTCGCGACGAGGCCGAGATTGTCAAACGCGGTGCGCCAGCCCCATTCCATCTCATTATTCACGTCTCTCGGATTGGCGCGATTGTCGTAGCGGAACAGCTCGACGCGGACCGGCACCGGCGGCTGCCACACGACCTTCGCATAATAGCCGGGGCGGTGCGCGAAGCCGCCATGAAGATCGACCAGCGGATGGGTAATGGGACCCTGGATCGTCGCAATTTCGCCGTCGAGCGGCGGCAGCCGCCAGCCGTTGAACGCGAGCGTGGTGCGGTCGTGAAGTGCCCAGCCTCGGAACGTAAGAAGGGTGCCGGACGTGTCGTTCGCCGCCATGACTGCGGCCGTCGCGCGCAGCCTGGAGCCACCAGCCGGAAAGGAGAACGTTCCCTCCGCCGCGACGGGACGCACCTCCTCGCCGATCCAGCTGTTGATCGCCGACGGCGTGATCGAATCGGCGACGTGCCAGTCGGCGCCAGTGTGCTCGAGACTGACGGGCGGCCACATCAGGCCCGCGCGCGCGGAGAAGGCGCTGCCGCTGCTGCTGCGCATCGGACGGAAATTGAGATAGGCCTGGCTGAGCCCCGCCTGCGTTCGCTCGCCCCCCTCCACGGAGCCGACGATCGTAGCCGAGACCGACCAGGCGAACTGCGGCTGCCAGACGAGAGTGGCATTGCCGAGCTGCGGCTGAACTTTCCACCCGCCGTCGCCGCCCGAGCGGAGCTTGCCGAAGCCGCCGTGAAGCCAACTCCTTTCACCATCGGCGGCAGCAATCCTCACATCGCCGCTGACCTCTAAAGTGTCGGGGGTGAAGAGGCGTAAATCGGATGCGCCCGCGGGAGTCGCGGATAGCGCCAGGAGCACGCAGCCGAAGGGCAGCGCGCTGCCGTCGAGCAGGCGTTGGACGGCGCGAACCATGGTCCGAAGTTAAGCGAAGCTGGTTAAAAGACTGCTCAGCACGACGATTGATCGGTGCATCCGGAAATCCGACGCAGGATTTCGACCTGAGGTGGCCAGTTGGCAGTCGCCCGGCTGCCGAGTGCGTCATGGTCGGGGAGAGAGGATTCGAACCTCCGGCCCCTGCCTCCCGAAGACAGTGCTCTACCAGGCTGAGCTACTCCCCGACCGGAACCCGCTTGAGTGCGACGTTGCGGTCGCCGCGGGAGCCAAGGCCGCGGCTAGATAGATGGGGGTTGGGGCGAGTGCAAGCGCGTTCCTCCCTGCCAGCGTAGCTGGTGGGGAGGGGAACCATGCGAAGCATGGTGGAGGGGGAGAAGACGCCAGCGCCGATTACCCCTCCACCATGCTTCGCATGGTTCCCCTCCCCCTCCCCATCGCTGCGCGACAGGGAGGAACTAGCGCCCGATCGCTTTAAGCCAGTCTTCGTGGCGCACGAACTTTTCGCGCGGGGAGCCGGGCCGGGCGCGGGCGATTTCGGTCTGCTCGATCTTGCGCCAGTCGTCATAGTCGGTCGGCATGACGCCGCGGCTTTGAAGCAGGCTCTTGAGCCCGGCGGCGCCTTCGCGGTTTCCGTCAGCGTCGGGCGTCATCTCGGCGGCGATCCGGTCCGCGACCTCATAACCGTCGGGACGGTTGGTGCCGATCGTGCCGCTCGGCCCGCGCCGCGCCCAGCCGACGGCGTACAGCCGGTCGCCGATTCGGCCGCCCTCGTTGACGAACTTGCCGCCTTCGAACGGCACGTCGGCGATCGGCGAGGTCGAGTAACCGATCGCGCTGATCACCAGCGACGCGGGCACCTCGTAGGTCTCGCCGGTGCCGCGCGCGGCGCCCTTCTCGTCGAGCTCGGTGCGTTCCACGATCACGCGCTCGACCTTGCCCTCGCCTTCGATCCTGACCGGCCGCGCGAAGAAGTCGAAGGCCATCCGCTTGGGCTTGTCTTGCGGGAGATCGGCGAAGCCGCGCAGCAGCGTCACCGATTTGCGGAGGCCCGGCTCGAGCCGCTCGTCGGCTTCGACCGGCGGGAAATCGGCGGGATCGACCACCGGCACGGCCGCTTCGAGATGGCCGAGCTCTCCGAGTTCCTTGGGAGTCATCGCAATCTGGTGCGGGCCGCGGCGGCCGAGGATCGTGACCGTACGGATCGCGGAACGGTCGAGTGCGTCGAGCGCATGGCCGACGATGTCCGATCCTTCGAATTCGGCCCTCGTCTTCGACAGAATGCGCGCGCAATCGAGCGCGACATTGCCGTTGCCGACGACGACGGCGTCGGTTCCGCCGAGGAACGGGTCGAGATCGGCGAACTCGGGATGGCCGTTGTACCAGCCGACGAACTCGGCCGAGCCGACGACTCCCGGAAGGTCCTCGCCCGGGATTCCGAGCTTGCGGTCGT
>JAICXO010000136.1 GCA_025980335.1 Sphingomonas sp. | reverse complement strand
GCCACAACGCTCGACGAGGCGCTGAAGCAGGCGCGCGCGGAGCAGGCGTCCGCCGAAGCGCAGACCGCGCGCCTCGAGAAGGTCGCCGCTTCCGCGCGTAGCGAAGGCGAGCGCCTCCAAGCGCAGGAAGCCGCAGCCGCCCAGACGATCGAGGCGGCGGAGGCGCACATCACTGCCGCGGACGCCCAATTCCGTCTGGCGTCAGCCTATATCGCAGCACACCATGCCGAGCTTGCGAGGGAACAGCAGCCGGTATCGGCGCTGCTTGCCGGTCTGGCCGTGATGGCGCAGCGGCCGCCGCTGCTGGCGCTCTCCGATCGCGGCGGCACCGACGATCTCGTGAAGGTCGGCGTGCTGCTCGATACCACGCTGCCGGTGATCCGCAGCCGCACCCATGCGCTGTCGGCCCAGCTCGCCCAGGCTCGGCGGCTCGAAAGCGCTGCGGTCGCAGCGCGCGCCGAGCTCGTCGGCAGCCAGGAGGATTTGGTGAAGCGCCGGCAGCAGTTCGCCTCGCTCGAACAGCGCGCATTTCAGCAATCGCTTGCCGCCAGCGGCAAGGCGCTCGGCAGCAGCGACGTCGCGATTGCTGCCGGAGAGCAGGTGCAGCAGCTTCGAAGCGCGCAATCCGAGAGCATGGCGTCGCGGCAGGTCGCTGCCTTGCTCGCGGCGCAAGCGCCGGCGCCGGCGCGGCCCTTTGCGCCAGCCGGTCCGGAGCCGCGGCCGCCGTTCGCTTACGTGCTCCCGGTCGAAGCTCCGGTCGTCGAGGGATTGGGGGCGGTAAACGACAGCGGGGTTCGCTCGCGCGGCATTGCCTTTGCGACGCGCAGGGGAACGCCGCTCAGCGCGCCCGCCGACGGCATCGTCCGCTTCTCGGGGCCGTTCCGCGATTATGACGGAATCCTGATCGTCGACCACGGCCGCGGCTGGATGAGCCTGATCGTCAACCTCTCCTCGCCGCTCAAGCCCGGCGACAGGGTCAAGCTGGGCGAGCCGCTCGGACGCGCGCTCGGCGCCGTCGAGGTCCAATTGTCCCACGATGGGCAGCGATTCTCGCCCGCTCTCATCGCAGGTTCATCTCAACCTCTGTCAAAGATCGGGAAAGGCGGCTAAATGCCCCGCATTGCCGAGGACCAGCCGCGCATACAGGACGCGACCCAAATGAAATCGATCACCAAGCTTCTTCCGCCGCTCGCGCTCGTCGGAGCGCTCGCCCTGGTACCCGTGACCGCGACTTCGATGGCCGCGCCGGACCCGACCAATTACCAGGAGCTCGAGAAGTTCATGAGCGTCTACGAGCGGGTCAAGGCGAACTATGTCGAGCCGGTCGACGACCATACGTTGATCAAGGGCGCGATCGACGGAATGCTCGCCGCGCTCGACCCGCACTCGAGCTATGTCGAAGGCGCCGATTTCGACCAGCTCAAGACGACGACCGACGGCAATTACGGCGGTCTCGGCCTCACGGTCTCGATGGAGGACGGGGTGGTCAAGGTGATCGCTCCGACCGAGGACACGCCGGCGTACAAGGCTGGAATTAAGTCGGGCGACTACATCACCCACATCAACGGCGAGTTCCTCAACGGAATCACGCTCGACCAGGCGGTCGAAAAGATGAAGGGGGCGCCCGGCACCCCGGTCAAGCTGACCATCGTGCGGCCCGGCCGCGACAAGCCGTTCGACGTGACCATCGTGCGCGAGCGCATCCAGCTTCGCCCGGTCAAGTGGGAGATCAAGGACGGCGACATCGGCTACGTCAACATCGACACCTTTTCCGGCAATGTCGGCGAGCAGGTGAAGTCGGCGCTGCTGTCGATCGACAAGGCGACCGGCGGGCACCCGACCGGCTATGTGATCGATCTGCGATCCAATCCGGGCGGTCTCCTCGATCAGGCGGTCGACGTAGCCGACGATTTCCTCGACAGCGGCGAGATCGTTTCGCAGCGCGGCCGGACCAAGGACGACATCGATCGCTATTATGCGCGGCCCGGCGACATGGCGCATGGGCTCCCGGTGATCGTGTTGACCGATGCGGGCACCGCCTCGGCATCCGAGATCGTCGCCGGCGCGCTCCAGGACCACCACCGCGCGCTGATCATGGGCGAGACGAGCTTCGGCAAGGGTTCGGTGCAGACGGTCGTCCAGACCGGCCCCGACGCCGCGCTTCGCCTGACCACCGCGCGTTACTACACGCCGTCGGGCCGCTCGGTTCAGGCCGGCGGGATCACCCCCGACATCGAGGTGCCGCAGCTGACCGACCCTGATTACAAGGACCGGAAGTTCATCCGCGAGGCGGATTTGAGGAAGCACCTGCTGGCGCAAAAGCAGGTCGACAACAAGCTGCTCGAGAGCGACGATACGCCCGATCCCCGCTTCACGGCGAAGGCCGCGGACCTGAAGAAGGAGGGGATCAAGGACTTCCAGCTCTATTATGCGCTCAACACGCTGAAGCGCCTTGCAGGACCAGCGCCGGCCGCGGTCGCAGCGGGCGGCAGCGCGTCGAAGAAATCGCGCTAGGGCACGAATGAGCGAAGCCGTCGCGGTGCAATCCGGCCCTTCCGCCCCGTGGAACGCGGCGGCGGTCGCGCGGCTGATTGCGCTGCTGCTGCCGGCAGCGCTGCTCGGCGGGGCGCTCGGCTCGCAATATTTCGGCGGGCTTCACCCGTGCGAGATGTGCATGTGGCAACGCTGGCCGCACGGCGTGGCGATCGTGCTGGCGGCCCTCTCGTTCACAGCGCCGGCGGGTGCGCGCTCCTCGCGCACCCTGGTGCTGCTTGCGGCGCTCGCGATTGCCGTTTCGGGCGCGATCGGCGTCTATCACGCCGGTGTCGAAGCCAAGATCTTCGAAGGCTTCACGCAGTGCACGGCGCTTCCGAGGGCAGCGAATGCCGCCGATTTGCTCAAGGAAATCACCAAGGCGCCGCTGGTCCGCTGCGACCAGGTGCAGTTCCGCTTCCTCGGCATCTCGATGGCGGGGTGGAACGCCATCCTGTCGCTCGGCGGGGCAGCGCTGATCCTCCTCCTCAGCATCAGGGCGAAGCGCGCGTGAGCGGCTGGCGTCCCGGCGACAAGCGTCCCGACAGCGCATCGATGCTGCGCGTCGACCAGGCCGGGGAATATGGCGCGACGCGGATCTATGCCGGGCAGCTGGCGGTGCTTCGCCCGAACTGCCCCGAGGCGAAGCTGGTCTCGCGCATGGCGGCGCAGGAGCAGCGGCACCTCGCCCGCTTCGACAAGCTCGTGGCGGAGCGGGGCGTTCGTCCCACCGCGCTCCAGCCGCTGTGGAACGTTGCCGGCTTTGCCCTCGGGGCCGCAACCGCGCTGATCTCCGAGAAGGCGGCGCTCGCCTGCACCGACGCGATCGAGACCGAGATCGATCGTCATTATTCACGCCAGCTCGACGATCTCGCCGATGACGACCCGGAGCTGTCGGCCGATATTGCGGACTTCCGCGCCGATGAGCTCGAGCACCGCGATATCGCCCGCGAAGCGGGGGCGACTGGCGCGATCGGCTATCCTGTGCTCACTGCGGCAATCCGTGCCGGGTGCAGGGTGGCGATTGAACTGTCGAAGCGAATTTGAGGAACTACTCGGAATGGCGGCCGCTGTAGCCGCTGGAAGGACCTTATGAGCAAGTTCACGATCCTGATGGGTGCGGCCGCGATCGCTCTCGCCGGCGGATATGCGGAACTGCCCGCCCCTGCGCACGCCCAGGCGCAGCCGAACATCGCCGAGATCATCGTCTATGGCGACGATCCCTGTCCGCGCTCGACCGACGACCAGGTGGTCGTCTGTGCGCGCCGTCCCGAAGCCGAGCGCTACCGGATTCCGCCCAAGATGCGCCAGAGCGGCACGCCCCAGGAAATGCAGTCGTGGGCGGTGCGCTCGAAGAATCTGGAGACGGTCGGCGCGACCGGAACCAACAGCTGCTCTCCGGTCGGCCCGTCGGGTTACACCGGATGCCTCCAGAAGGTGATCAAGGAAGCCTATGGCGAGCGCAAGAAGCAGGCCGACGAGGAAACCCCGCCGCAGCAATAGCAAGCATCGCTTTGCCGCGCCGACTTGGCTTGATTCACCATGCATTTCTTGGAGTCGCTGATTGACTGAGCAGGCCGAACGATGACGGTCGCCGACGCCACGCCCGATTATGAGGTCGGCACGCACGACGACCGCGCGTTCCTCGGACATCCGAAAGGCCTCGGCTTCCTCGGCTTCACCGAGGGGTGCGAGCGCTTCTCTTATTATTCCATGCAGACGCTGCTCACGCTCTACATGGTCAATTACCTGCTCGTGCCCGGCCGGATGGAGCATGTGATCGGGCTCAACTGGCTCCAGACCCACGTCTATCACGGCATATCGGGCCAGCCGCTCGCCTCGGCGATCTTCGGCACCTACACGGCGGTGGTCTATCTGACGCCGATCTTCGGCGGGATCATCGCCGACAAGTGGCTCGGCCGCGACGCGACGCTGATCATCGGCGGGATCATCATGGCGATCGGCCATTTCCTGATGGCCATCCAGCCCGCCTTCCTGTTCGCGCTATTGGCGCT
>JAICXO010000005.1 GCA_025980335.1 Sphingomonas sp. | reverse complement strand
TGGCCGATCGCTTCGTCGATGTTCGCTGCGAAGTCGCGATTGCGCTTCAAATTGTTCTCGTAATCCTGGACGTTGCGGAACGGCGCAGCGCCCTGCCCGCCCGCGATCGTCGGATATTCGGTGTGCAGCCCGAAGAAGTGGTTCATCGGCAGCGCTTCGGTGATCTCGAGAATGTCCGGCTGCAGCCCGCGGAGCGCGTCCTCGGTCTGATATTGGAATACGTCGTAGGCGATCTGGTCGGTCGGGTTCAGCTGGTCGCGCGGGATGGTGTGGAGCGCCGCCAGATCGTGCTCGTCGGCGGCCTTCTCGGCCTGGTAATGCGCGTCGCTGAACAGGTCGCCGAGCCGGTCGGAATAGCGCGAATCCCCGCGGAACAGCGCCGAGAGGGGATTGCGCCTGAGGCTCGCCTCGTCGCTGTCCTTGAACAGCTGGAACAGCCGGTCATGAGCGCTCGCCTGCGTCTCGGCGGAGGAAGCAGGCGCCTGCGCGGCGAGAGACGCGCCGGGCGAAAGCGCGATCAGCGCTGCGGACAGAATCAGGCGGACGGCAGATGTCATCAAAAAGGTCCCTCCCGGCGAGTCTGCGAAGCTCGATTGGTCCGCTAATGCGAAAAGGGGCGCTGCGGCAATCCGCAACGCCCCTTCGATGGACTGGATTTAATGCTCTACCAGAAGAAGCCCGGGATCGAGTCGATCACGGTGCCGGTGTAGGTGTCGATCAGAAGCGCGTCGTTGAAGTAGCGCACCCAGACAGCGCCGACCGGCGGATAGGGCAGGCCGTACATGCCGGGATCGATCCAGTACTGGTTGCCGTAATAGGCCGGCCACATCCGCCATCCGATCGAGAAGGGCTGATAACCCCAGCCGAACGGATCGATGTAGAAGCCGAGGTGGAACAGCGACCGGTGATGATCGCGATAACGCCGCCAATCGTGATGGCCGTCGTGCTGCCAGTTGCGATTCCAGTGGACGTCGCCGCCGCGGCGGTAATTGTCAGTGCGAAGCGGCGGCTGGGTGCCCGGCCGCGGCACGTTGCTCACCATCCGCGGGTCGGCCTCGCGCACCATGCGCTGCGATTGCCGCACGTCGCGCTGCTGGATTCGCTGATCGCGTTGCTGCACGCGCTCGTCGCGCATGTCGCCGAGCCGTTCACGCGCCGTCTCGCCCGGAGCCGTGACCATCCGCGGTCCGGGAGCGACATAGTCGCGATTGACGTCGGGACGACCGGCAAAATTGCCGCGGTCCGGACGTCCATTGAAGCGTTCGCCGCCGCCGTTGAACATCTGCTGGCGAACCTCGGCCTGCGGTGCAGGCTGATTGAACGAGGGGCGGTTGAAGTTCGCGCCGCCGCCGCGGGATTCCTCGCGAACCTGCACGCGATCTTCCCGTGCGGACTGGCGATCGGCCTGCCGCTCGGCGCGGGCGTCGGCGCGGGCCGATTGCCGGTCCTGCTGCGCCTGTTGGCTATCGGACCGGTTGTGGGGAGCCGCGAGCGCGGGCGTCGCCGCTGCCCCGGCAAGCAACAGAGAAATCAGGAGTTTACGCATGACCGTGACCTTTCAGTATCTTGACATGCTTATGCGCTCGTCGACGTGAGCCGTCGCTTAACCGTTTCGGAGGCGTATATTCAGGTTTGTAAATCCCGTGGAGTGCCCGTTGCGTTCGCGGCACGCGCGATGGCCTTCCGGATCCGCGGGTAAGCGCCGCAGCGGCAGATGTTCGGAAGCGCCGCGACCTCGTCATCGCTCGGCGACGGACTGGCCTGGAGAAGCGCAGCAATCGCCATGATGAACCCCGGCTCGCAATAGCCGCACATCGTCGCCTGCTCGGCCAGCCACGCCTCTTGCACCGGGTGCGAGCGGCCGGGCGACAGGCCTTCGATCGTCGTCACCTGAGCGCCGTCGAGCTCGCCGAGCGTGACGCTGCAGCTGGTCACCGCGCGGCCGTCGATGATCACCGCGCACGCGCCGCAATCGCGGCTGTCGCAGCCATATTTCGTGCCCGTGAGGTTCGACGCGTCCCGAAGCGCCCAGAGCAGCGGCGTCGCCGGATCGAGCCTGTACAGCACCGCCTCGCCGTTCACCGTCATCCGCGCCATCACGTGAGGCTAGCGCGCGTCCTCCGGCCCGTCATCCTGAACTTGTTTTCAGGATGAAATTTCACACGAAGGCACCGCAGAAGAAGGAAGCTAGGAAGAGTGGACTCTGCTCCTTCGTGCCTTTCATTCCTTCTTCGTGCCTTCGTGTGCCAATCTCGGTGCGGAAGCACCCGCACGGAGCACGACGATCCCCCGAGTCGCCACCACAGACGCGGCCCGCATGATTCGAAGCCTCTGTCCTACGGGCGCGCTGCTGTGCCATGCTGCGGCAATGCAGTTCCGCGGCCACGAGCATACTCTCGCCCCCGTGCGGCTGAAGCCCGGAGCGCCCGCGCGCACGCGTAGGCTTGCTGCAATTGCTGCGTTTCGCGGGTCCGCCGCATGAGGATCGCGTGCATCGGAGCGGGCCCCGCAGGGCTCTATTTCGCCATCTCGATGAAGCTGCGCGATCCGGGCCACGAGATCGAAATCTTCGAGCGCAATGCTCCGGGCGTGACCTTCGGCTGGGGCGTGGTCTTCTCCGATCTCACGGTCGAGAACATCACGAAGAACGACCCGGTGTCAGCCGAGATCATCAACGGCGAGTTCGCGCACTGGGACGACATCGACGTCCACTTCCGTGGGCAAACGATCACCTCGGGCGGTCACGGATTCATCGGCATCGGCCGCAAGCGCCTGCTCGAGATTCTTCAGGACCGCGCCCACGAGCTCGGCGTCGTGCTGCATTTCAACGCCGAATGCGATCCGGCCGATCCGAAGTGGCGCGGCTACGATCTCGTGATCGCGGCGGACGGCGCCAACTCGCGCTTCCGCGACGCCGACAGCCAGGCGTTCGGAGTCGACATCGATGTCCGCGCCAACAAGTTCGTGTGGCTCGGCACGTCGAAGGTCTTCGACGCCTTCACCTTCGCGTTCGAGGATACTGGGCACGGCTGGATCTGGGCACACGCCTACCGCTTCGCGCCGGACTGCTCGACCTTCATCGTCGAATGTTCTGAAGACACCTGGCTGAAGTTCGGGTTCGACCGGATGAGCCAGGGCGAAAGCATCGCGACCTGCGAGCGGCTGTTCGCCAAGTACCTCGACGGCCACAAGCTTCAGTCGAACGCAACCCACCTTGTCGGAAGCGCCGCCTGGCTGAACTTCCGCCGGATCAAGTGCGAGCGCTGGACCAGCGGCAACGTGATCCTGCTCGGCGACGCCGCGCACACCGCGCATTTCTCGATCGGCAGCGGCACCAAGCTCGCGCTCGAAGACGCGATCAAGCTCGCCGACGTGCTGAACCGCACCTCTCCGTCATTGCGAGGAGCCGAAGGCGACGCGGCAATCCAGCAATCTCGCGCAGAGACGCAGAGGCGCAGAGAGGCTGGTGAAAGCTCCGACGCCTCTGCGTCTCTGCGTCTCTGCGCGGCCAAATATTTGTCCCTCGAAGCCGCGCTCGACGAATATCAGGCAGAGCGGAACCTCGAGGTGCTCAAGCTGCAGAACAGCGCACGCAACTCGACCGAGTGGTTCGAGACTCTGGAGCGCTACACGCACTTCGAGCCGCTGCAGTTCGCATATTCGCTGCTCACCCGCTCGCAGCGCATCAGCCACGAGAACCTCCGCGTGCGCGACCGCGAATGGCTCGAGACGGTCGAGCGCTGGTTCTGGAAGCGCGCGACGGCCGGCAAGTCGAACAAGACCGCGCCGCCGATGTTTGCGCCGTTCAAGATTCGCGAAATGAGCGTCGAGAACCGCATCGTGGTCTCCCCGATGGCGATGTATTCGGCGGTCGACGGCGTCCCGAACGATTTCCATCTGGTCCACTACGGCGAACGCGCGCTCGGCGGCGCGGGGCTGGTGTTCACCGAGATGACCTGCGTCTCGCCCGAAGGACGGATCAGCCCCGGCTGCACCGGCATGTGGAACGCGGATCACGTCGCCGCGTGGAAGCGGATCGTCGACTTCGTCCACGCCAACAGCAAGGCCAAAATCTGCCTCCAGCTCGGTCATTCGGGCGGCAAGGGTTCGACCAGACTCGGCTGGGAAGGGAACGACGTCCCGCTCGACGACGGCAACTGGCCGGTGATGGCCGCCAGCGACGTCCGCTGGTCGCCCGCCAACCAGGTGCCGACGCCGATGAGCCGCGTCAACATGGACATGGTCCGCGACCAGTTCGTCGCCGCGGTCCGCATGGGCGTCGAATGCGGCTTCGACATGGTCGAGCTGCACGCCGCCCACGGCTACTTGCTCGCCGGCTTCATCAGCCCGCTGCAGAACAAGCGCACCGACGAATATGGCGGGTCGCTCGAGAACCGCCTGCGCTACCCGCTCCAAGTCTTCGCGGCGATGCGCGCCGCGTGGCCGAGCGACCGGCCGATGTCGGTGCGCATCTCGGCGACCGACTGGGCCGGCGACGAGGGAATCACGCCCCAGGACGCAGTCGAGATCGGCGAAGCCTTCGCGCGCGAGGGCGCCGACCTGATCGATGTCTCCGCGGGCCAGACCTGGGCGGGGCAGCAGCCGGTCTACGGTCGAATGTTCCAGACGCCTTTCAGCGACCGCATCCGCAACGAGGGCAAGCTCGCGACGATGGCGGTCGGCAATATCTACGAGCCCGACCACGCCAACTCGATCCTCGCCGCCGGCCGCGCCGACCTCGTTGCGCTCGCAAGGCCGCACCTGATCGACCCCTTCTGGACTCTGCGCGCGGCCGCAGCGCTGGACTACCGCGACGTCCACTGCCCGCCGCAATATCTCAACGGCCTCAGCCAGCTCGCAAGGAACCTCAAGCGCGAGGCGGAAGCGGCGGCGGCTCTCAACGTGTGAGTTGGAGTAACCGATGCCTCCCATCAATTGGGTCAACATTCTGTTCGTCGCCACGACGGGTGCGACTGGAACGATGGGGTTGAGAACCGGCATCTTCCCGCTTTCGAAGACGATCACTCGGCGCGACACGCCAAGGAAGTATTGGTTAGCTATCGGGGGCTGCTTCTTGATCGTGCTCCTGAGCCTCGCAAGCACGATCTTCCAAGTGACTGCTTTACGGCGCTGAACGAATCACCCGGAAGCTGTGCGGCGGGATCAGGATGTTGAGCTTTTCTTTCGGGCCGCCGACCACGTCAGTGACCTCCGGGCCCGGCGTAATCGATACGCGCACCTTCGCCGCATCGTCGCGGTAATTCTCCACCACGAACGCGCCATTGTCGTAGGTGAAGAGCGCGACATGATCCGGTGCGTCGATCTGCACCGGGAGATCGGCGAACAGGTACTGCTTGATCCGCGTAATCATCGGCTGGGGGAGATTGTACAGGTCGCCAAAATTCTCCGGCATGGTCCAGAGATAGAGCGTGCCTTTGCAATAATGGTTCATCAGGACGATCGGGAAACCCTTCTTCGCGGCGACTCCGCGGATGATTCCCCAGCTGTCGTTGGTGAAGAAGTGCACCTGCGGGAACAGCACCGGCGCCGTCTTGCCGGGCTGCTTGAGCTCGGTGCCGTTGCCGGCGCCGAAGCCGTCGAAATACTGATTGATGGAGACGATGTGCCCGGTCGTATTCCACTCGGCGAGCTGGCCGAAGCCGCGGTCCTGGGTAGCGGTGAGGAAGCCCGAGGTGACGATCACGTTCGCGCCACCCTCCAGGCTCTTCTGGATCTTGGCGATGATGTCCGGGTCCGCCGCTGCCGCCTCGGTCAGCAGGATCGTGTGCGCCTGAGCCGGATAGTCCGGATAGAGCTCGATCGGCACGCCGAGGTTGCCGATGTAATTATGGAGGAAGTCCTCGCCCGTGGCATGCGGCGGGCGGTAGCTTGCGACTCCCACTGGATTGCCGAGTTGTCCAAGCACGCGGTCGGCGATGTGCAGCGCCTCGTTTGCCGCGACGGCCCAGCCATTGCCGTTTGCGACCGGCCAGCGGAAGCTCGTCGCTTGGCGAGCCCACGGCCGCGTCCCGGCAGTCGCCGGCTTCGGATCGGCCATCGCGCTCCAGTTGAACAGCATCTGCTCGGGCGCCCTGGCGAACAGGCCGTCCCAAAGCTGCTCGGCGTAACGGTCGATCGCGCGGATCGAATAGGTGTCCACCCACGCGCCGAGGTTCGCGCCGGGACGGACGTTCGAGAGATAACGGAAGATTTCGTAGCTCTCGTACTGCTGGAGCAGCTGATCGGTGATCACCGGATCACGCGTTTCGGTGCCGGTGTAGATGCCGTCGAACGCGTGCGCCTCGTCGGTCAGATCATATCCGAGCCCGTGAAAATGCTCGTACCAGTTGGGATATTTGATGATGACCCGGACTCGCGGATTTTCCTGCTTCGCCGGAGCGAGCACCAGGTCGCGGGCCGCCTCGTTCATCGTCGCGAGCCGGTAGTCGGTCCAGCTCCGCGCGCCCTTGGCGGCGATGTCGGCGTCCGACTTGGAGGTGGTGAAGAAGAAATCGTCGAGGATCACTTCGTCGAAGTGCCGCGCGATCAGCCGCACCGCGCGCTCGCACTCGGCGCGATCGGCGGGGTTCTGGTAATCGAAGGTTCCGAACTGTCCGCCCGAGCCGCCCGCGGCGAGCGTCACCCCGCCAGAGGTCTCGATCCCTTTCGCCTGGAACTCGCGCTTGACCGTGTCGAGCTCGGCATCGGTCGCGAACTCGTGGTTGCGGTATGCCTCGATATAGACCTTGTCGAACGCGAGCTGGGAATGAACCCGGGCGAATTCGCGCGCGAATTCGGCAGGGTCGGCGAGCTTCTTCGTGTCGCCCACGGTAATGTAGATGGCGGCGCGGAAGTTCTTGTAGGCCGAGGCCTCGCCGGCGCTCGCCGCGCCGATGAACAGCAGAGCGGCAATGAATCCGATCAGGCGATGAAAACGCATGCTTCCCCTTCCGCGTTAGCGCTATCATGAGATGCGAAACGCGTGCGGGCAAGCAGCTGCTCGACTTACAATGCGACCGACTCCAGGAAGACGCCGCCGGCGTCATAGCCGGCGGCCCACCGGATCACGCATTTGACGGGCGTTCGTTTCAACACTTCGAGCGAGACTTCCCATCCAGCCTGGAGCGGCTGCGCGGAGCTCAGCCGGAATCCGCTGGCCGACAGGTTGGTAACGCGCGCCGGGAACTCACCTGCCGCGCAACGCAGGACGACGACAAAGCCGGTGTCCGTACGCGGCGCGCGCGGAACCAGCTCGCGCCCTTCAAGCTGCCCTTCGAACTTCATGTCGCCCGTCCACTCCTTCACGACAAGGCGCATGGAGGGCGCGCTGCTGCGTGCAGCGTTCTCTTCGCATTGTCTGTGATGTGGCAGCGTCCACTCCGCCACATCCGGTCCCACTGCGCAGCATATTGGCGCGCATTAATTCACCGCGCGCTGAACAATCGCGGTTGCCGGCCAATTTACCATTCATGGTCTGGACGCCCGAGCCGACGTATGAAAAGCCCGAGATCAGCGTCCGCGCGACCACGCTCTATTACGAGATCGTCGCGCCGGTCATGCTGCCGTTCCTCGATCGTCGCCTGCTCAACCTGTTCCGCTGCCGCGAAGGCAAATGCTTCTTCCAGCGCAACCGCGAGCACCCGCCCACCGGCAAGGAATTCGACCGCCTCGTCCACTTCGAACCCGTCGTTCAGAAGAACGGCCGGACGGAGCAATATTTGTACGTGGAAAGCGCAGAGGAGATCGTCGCCTGTGCGAAGGTGCAGACCGTGGAATTCCACGGCTGGGGCAGCCGCGCCGGGGAGGTGGAAACGCCCGACAGGCTGGTCATCGACCTCGATCCCGACCCGAAGCTGGGCTTCGACAAGGTCAGCCAGGCCGCATTCCAGCTGCGCCGCTCATTCGAGGCGCTCGACCTCGAGAGCTTTGCTTTGCTCACGGGCGGCAAGGGCATTCACGTTGTCGTGCCGCTCGAACCCGTCGCCCGATGGGACGAGGTCGATGCATTCGCGAAGAGCCTCTGCACCGCGCTCGCCGAAGCTGCGCCCGAACGGTTCACGGTCGCGCTGCCCAAGCCGCAGCGGCGCGGCCGGATCTTCCTCGATTTCCTGCGCAATCACCGCACGGCGACGGCGGTGATGCCGTGGTCGGCGCGCGCCCGCCCCGGAATGCCGGTCGCAGCGCCGGTCACCTGGGACGAGCTCGACGGCATCGACCGCTCGGACGCGTTCACGATCGCGGACGTCAAGACCTTGCTGAAGCGAGCGCGCTCGCGGCCTCTGAAGGCATGGGGATCGGGTGCGCAGCGCCTGCCGCGGCTCGTATGAAAAAGGCGGCCCCCGAAAGGAGCCGCCCTGATCGTTGGGAGGTGAAAAGTTACTTGCGGTCGCGGCTGCTGCTGCGCGAGCTGCTGCGATTGGCCGAGCTGCTGCTGCGGTCGCCGCCATGGGTGCTTCCGTGGCTTCGGTCGTGGCTGCTGCTCTTGCGGTCCTTGTCCTTCTGCATCGTCTTTCCTTTCACTCAACTGCCCGGGAGGGGGCGACGAAGCAAAAACGCTCGGATCGCCGCAAGGGACGCGCTTTCGCCGCCGATCAGCGTCGGTTCGTCGGGTAACGTCCTGTTTTGCAGCGATTCAGCCGAGCGCCTCGGCCCATTCGCTCGCCTTCTCCGCCGCATTGAGCTCACGGATCAGCGCGTCGACGCTGCGCGTCAGCTCGGGCAGAAAGGTGATTTCGTGGCGCGCGCCGCGGTAGCTTTCCGCCATCAGGATCGCATCGATCAGCACGGGTACGACGAGGCTCTCGGGATCATCGAGCTCCGCCAGCGTTCGCAGCTTCGCAAGTGCCTTCCGCCGCGCGGACAGCGGGTCCGACAGCGCCTCCGTCCGTCCAATGTGCCACGCCATCAACCGCCCTCCTCCCAAAGGCGAGAAGGATATTCCTTTCGCTCGTCCCAGGAAGCCGCGCCTGCCGCGAGCGCGGAACAACTCGGCGCTAACTGCCGGTGAACAGAGTTAAGTTGCCCCTTTGCGCGCGGCCGCTATCAGCTTGGCCGGGAGGCCGGCATTGCTGAAGCGCATCGCGATGGCCGTTGCCCTGCTCGCGGCACTGAACTGTTGCGGACGTCCGCAGGCGTCGAACGACACCGTGTTCGTGTCGAACGAGGCCGGTTATGTGACGCTCGTCGACGGCGCTACAGGCAAGATCGAAGGGCGTCTCGCCACCGGTGCAAGACCCCGCGGCATGGCCTTCTCGCCCGACGACAAGACCCTCTATGTCGCAGCAAGCGACGCCGGCCGGATCGAAGCCTGGGACGTGCATTCGCACGACCGGTTGGCGTTATACGACGCCGGCTCGGATCCAGAGCGGTTCGCCGTTAGTCCCGACGGATCGACCTTCTACATCGCGAGCGAGGATCATAGCGCCATCACCTTCACCGATCTGAAGACCGGCAAGATCACGCATGAAGTGAGGGTGGGGCCCGAGCCGGAGGGCGTTGCGGTAAGCCCCGACGGCAATCTAATCGTGGCCACGTCCGAAGTCGCGAACCTCGCGCATTTCATCGACGCGAGGACGGCCAGGCTCCTCGACAGCGTGCCGGTCGGCAGCCGTCCGCGTTTCGTTCTCTTCCTCGATGACGGAAAGACCGTCTGGGTCTCGTCCGAGCAGCGCGGCACCATCAGCGTCTTCGACGCCGCCACGCACCGCATCGTCAAGACCATCGACCTCACCAAGAGCTTCGACATTCCCGAGCCGGTGCAGGCGATCGAAATGCGCGCCACGCACGACGAAAAGCGCGTGTTCGTGGCGATGGGCCGCTCGAACCGGGTCGCCGAAATCGATCCGGCGACCGACGCGGTCGTCCGCTCATTTCCGACTGGCGAGCGCACCTGGGGAATCGGCCTGTCCCCGGACGAGTCGCGGCTCTATGCGGCGAGCGGGCTCTCCGGTACGCTGACGATCATCGACCTGCGCGCCAACAAGGTGCTGCGGACGGTGAAGCTCGGCGGCAGGCCATGGGGCGCGCTGGCGGCTCCCAAGTGAGAAAGCCTCTGGTTCTCGCCGTCGCGGCCGTCCTGCTCGGCTCGTGCAATCTGATCCCGGAGCGGACGCTCACTGCCTGCGCCGACCCGAACAACCTGCCGTTCTCGAACAAGGCGGAACAAGGCTTCGAGAACAAGCTGGCGCAGATGATCGCGTCCGACCTCCACGCCAAGCTCGACTATGTCTGGTGGGCGCAGCGCCGCGGCTACGTCCGCAACACCTTGAACGAGCGCAAATGCGACTTCTGGCCGGGCATCGCGAGCAATGTCGAAATGCTCGCGACCACCCGACCCTATTACCGCTCGACCTATGTGTTCGTCAGCCGCGCGAGCGAGAACCTCAACGGACTCACGCTCGACGATGCGCGGCTGAAGAAGCTGAAGATCGGCGTCGAGCTGGTCGGCGACGATGCGAGCAACACGCCGCCCGCGCATGCGCTCTCGAGCCGCGGCATCATCTCGAACGTGCGCGGCTACATGCTGTACGGCGATTATGCGAAGCCGAATCCGCCGGCGGAGATCGTTCGCGCCGTCGAGCGCGGCGACGTCGACGTGGCGCTCGTCTGGGGGCCGCTCGCCGGCTATTTCGCCGCGCAGTCGCCGGTGCCGCTTCGACTCGAGCCGGTCACTCCGTGGATGGCCGACATGCAGTGGCCGATGCAGTTCGATATCTCGGTCGGGGTGCAGAAGGACGACCAGAAGCTGCTCAAGGAAATCGACCAGCTGCTCGCGCGTCGAAGCGGCGAAATCCACAAGCTGCTCGTCGCCTATCACGTGCCGCTGGTGCAGACGCCGGGCTGACCCGGCTTGCAAGCGCGCGCCCATCGTTGCACTCGCTGCAGATGAGTAAGTCCCAATCTGTTCCGGCAATCGTCGACGAGCTGACGGCCATCTACGACGATTCCGTCGAGAACCTTCGGCGCGCCCTCGCCGCCTACGTCCGCGACCGGACTCCGCCCGACCCAGCCGAGCGCGCCCGCGGCGCCTTCGCCTATCCGGAGCTCCGCGTCGAATATGCCGGCAAGATGCCCGCGTCCCCCGTCGGCCGCGCCTTCGCCCGCCTGACCCAGCCCGGAACCTATGCAAGCAGCATCGCGCGTCCCCGGCTGTTCCGCGATTACCTGATCGAGCAGCTCGAACATCTCCGCCGCGACTATGGCGCCTCAATTTCAGTCGGGCGCTCGGCGAGCGAGATCCCCTACGCCTACGTCATCGAGGACAGCGGCATCACGGTCGGCGACATCGGCACCGCCGAGCTGTCGCGCTTCTTCCCCTCGAACGAGCTGGTGCACATCGGCGACGAAGTCGCGGACGGGACCTGGGTGTCGAGCGAGGTTCGTCCGCTGGCCCTGTTCGATGCCGCGCGCACCGATTTTAGCCTCGCGCGCCTCAGGCATTACACCGGCACTCCCGCCGAGCATTTCCAGAATTTCGTCCTGTTCACAAACTACGTGCGCTACGTCGACGAGTTCGTCCGTGTCGCAATCGACGAGGTCCGCCGCCCGGACTCGCGCTTCACCGCATTGTCGGTTCCGGGCGCGGTGTACGAGCGCGGCGACCTGGCCGATGCCGAGGCGCAGATCGCCGCGGGTCTGTGGCGGCGGCACCAGATGCCTGCCTATCATCTGATGGCCGAGGGGCGGTCCGGAATCACCCTGGTCAACATCGGCGTCGGTCCGTCGAACGCCAAGACGATCTGCGATCATGTCGCAGTGCTTCGACCCGAGGCATGGCTGATGATCGGCCATTGCGGCGGCCTTCGGTTCAGCCAGACCATCGGCGATTATGTGCTCGCCCACGCCTATCTGCGCGACGACCACGTGCTTGATCAGATGCTTCCGCCGGAAATTCCGTTGCCGGCGATCGCCGAGGTCCAGCAGGCGCTGTTCGAAGCGGCGCTGACCGTCACCGGAGAGGACGAGGACAGCGTCAAGCTGCGCCTGCGCACGGGCACCGTCGTGACCACGGACGACCGCAATTGGGAGCTGCGCTACGCTGCTTCGGCGCTGCGCTTCAATCAGAGCCGCGCCGTCGCAATCGACATGGAATCCGCGACCGTCGCCGCGCAGGGGTATCGCTTCCGCGTTCCGTACGGCACCCTGCTGTGCGTGTCCGACAAGCCGCTTCACGGCGAGCTGAAGCTGCCGGGGCAGGCGAACGCATTCTACGAGCGCGCGATCAGCCAGCACTTGAGGATCGGGATCGAAGCGCTCGGTCTTCTCCAGCTCGAAGGCGAGGGCCTCCACAGCCGCAAGCTGCGCAGCTTCGACGAGCCGCCGCTCCGCTAGCTTGCGGAGAGAATCTGGCCGGCGTGCGTGACCTCGATCTGGGTTGCGGTGGCGCTATGCTGCTTGCCGACCGACAGCCGGCGGACCTCGCCGATCACCTTGACCGTCTTGCCGACGAACGCGGCCTTTAGGTCCGCGCCGTACTTTTTCGTCAATGCGGGCATTGCCGACGCGCGAACCGCTATCCCGAGATTCGAGGGCGACCGGAAGTTCTTCTCGCTATCGAGGTAAAAACCGTCGCGCGACTTCGCGGCGTTCGCGACACGAAACTGGACGACCGCGCGGACGGGCTTGGGCGAGGCTTTCGCTGCCGAGGCGATCGCCTGCGCCGGCGCGAGCGTCGGCAGCTGATGGCGCTGCGCGGCGGCAGCAGGAAATGCGAGGGTGAGGCAGGCAAGAACGGCGGCAACGCGCATCGGGCAGACTCCAGCTGAAATCGCTTCCCGAGCGGCACGACCATGGCGCGGCCGTGCGCCGCTTGCAAGCTAGCGCCGCGTCACGTCGCTGATCCGCCCCAGCTGCGGCACCGCGGGGTTAGTCGCCAGCCACGCTTCGAGCGCGTCGAGGTCGAGGCCGGCGTCGAACGTGTCGGTGCCTTCCGCAAGCACCGTGTAGCCGTCGCCGCCGCTCGCGAGGAAGTTGTTGACGACGACGCGATAGCGGCCGTTCGGGTCGATCGGCTTGCCGTCGAGTGTCATTGCGACGATGTGGTCGCCTTGCGGCCTCGACAGGTCGAAGGCGAAGTGAAAATTGGCCGATGGCACGAGGCTCGAGGCCCGCATCTGCGCTCTGCCATCTCTGTCCTCGAATTGGTGCTCGAGCGTCTCCTTCAGCTGCGCGCCCGTCAGGGTCTTGACGACGAGCGAATTGCCGAACGGCTCGAGCGCGAAAATCTGGCCATAGGTGACGCTGCCGTCCGCGCGCGGAACGAGGTCGGTGCGCACGCCGCCGGTGTTGATGAACGAGATTTGCGCGTTGCCGCGGTTGGGGGCGTTGGTCGCGGCAAGCTGCGCATCCGCAATCAGGTCGGCGACGGCGGACTCGCCATTCTCTTGCGTCTTCGGCGCCGGCCCGGCGAGATGGCCGACGACGCGCTCCGCTTCCGGCTTCGATGCGGTCACATATCGCTCGACAAGCGAGGCGACGCGCGGGTCGGCGCCGGCAGCGCCGGTCACGGGCACGTTGATCGCCCGCTCGCCGATCAGCCGATGCGTCGCAGGGTCGAAGCTCAGCTCCACGTCCGTGTAGAGTATGCCGTACCTTCCCGCGCTGGTCAGCAGCCGCGGCGCGCCGCCGAGCTGCAGCGTGCAGGCATAGGCCTGGTGCGTATGGCCCGAGATCACCGTCGTGATCGCGGGATCGAGCTTGTCGAGGATCGGCAGGATGTCGCCGGTGAGGCCGTTGCAGCCCTCCTCCTCGAAATTGTCGGGCACCTTGCCGCCCTGGTGGATGAGGAGAACGATCGCATCGGCGCCTTGGGCTTTGAGCCTCGGCACGAGTGCGTTCGCCGTCGCGGCCTCGTCGGTGAACTTCAGGCCCGCGACGCCGGCCGGGCTTACGATCGTTCCGGTGCCCTGCAGAGTCTCGCCGATGAAGCCGATTTTGATCGGCCCGACCTGGCGGATGCCGGTCGCCGGGAACAGGGTGCTTCCGTCTGTCCGCTGAACATTGGCGGCGAGATATTGGAAGTGCGCGCCGCGGAACGGCTCGAGACGGCACGGCACCCGGCTCGTGTTCTTGCCGCAGCCGCCGTTCTGCATCCGCAGGAGCTCGGCCGAACCCTTGTCGAACTCATGGTTGCCGACCGATGCGAGGCTGAGCCCGAGCAGGTTCATCGAATCGATCGTCGGCTCGTCGAGAAAGTAAGCCGAGGCGAGCGGCGATGCGCCGATGAGGTCGCCCGCAGCGACGGTGATCGTGTTGGGATGCCCATCGCGCGCATGTTCGAGCGCACCGGCCAGTTGCGCCGCGCCGCCGACCCGCGCCTTCAGCACCGTTCCATCCGGCTTCGTGATCGACGCCGCTTCCGGCGGCGTTTCGATGTTGCCATGGAAATCGTTGATCGCGAGGATCTGGACGTCGATCGGCGCCGCGGGCGCGCGCGCGAGCTGCGGTGGCACCTGCGCCGCGCATGCGGAAACGAAGAACGCCGCAAGCGCGGCCGCAACCTTGCGGATCATCGCGCGGGAGTCTCCGGCAACGGCTGCGGCTCGGAGAAGATCGCGTTCAGATAGGCGGCAAGCCGCACGCCGCCCTGCGACAGCCGCTTCTCCATCAGCGGCGTGAAGCGATAGACGTAGGAATAGGACAGGTCGGGAAGCACCGGCTCGCCCTTCTTCGCCTTCTTGTCCTTCGACGGCTTCGGCATGTCGGCGGCGGTCGGGTAGAGCGTGTCGCGGAGTTCACCGCTCTCGCTGATCCAGTCGCGCGGGTTGATGTCCCACCATTTGACCACGTCCTGCGGAGTCATGTGGCGCTCGAGCTTGGCCGCGAGCTCGGTGTACGAAAGCTGCTCGTCGTCGACGAGCTGCGAATCCCACACGGCATGGAGGTTGGTCGGCTTGCCGAACCAGGTGACCTTCACGTCGTTGCCGCCGCGGTCGCAGCACTTGCCGACGTGGAGCGGCTGGTGGAGGTCGCCGACGAGGTGAATGATGAAGCGCAGCGCCGTCTGCTTGTCGGTGAGGCTCGCCTTCGGATCCTTGAGGACCGCCGTGAAATGGTCGAGCGCCTCGAGCGCGTCGCCTTCCGGCGGCGCATGATCGTAGACGATTCCGTTCAGCGTCACATAGTGCCACGGAGTCGCCGTCTTCTGCCAGAACACGCCCGGAGCCGAGCGCATCTCGTCGGGCCAGTTGGCGGCATCGGCGAGGCTTTCGCCATAGCCGAGGATCTGCTCGACGTGAGCACGCGCGAGCCCGCTGAGCTGCGTGTCGGCAATCGCGGCGACGACGCGGTGGCCGGTCTTCCCCCAGGCGAGCGCGGGCGTGGGGATGAGCGCGGCGGCTGCCGCGGCAATCGCAAAAGCTGGAATACGCATGCGAATCGGCGCTGTTGTTCTCGGCATGGCTTCGCATGCCCTGCGGAGCCGCTTAAGGACAAGAGCATGACGGACGAACAATTGCTCAGCCTCGCGCGTGAGGCCGCCGCGAAAGCCTATGCGCCTTATTCGAACTTCCGCGTCGGCTGCGCGATCGAGTCGGTCGACGGCGACGTGGTCACCGGCGGAAACATGGAGAACGCCTGCTATCGGCTCGGCCTGTGTGCCGAGCAAAGCGCGCTCACCGCCGCCCAGCACAAGTTCGGCCTCGCCAAGGTCGCGCGGATCGCGGTGGCCGGCGGCACGGACGCGACCGTCTGCACCCCCTGCGGCGGCTGCCGCCAGGCGATCCTCGAAGCCGCCCAGCTCAGCGGCCGCGATCTGGAGATCGTCTGCGCCAGCGGCAACGGAGCTTCTGTCGAGCGGCACAGGATCGGCGAGTTGATCCCGTTCGGGTTCGGCCCGGCGAATTTGATCGCCGGATGAATCAACCAGATGTCCGAACTGCCTGGTGTGCGTTGGTACACGTGCGACCGCAACTGGGGCGAGACGGCGGACTAGAGGGCGGACGCGGCGCATTTGCGAATGTTCTCGCGCTTGCGACAGATGAAATTGATTTGCGGAAGATACTTACTGCTCAAATGGACTCATTGGGCTTCTTCATTGCGGAACTCGAACAGGTCGTGCCATACGTTCCGCACGAAGACGATTCAGAGAATGTCAAACATTGCGCCGCGCATCTCAACTCTGAATGGCCGATACAATTCCGCGATTTTCACACGTACTCGGTCGACGAATGATGGATATTTCAGTGTCTCCAACTGAGTTCATCCCGGAAATTCGCGAACATTATCTTGATCAATTCCGAGCATTTGTTCGAACCCAGACGCAATTATGCGCCCAAGGTGCCGCCGAGGTAAAATTCGATCTCGGGGAGGAATGTGATCTCTTCCGTCAGATGTATTGTATCGACTTCGTTCGGAACGACGGCGAAGTCGATCTGATCGAGTTGCGGCCGGACCGCATTCTGACCTTTAACCCAATCACCGGCACGACAGGGAAGGCCGAATGGGTGATTGAGCGTCTCGAATGGGACGACGTCGTCATCTATCACGATTTGGAGAGCGATCTGGATGATGCGCTGACACCGTGGTTCGAGAAGTGGTTCGACCCCGATGACCGGCGTTATGTAGAAGGAGCGGAGCTCGGCAACGTCATTCACTCGCTCGGCGCGCGTGGAAAGACGATCCGCATAGATTTCGGCACGGCCGATGCTGATGCGTTCTGGGAATTGCTTCATGTTCTGGGCGATGCAGGCGCCAGCGAACTTCGGATCAGCGGCTCGCGAGCCGAAGCGGAAGCTTCCTAGACCAGCTTGATCTCGCGCAGCCGCTCCTGGAGGTAGTCGTTGGCGGTGATCGGCGGCCACTTCGGCTGCTCGCCCGCGGGCACTGTCTCGGGCAGCGCGTCGATCAGGAAATCCGAGCGAAAGTGGAGGAAGAAGGGCATCGAATAGCGCGCATGGGCGGCGCGGTCGGGCGTCGGGTTCACGACCCGGTGCGAGGTCGAGCGCAGCTTCCCGTTGGTCAGCCGCTGAAGCATGTCGCCGATGTTGATCACCAGCTCGCCGGGGCGGGGTGATACCGGGATCCAGCGCTTATCGCGGGTCTGCAGCTCCAGTCCCGCTTCCTCGGCGCCGAGCAGCAAGGTGATCGCGTTGATGTCCTCGTGCGCCCCGGCGCGGATGTGCTCGCCGGTCGGCTCGGTCTGCGGCGGATAGTGGAGCGCGCGGAGCACCGAATTGCCGTCGCGCACCGCATCCTCGAAATAATCCTCGTCGATTCCGAGATAACGCGCGACCGCCCTCAGAATTTTGACGCCGGTGCGGTCGAAGGTCGCGAACAGCTCCTGGAACGTGTTCTTGAAGTTCGGCACCTCAGCCGGCCAGAGGTTGTCGGGCATGTGGTCGCGGAACGGGTGTCTGGCGGGCAGGTCGCGGCCGACGTGCCAGAACTCCTTCAGGTCGTGCGCCTTCAGGCCCTTGGCGGTCTCGATCCCGAATGGCGTGTAGCCGCGCGCGCCGCCGCCGCCGGCGATCAGATACTTGCGCTTCACCTCTTCGGGCAGGGCGAAGAAGGCCTTCGCCTTCTCCTCCGCACGCTCGATCAGCGCGTCCGGAATGCCGTGGTCGGCAATAATCGCAAAGCCATATTCCTCGAAGCTGCGCCCGAGCTTTTGGGCGAACGCCTGCGGGTCACGGTCGGCGTCCTTCAGCGAAACGGATGCGATATGGTCGTCATGGGTAACGGTGGCCATGTTCTCTCTTTACTCGTCATTGCGAGCGTAGCGAAGCAATCCAGCTGGATTGCCGCGTCGCTTCGCTCCTCGCAATGACATTAGGGAAGCATCAGCGACGCGAGCGCGGCGCTCATCAGGTTGGCTAGACTTCCGGCGAGCAACGCGCGGATTCCGAGCTTCGCGATCACCGGCCGCTGGTTGGGCGCGAGGCCGCCGGTCACCGCCATCTGGATCGCGATCGAGCTGAAGTTCGAAAAGCCGCACAATGCGAAGATCACGATCGCGCGGCTGCGCGCGTCGAGCATCGCCGCGTTCATCTGCCCGAGGTCGAGAAAGGCGACGAACTCGTTGAGCACGAGCTTGGTCCCGAACAGGCCGCCGGCGGTCCCGGCCTGGTCCCAGGGCACGCCGATCAGATACATGACCGGTGCGAAGAAATAGCCGACCAGCCGCTGAAAGCTGAGGTCGGCAATCCCGAACCAGTGACCGATGCCTCCAAGAAGCCCGTTCGCCAGCGCGACCAGAGCGACGAACGCCAGTACCATGGCGCCCACCGCGACCGCGAGCTTGACGCCGGTTTGCGCGCCCTGGGCGGCGGCCATGATGATGTTGGCGGGCCTTTCGCCCTCCTCGAAGGTCTCGGCCACCTCGACCTTCGAATCCTCGACCGAATCCGTGTCGGCCGGGTCGTCGGGAACGATGATCTTGGCCATCAGGATGCCGCCCGGCGCCGACATGAACGCGGCGGCGAGCAGGTATGGAAGATACTGCGCGCCGAGCAGGCTCGCGTAGGCGGCGAGGATGGTGCCCGCGACCCCCGCCATGCCGACGCACATGACGGTGAACAGCCGCGATGGCGGAAGCGCCGCGAGATACGGCCTGACGACCAGCGGCGATTCCGACTGGCCGACGAAGATGTTGGCTGCGGCCGAGAGCGATTCGACGCGGCTGATGCCGGTCACCCAGCCGATCGCGCCGCCGACCCAGCGCACCACGCGCTGCATGATGCCGAGATAATAGAGGATCGCGACGAGGCTCGCGAAGAAGATGATCACCGGAAGCGCGGCGATGGCGAACGTGTTGGCGAGCGGGTTCTTGTCGGCGGGGCCGAACAGAAACTCGGTGCCCTGATTGGCATAACCGAGCAGGTTGGCGACCGCGAAGGACATGCCCTTGATCGTCGCCACCCCGATGGTCGTCTTGAACACGAACAGGGCGATCGCCGCCTGGAGCGCGAACGCCGCGCCCACGATCCGCAGCCGGATCGCGCGCCGGTTGGTCGACAGCAGGACGGCGATGCCGAGAATGACGGCGATCCCGGCCACGCCGAGCAGCTTGCTATTCATGAAAGCCCCTCCCCCGAGGCGCAAAGGATTCTCTACCAGACCATGCCCTGCGTAGCGGCTGTGACGGCTTCGTCCAGCAGTTCCAGCGCTTCCTCCGGCGTCGCGGCGACGAGGAGCTGATTGCGGCGCCGCTCGGACATGAAGCCGCTCGCCGTCGCGTGGTCGATGAAAGCGATCAGGCCGTCCCAATAGCCGTTCACGTTCAACAGACAAAAGGGCTTCTTGTGATAACCGAGCGCGTTCCAGCTCCACGCTTCGAAGAATTCGTCGAGCGTGCCGATGCCGCCGGGAAGCGCTAGAAACGCATCGGCGAGATCGGTCATCTTCGCCTTGCGCTCGTGCATCGTCTCGACAACGTGAAGCTCGGTGACGCTCGGGTGCGCGACCTCGATGTCGACCAACGCCTGCGGGATCACTCCATAGACGAACCCGCCGAGCTCGAGCACGCTGTCGGCGATCAGTCCCATGAGTCCGAGCCGACCGCCGCCATAGACGAGCTGGACTTTCTCCCGGACCATGGCCGCGGCGGTGGCCTTCGCCGCTTCGGCGAACAGCGGGTCGGAGCCGGGCGCCGAGCCGCAATAGACGGCGAGCTGATCGAGGTTCTTCACAGCTTCACCACTTGCCTGAGGTCCGCCTCCGGCCGCGCGCCAAAATGAGAGATGATTTCCGCCGCCGCCGCAGTCCCGGCTTCGAGGCACTGGCGAGTGCCGCGCCCGCGCAGCCGCGCCGCCAGGAACCCCGCGGCGAACAGGTCGCCGGCGCCGGTCGTATCGACCACCTGCGCGACCGTCGCCGCGGCGACTTCGCAGCAGACGCCGGCTTCGTCAGCCAGCGCGCCCTCGGCGCCGCGCGTGATCACCACAGCCGCGACATTTTTCGACAGCGTCTCCATGCAATCGGCCAAGCTGCCGCAGCCGGTCAGGTGCCGAACTTCGTGCTCGTTGCCGAACAGGATATCGACGAGGCCGGCCTCGACCATGCCGAGCACGCCTTTGCGGCGGTCGCCGATGCACAGGCTCTCGGACAAGGTGAAGGCAACCGTCCGTCCCGCCGAATGCGCGATCCGTGCCGCTTCGAGCATCGCGGCGCGTGGCCGCTCCGGCCCCCACAGATAGCCTTCGAGGAAGGTCACGGACGCCGAGCGGATCAGGTCCGCGTCCAGCGCCGCTGGAGTCAGCTCGTGGCTGGCGGCCGGACAGGTGTTCATCGTCCGCTGGCCGTCGGGGGTGACGAGGATCAGGCAGCGGCCGGTCGGCGGCGGCGCCCGCAGCGGCGGGGTTTCGAACCGCACGCCGAGCGCGAGCATGTCGTGCGCGAAGATTGCGCCGAGCTGGTCGTCGGCGACCTGCCCGACGAACCCTGCATCGAGCCCGAGCGCCGCCGCGCCCGCCATGCTGTTCGCCGCCGAGCCGCCGCTGATCTCGCGCGCGGTGCCCATGGCGGCGTAAAGCGCGTCGGCCTCCGCCGCAGTCAGCAACTGCATCCCGCCCTTCGGAAGGCCCCGTTCCTCGATGAACGAATCGTCGCAGGTCGCGATCACGTCGACGATCGCGTCGCCGATCGCGACGATGTCCAGGGAACCGGTACTCATTGCGCGCGAGCGCTAGCCGCGCGGATCGCGCGGGGTCAATGTACGTCCGTCATCCCGGCCTTGAGCCGGGATCCGTCTTCCTTTTCGAAGGTCCGAAGAAAGGCGGATCCCGGGTCAAGCCCGGGATGACGAGTGGGAGCAAAGCCGTTACGCCTCCGCTCATGACCGATCGAACCCGCACCATTCCGCTTTCCCTCTTCGCGTTCGCCATTTTCTACGGCGGCATGGTCTGCATCGCCGGCGTGCTCGGCAACAAGCAGGTCGCGCTCGGTCCGCTCGCGGTCGAATCGGGCATTTTCGCCTTCCTCCTGCTCGTCGTCACGTCGAGCGCAGTCGCCGAGCTTCACGGGCGCCGGAACGCCAATCGCCTGGTCCTGATCGGGTTCGTTCCGCTGCTCGTGTCGCTGTTCCTGAGCCTGTTCGTGCTTGCACTCCCTGCGTCGCCGCAGATGGACCCCGCGCGGCTTTCGGCTTTCGAAACGGTGATGGGCGGCACGCCGCGAATCTGGATCGGCGGAATCCTCGCCTACGGCATTTCGACCTTCCTCAACGTCACCATATTCAGCCGCCTCAAGAGCAGCGAGGGCGTGCATTTGCTGTGGTTCCGATCGGCGGTCGCGAGCGTGCTCAGCCAGATCGTCGACACCTGCATCTTCATCACCGTCGCCTTCTACGGCGTGTTCCCGATCGGCGAGCTTCTGCTCGGCCAGATGCTTGCCAAAGTTGTGCTTTCGGCGGTGCTGGTGCCGCCGCTGGTCTATCTGTTCGTGGCGCTCGGCCGCCGGCTGGACCAGCCCGGAATTTAACCTCCGACAGTGTCATTTCTGCAACGGCGGGCAGAAACAACCATGAGAACATTGCTATGTGATGACTCCGGGGTGAACGCCCGCTAGCCGAGTCTCCGTCCACAAATTTCCGTAAGCGTTCCCGGGGGGAATTTCCGTGAAGAAATACGTGCTGTTTTGCACGGCGGCGCTTCTGCCGTCGGCGGTCTATGCCCAGTCGACGGGCACCACCACCTTTGAAAATCAGACGATCGTCGTGACCGGCAATCGCGACAAGGCTATCGATGGGGTCAAGGTCACCGACACGACCAAGGCCAAGAGCGTCCTCACGCAGGAGTTCATCGCGCGGCAACAGCCCGGTCAGTCGATCGACGACATCATCAATTACCTCCCGGGCGTAAGCTTCCAGAGCAATGGCCCGTACGGCGATGCCGGCGGCACGCTCACGATCCACGGGTTCGACGCGAGCCGCATTTCGCAGACGTTCGACGGCGTCCCGATGAACGACTCGGGCAATTATGCGCTTTATTCGCAGGAGCAGCTCGACCCCGAGCTGATCAGTGAGGTCAACGTCAGCGTCGGCTCGACCGACCTCGACAGCCCGACCGCGTCGGCGACCGGCGGCACCGTCAATTACGTACTGCGCGACCCGACCGAGCAGATGCACGCGCGCGTCGAGGGATCGCTCGGCTCGTTCGGCTTCCGCCGCTTCTTCGGCGTGTTCGACACCGGCAGCTTCACCAAGTGGGGCACGCGCGCGTTCGTCGCGGCGAGCAACCAGAAGGATCACAATCCGTACGATCCGAGTTCGAAGATCAACAAGACGCAGCTGAACGCGAAAATCTATCAGCCGCTCGCCGGCGACGATTTCATTTCGCTGAACGGCTTCTACGTCCGCAATCGCGGGCAGAAGTTCAACGACGTCACGCTCGCGACTTTCCCGACATCCTCCACCCACAGCTCGCTGAAGCCGCCGGCCTGCACGACCACCGTTCCGGTGCCCGGCGCCGCCGACAAGGCGAACGGATGCGGCCTCGCGGCGAATGGCTATTTCGGTTACGGCTTCAACCCGTCGAATATCTTCCGGCTGCACGTGAATTCGCGGTTCACGCTGGCGCCCGGGCTGATCCTGACGCTCGAGCCGAACTACGAGTACACCGAAGCGAACGGCGGCAGCGCGGTGGTCGCGACCGAAGGCTTCTTCAACCTACGCAACGGGAGCACGACGACTCCGATCTTCGGCTACATCGCCGGGAAGCCCTATTTCGGCGGAGTCGACCTCAACGGCGACGGCGACACGCTGGACACGGTGACGGTCGACGCGCCTTCCAACACCGTTACGCACCGCTACGGGATCATCGCCAACCTGATCTACCGCTGGAGTCCGACGCAGGAGTTCCGCGTCAATTACACGCTCGATCATGCCAAGCTTCGCCAGACGGGCGAAGTCGGTCTCCTCGGACCCAACGGCCGACCGCTGGAGTATTTCCCGAGCGACGATCCGATCCTCGACGCGACCGGAGACCCGATGGAGAAGCGCAACCGCCTCTCCTATTCGATCCTCAACCAGGTCTCGGGCGAATATCGCGGCAAGTTCCTGGACGAGCGGCTGGTGATCGACGCCGGCGTGCGCGCTCCCTTCTTCTCGCGCAAGCTGAACAACTTCTGCGTGGCGGAATCGGGCGGGAGCGGCTTCGTCGATTGCTTCAACGATCCGGCGTCGCAGGCGGCGTTCATGGCGGCGCATCCGACCGACCAGCTGCCGCAGGCGCGTAACCTCAAGTACAGCCGGGTCCTTCCGAGCGCGGGCCTCACGTACCTCGTCGCTCCCGCGACCCAGCTCTTCGCCAACTTCTCGGAAGGCTTGCAGGTGCCGAGCACCGACGCGCTGTACGACGCATTCGCGTTTCCCAAGGGCGCGCCGGATGCCACTCCGAAGCCGGAGCTGAGCAAGAACTTCGAGGGCGGCGTCCGGTACAATTCGCGCAAGGTGAAGGCGCAGCTATCGGGCTGGTACACCGCGTTCAGCAACCGGATCGAGGATTCGCTGATCGCCGACCCGCAGAACCCGGGCCAGTTCATCAGCGTGTTCACCAACCTGGGCGACGTCCACAAATATGGCATCGACGCCAGCTTCGCCTATGCCCCCGTCCGCCAGCTGTCGCTCTATGCTTTCGGCTCGTTGATGCACTCGAACATCCTTGACGACGTCGTCGGCGGCGCGTGCAGCAGCAGCGACGTCCGCTTCGGCAATCCGGCAGGCGGGCTGACCGTGTGCACGACGGTTGGCCAGCCGATCGTCTTTCAGACCGCAGGCAAGCAGGAGTCCGGCTCGCCGACCTATACACTGGGCGGCCGAGCGCAGGGCAACTTCGGCCCGCTCGAGGTTGGCGTTCAGGCCAAGCTCACCGGCCCGAGGTACGTGAATGACCAGAACACGGGCATCTTCGCCTTCCCGGCACCGCCGAAGCCGCCGGCGCCGCCGCTTCCGAATACGGAAGTCTTCCCCGCGAAGACGCCGGCCTACACCGTCGTCGATCTCGATGCGCGGCTGTCGCTCGACGTCATCGGCCTGCCGCACGAGAGCTACTTCCAGTTCAACGTCCACAACCTGTTCGACAAGTTCTACGTGTCGGGCTTCAACGGGACGATCAACAACAGCGCATTCCGCAGCCAGTTCGTCTACGTCGGCGCGCCGAGGTCGATCACCGGCACGCTCAACTTCGCGTTCTGATCCGCGAACACCGGCCGGGAGCCTCCGGGCTCCCGGCCTTTTTTATCCGTTGGAAGGAGCGAGCAGCGGCTGCCTGGCGCAGTCGGCAGTTCGTCAGAATTTCAGCTGAAGCTGGCGGAGACGGAGGGATTCGAACCCTCGGTACGGGAATACCCCGTACGGCGGTTTAGCAAACCGCTGGTTTCAGCCACTCACCCACGTCTCCGGCTGCGGCGCCCCCTCGCGGGGAGAGCGGGCTATATAAGCGCAATTCCCAAGCTTCAACCGCAAGCCGACGCGCTACTTCGGAATGACCTCCAGGCGCATATCGAGGTGCATTTGCTCGCCGGGATCGAGCACCCGCATGCCGAGCTCCGGCCATTCGCTTTCGGGATGGTTGAGCGCGGCGTTGGCATGGGTGACGGGCTCGGCGACGAAGATGCCCCCCTGCGGCGGTGAATAGAGCTGGAAGAATTTCGCTTCGGGCGAGGACAGGCGCAGCTCGTACGGCCAGTCCCGGTCGCTCATCCGCGCCTCGCCGCCCCAGCCGCCGAAGCCGTTGTCGAGCCCCTGCCCGCAGGCGAGGCGGTTCCGCAAATCGTAGCGGCCCTCGGCCGGCACCTTGGCGACCGGAAGCACGTGCTCGTCGATCGTCCAGGCGCAGTCGACATGCGTGTCGATCCGGGTCTCGGGACCGCAGTCGAAATAGGGATGCTCGCCGAGCCCACACGGCATCGGTTCGTCGCCTACATTTCGGCAGGTCAGCCGGACCGAGAAACCGCGCTCGTCGAGCGTGAACTCCTGTGTCGCCTCATACGCCCACGGCCATTCGCCGGGCGCGTGACGGTAGCTGAGCAGCACGCTCGTTCCGTCCTGCCGCTCGACGTTCCAGCGGTTGAGCCAACCCTGCCCGTGAAGCGGACTCGGGTCGCCCGCCATGTTGGGCTTCAGCCGCACCTGACGTCCGCGGAAGGTGAATTCCCCTCCGCGAATGCGGTTCACGTATGGCACCAGCGGGAAGCAGCTCGCGTCGAGCACCTTTTCCAAGGGACTGTGGCATTTGCGCAATATCGCTCGCGGGCTGTCCCGGTCGATCCACTCGAAGGCGGAAATAGACCCGCCGATTGAAGGACTTAGCGTCAACCGCAAGCGTCCCGCCGAAAGCGTCGGCGAGCCGGCTTCTGAAGGTTTCATTTCAAAACTGTTCACAGGCTGGCAACTTCGCTGGGGATAAAGCTCGAATATGCGTTGCGCGTGGATTCGCGCCAATTGTATTTAACGCCCCGGGGGCCGGGGAGGGTCACTGATGAAACGACGCGTCAAGGACTTCGTCGATATTCCGGACCAGGTGTCCATCGACGAACTCATCGAGAAACTGGCTGAGGTACGCGACAGCCTTCCGCAAGACGCCGAAGCCGAGCTGAGGCTTCGCGGCGACGAAGTGTTCGGGCACCGGATCACCGTCTCCTATTTCCGCGATCAGACCGACGAGGAGGCGGAGGTCGAGAAGCGCTATGCCGAGGCTTCGAAGGAAGCCAAGCAGCGCGAGCTCGAGCGGCTCCAGGCAGAGCTCGGGGTCGTCTGCTACGCCGCGCCCGGCAAGCGCGGGACGCTGAGGATCGTCGCCTAACTGTTCACGCCGGTTTGAAGCTCAGCGACAAACCGTTCATGCAGTAGCGCAGACCGGTGGGCTTCGGCCCGTCGTCGAACACGTGCCCGAGATGGCCGCCACAGCGAGCGCACAGCACTTCGGTGCGCTCGAACACGAGGCTGTGGTCGGGCCGCGTGACGACCGCCCGCGGGAGCGGCTTCCAGAAGCTCGGCCAGCCGGTGCCGCTTTCGAACTTCGTCGCCGAGCTGAACAAGGCGTTCGCGCACCCGGCGCATACGAACGTTCCCTTGCGGTGCTCCTTCAGCAGCGGGCTCGAAAAGGGCGGCTCGGTCGCCGCTTCGCGCAGGACCGCGTAGCGTTGCGGCCCAAGCTCGTGCTTCCAGTCGGCCGGGCTTCGGACGACCGCGAAATGCATCGGGGCTGCCGAGCCCTGCGAACGGCCGAAAAGCAGCAATCCGGCGCTCGCGACTCCGGCAAGGCCGATGAACGACCGGCGGGAAACGGCTTCACTGCTCATTGTCACGCTCCTTCACCCGCATATACGAGGGAGCGGCCCTCGCGGATGCATGCGGCTTAGGCTTTCGTCAGCGCTCCCGAGGCGACGACGGGCCCCGTCGGCGCTCCGGTCGGCGACCCGCCGGGGGGCTCGACCGAGATCGCGATCGTCGCGCCTTGCTGAAGCAGCTGCGCGAGCGCGTCGGCGAGCTGCATATGCATCTGCTTTTGCGAGCCCATGGTGCCAAGCGAGCGCGGCTTCCCTCCCGGCGGAATCACCCACAGCTCGTGCGAATGGTTCGGGTCGGAGCGCATGTTGCCGGTGACCGCGAGCACCAGCCGCTGAGCGGCGGGATCCCATGCCGCAACCACCTTGGTGCCCTGCCCGTCGTTGCCGAGCATCGCGAGCAGCGGCTCGGCTGCCGGCCGAGCGGCAGGCGCGGGGCTCTGCGCAGGTTGCGGCGGAGCGGGAGGGCGCACGACGATGAAGATGGCAAGGCACGCGGCCAAAGCGCTCATCGCCGCGGTCATGCCGCGCCAGCGATTCACCCGGCGTTGGAGCTGAACGACATTGCCGCCGTCCGGCATGCCGAGCCGCTCTTGGATCCCCGCCCACGCACTCGACGGCGGCGGGGCCGGCGCCACATCGTCGAGCATCGGCGCGAGTCGGCCCGACCAGCGCGCGACGTCGGCACGGAATTGGACATCGGTGCGCTCCAGCGCCCGCGCGCGTCGCAGCTCTTCGCCGGTCAGCACGCCGAGCGCATATTCGGCAGCCAGATCGCCGGGCTCGTCGGCGATGTCGCGTTCGTCGGTCATCGTTCCAGGCACCCGCGGAGCCGCTGCAGCCCGCGGCGGATCCAGCTCTTCATCGTGCCGAGCGGTACCTGCTCGCGCTCGGCCAGGTCGGGATAGGTCGCGCCGTCGAGGAAGGCGGCGCGGATCATCGCGCGTGCACGCTCGTCGAGCTCCTCGAGACAATGGCCGAGCCTCGCCGCATCTTGCGCGCTTGCGACGACCTCGAACGCAGAAGGGCTGTCGTCCTCAACGTCCGCGGCGCTTTCGATAGCGTCGGATACGGGAGTGCGGCGGCGGAGGCGGTCGATCGACTTGTTGCGTGCAACGGTCGAAAGCCAGGTGATGGCGCTTGCCTTGGCGCCGTCGAACTGCGCAGCCTTCTGCCATACCAGCACATAGGCGTCCTGAAGCGCCTCCTGCGCTTCGGCCTCGCTCCGCAGCAGGCGCAGGCAAATGCCGTAGAGCTTGGCCGAGGTCCGCTGGTAGAGCGTGAAGAAGGCGTCGCGGTCGCCGCGCGAGACCGCGTGGAGCAGCGTGACCAGCTCGCCGCTGCCGCTGCTCGCGTCGAACTCCGCCCTGCGGTCCATCTCCGCTTCATGCCTGCTCCAGGCGAAGGAGGAAAGAGCGGGACCGGCGGAAGAGAGGCGACGAGCGAGGTTGCCCATCGTCGCACTCCTTCCGCCGGGCGGCCCGCCAACAGGGAGCAAGCAGGCCGCGGTCACCGGGCTTCCGCCGGTCAGGGCATCAGCACGGTGTCGATCACGTGGATGACGCCGTTCGACTGCATGACATTCGGGATCGTGATCCGCGCCTTGTCGCCCTTCGCGTCGATCACCCACCAGCTGCCACCGGCCTTGCGGAGCATCAGCGGTTCGCCTTCGACCGTCTTCAGCGTTGCAGTGCCGCCGTGCTTCGCCGCCATTGCCGCGATCTGCTGCGCGGTGATGCGCCCGGGGACCACATGATAGGTCAGAATCTTGACGAGCGTCGGCTTGTTCTCCGGCTTCAGGAGATTCTCGACCGTGCCCGCGGGCAGCTTGGCAAAGGCTTCGTTGGTTGGCGCGAACACGGTAAACGGTCCCTTGCCCGACAAAGTGTCGACGAGCCCGGCCGCTTTCACCGCCGCGACCAGCGTCGTGTGGTCCTTCGAGTTGACCGCGTTCTGGACGATGTTGCGGGTCGAATACATGGCCGCGCCGCCGACCATCGGGTTCGCAATGGCAATGCTTGCAACAGACAGCGAAGCAGCGCCCGCGAGCGCCAGCGCAATTCGAGAACTCAACATCATCATTCCTCCTTGGTGAGCAGCCTCAATGCGCTGCGGGACGAGATACGGAGCGATGCGATGAGCGGATGCACTTGGTCGCCGCTGCGTCCATAAGCAGGCCGCAAACGTATCTGCGGCGACGGGGTGAAGGCCGGCGGGGGTGCCGGCCGACGAACAGAACGGACTAACATGCTCCTGATGCTCCTCGCCTATCTCGGCGGAATCCTGACCATCCTCAGCCCATGCATCCTGCCGGTGCTGCCATTCGTCTTCGCCCGCGCAGACCGGCCGTTCGTTCGCTCGACACTGCCGATGCTCGCCGGGATGGCAGCGACGTTCGCGATCGTTGCGACGCTCGCGGCAGTCGGCGGCGGCTGGGCCGTGCGGGCGAATGCAGTCGGACGATGGGCCGCGCTCATCCTCCTGGCGCTGTTCGGAATCGCGCTGGTGTTCCCGAGCATATCCGATCGTCTGACGCGTCCGCTGGTGGCACTCGGCGCGCGGCTGACCGAGAAGGAAGGCCAGCAGGACAGCATCTGGTCGTCCGTCGTGCTGGGCGTCGCGACGGGCCTGTTGTGGGCGCCCTGTGCGGGTCCGATCCTAGGCATCATTTTCACCGCCGCCGCGCTCCAGGGGGCGAGCTTCGACACGACCCTCCTTCTTCTCGCCTATGCGCTGGGCGCAGCGACATCGCTGGCGCTGGCGCTGCTGATCGGCGGCAAACTGTTCGCGCGGATGAAGAAGTCGCTCGGCGCGAGCGAACGCATCCGTCAGGTGCTCGGCGTGCTCGTCCTCGTCGGCGTCGCGGCGATCGCGCTCGGCCTCGACACGCGGGTGCTGTCGAAAATCTCGAGCGCGCAGACCGCGAGCCTCGAGTCCGGTCTCGCGCGACGGCTCGGCGCCAGCCACGGCATGGACCAGAGCGCGGCCCGGACCAATGCCGCGGGCGAGCTCGTTCTTCCGGTGCTCGGCAAGCTTCCGTCGCTCGCCGCCCTCGGCCCGTGGTTTAACAGCCCGCCGCTCACCAATGCCCAGCTCAAGGGCAAGGTCGTGCTGATCGATTTCTGGACCTACAGCTGCATCAACTGCCTTCGCACGCTGCCGTACCTCAAGGCATGGGACGCGAAGTACCGCAAGGATGGGCTGGTGATCATCGGCGTCCACGCACCCGAGTTCGCGTTCGAGCGCGATCCGGCGAACGTCGCCAAAGCGGTGCAGGACCTCGGCATCCGCTACCCCGTCGCGCTCGACAACAAATACGTGCTGTGGAACGCGCTCCACAACCAGTATTGGCCGGCGCATTACTTCGTCGATGCCCAAGGGCGCATCCGCTACTTCCACCATGGCGAAGGCGAATATGAAATGTCGGAGCGGGTGATCCGGCAACTTCTCGCAGAAGCCGGGCACGCGCCGGCGAGCGGAATGGCGAACGCGAAAGCGACCGGTGCCGAAGCATCGGCGGACTTTAGCGAAATCGGCTCGCCCGAGACCTATATCGGCTATTACCGGTCGGAGCGCTTCGCGTCCCCGGGCGGCCTCTTGCAAGACCAGCCGAAGGACTACGCAACCGCGCCGCTCGCGCTCAATCAATGGTCGCTCGGTGGGAAATGGATCGATCGGCGGCAGAGCGCGCGCTCGCTCGCGCCCGGCGCGAGCATTTCGTTCCGCTTCCATGCCCGCGACCTGCACCTCGTGCTCGGCTCGTCGACGGGGAAGCCGGTACGCTTCCGCGTCACGCTCGACGGCAGCGCTCCTGGCGCTGACGCCGGCGTGGACGTGAAGCCGGATGGCTCCGGCGTGGTCACCGGACAGCGGCTCTATCAGCTGATCCGCCAGAAGGGGTCGGTGCGCGACCGCACCTTCACGATCGCCTTCCTCGACCCCGGAGCAGAGGCTTTCTCCTTCACCTTCGGCTGAGGATCAGATCACCATCCGGATGTTGGCGCCGCCTTCGGGTGCGGTCAGCGCGCAGATCGATCCGCCGTGCGCGAGGGCGACCTGCTTCGAGAAGCTCAGGCCCACGCCGCTTCCGCCCTTGTGGGTGGTGTAGAAGGGAAGGAAAATGTCCTCGCGGCGATCCTCCGGGATGCCGGCGCCGCTGTCGCGCACCTCGATCCGGCAATGGCCGGTCGGCTCCCGCGATAGCGCCAGCGCGAGCACCGGTGCGTTCGCGTCGGCGGTCGCGCGGATTGCGTTGCGCAGCAGGTTCAGGACCGCCTGCGACAGGAGCTCGGCGTCGCCGTCGACGCTCAGCGTCTCGGGCACCACCTCGACCCGCGCGTCGATGTCGCGGCCGCCGGCGTTCGCAAGCGCGAGGCGCATGATCTCGTCGGCCCACGCCTTCGCCTTGAAGGGGCGGCGATGCACTTCCGGCGCCTGAGCGAACTCACGATAGCTTTCGACGAACCGCAGGATCCCTTCCGCGCGCCGTGCGACCGTCTCGGTCGCGCTTTTCGCGTCGCAGAACCGGTCGTCGCCGCGCGCCGCGGTCGCGACCAGGTCGGCGCCGGTGCGCGCAAGCGAGGTCACCGGCGTCAGCGAGTTCATGATTTCGTGGGTCAGCACACGCACCAGGTCCGCCTGCGCGGCGATCTCGAGCGCCCCGAGCTCGCTCTGCACCGGAAGGATCGACAGGATCGTGACCGGTCTGTCGAGCCGCGCGACCTGCGCCGAGGCGAAGATGGCCTTCTGCGGGACGCCGTCGAGCAGCAGCCGGGTGATCTTGCGCGTCCCCGCCGGCAGGCGCGCCGCGGCTGCAAGCTCGGGCCCGAGCGTCTCGAGGTCGGAGGCCCGGTTGAGAGGCTGGCGCGCGAACAGCTGACGCGCCGCCTTGTTCAGCACGTGCACCCGGCCGTCGCTCTCCACCGACAGAAGCGCGCTCGGTGCATCGTCGACGACCGCGGAGAGATAGCGCACCTCCGCAGTCTCCTCCGCATGGCGCCTCTGCAAGCCCTTGAGCGCCTCGTCGAGCGTCTGCCCGAGCACGTCGAAGCCGCCGCCGCTCGGATCGGAGAAGCGCTGCGAATAATCGTCGAAACGAACCGATTCGACGAACCGCGAAACGAGGAAGTTCGTTCGCCTGATGAAGTTCCACAGGCTCGCGAGCGCCGCCAGCGCGATCAGGACCGCAACGATCAGGCCGGCGCGCACGCTCGGCACAGACACTGCCTTGGCCACGAGCAGGATCGCCGCGACGAGGAGGATCGTGCGCCACGCGAGTCCGAACTCGAACTTGCGCCTAAAGTCCATGCTTCTCCATGCGCCGGTAAAGCGCGCCGCGGCTGAGTCCGAGCTCGGCGGCGGCGAGCGAGATGTTGAAATGATGCATCCTCAGCGCCCGTTCGATCATCTGCTTTTCGAGCTGGTCCAGGTTCAGCGTTTCGCCCGCGCTCGGGACGGCCGGGCCGCCATGCGCGCGCGAGGCGAGCGGGAAATCGTCCGCTCGATAGCGCTCGCCCTCGGCCATGATCACCGCGCGCTCGGCCGCGTGGCGAAGCGCGCGGACGTTCCCCGGCCAGTCGTTCTCCACCAGGGCTTCGAGCACCGCCGGCGGCAGCTGGCGCTCGGCCTTTTCATATTTGCGCTCATAGAGCCGCAGGTAATGGTCGAGCAGGAGCGGGACGTCGTCCCTTCGCTGACGAAGCGGCGGAAGCTCGATTTCGATGGTGTTGAGGCGGAACAACAAGTCCTGCCGGAAGCGCGTTTCGTCGCCGAGCCGATCCGCGGACACGTTGGTCGCGGCGATCACCCGGACGTCGATCGGGATCGGCTTGTTCGCGCCGACCGGGAGCACCTGGCGCTGCTCGAGCGCAGTCAGCAGCTTCGGCTGGAGATGCAGCGGCAGGTTGCCGATCTCATCGAGGAAGAGCGTGCTCCTGTCCGCGGCCTTGAGCCTGCCAATCCGTTCGCCGGCGGCTCCGGTGAAGGCGCCCTTCACATGCCCGAACAGCTCGGATTCGAACAAGCTCTCGCTGGTGGCGCCGAGATCGATCGCGACCATCGGCTGATCGGACCGGCGCGAGAGCCGATGGATCTCCCGCGCGACAATCTCCTTGCCGGTGCCGTTCTCGCCGAGGATCAGCACATTGGCGTCGGTCGGTGCCGCGCGCTCGATCAGCATCCGCACCCGCTGCATCGCCGGCGAGTTGCCGAGCAGCGGCGTTTCCGGGCCCGACGCGAGCTCCGTCGAGCGGCCGCGCTCGATTCGCGCATCGACCCGGCTTTTGCGAAGCGCAGCGGCGCTGCGGACCGTCGCCTCCAGCCGCTCGTTGCTCCACGGCTTGGCGACGAAGTCGCTCGCGCCCGCTTTCAACGCCTCGACCGCAATCGAGACGGCACCATGCGCGGTGATGATCACGACCGCGGCATCGGGATCGATCTCCATGATCTTGCCGAGGCAGCCGAGCCCTTCGCGGCCGTCAGTGCGCGCGCGCTCGAAGTTGAGGTCGAGCAGGATCGCATCGGGGCTTTCGCGCTTCAGCAGCGGCAGGAGCTCGCCCGGCGAGCTCAGAGTCTCCACACGCTCGAACATGTCCCGCAATGCGAGCCGAGCCGCGAGCGCGATGTCCGGATCGTCGTCGACGACCACGGCTAGATTGAATGTCTCTGCCACGCTACGTCTGTAGCGCAGCTGTCCGGAAACGAACAGTGGTTCCTCGTGCAATCGGCGGACGCGATTGGCACGAGCTTTGCAGCACTAATGCTCATGATGCGGGGTTCACGAGTGAGTATCGAAGACAACGCCGAGGCGAAGCGCCAGGAAGCGGCGTCCGTTTCCGGACAATCACTGTTCGGAGGCGGACAATGAGCCTTGTCGAACTGCGCCGTGGCGAGCGCGCCGAGCCCGTCAGCGGCGGCGCGATGGACAAGGTGGTCGAGCGCAAGCGGATCGACCGTCGGATCCTCATTGGGGGCGGAGCGGCGGCAGTCGTTCTGCTCGTTCTCCTCTTCTGGTTGTTCGCTCCACGCGCGGACTCGATGTCGATTGCGCGCGACCGACTGACGATTTCCGAGGCGCAGTCCGGCACGTTCGACGATTTCCTGCCGGTGCGCGCGCGGGTGACTCCGCTCGTCACCGTCTATCTCGACGCTGTCGAAGGCGGGCAGGTCGACAAGAAGCTGGTCGAAGACGGCACGCAGGTCACCCAGGGGCAGCTTCTCGCGGTCCTGTCCAACGCCGAGCTTCAGCTGTCGACGCTCGAGAAGCAGGCCGAAGTCGAGCAGCAGCTCAACAACATGCGCAGCCAGGAGCTCGCGCTCGTCAATACCCACAACGACAATCTGCGCGACCTCAACCAGGCCGAAACCGACCTCGCCAAGGCCAAGCGGCAATACGACCTCTACAAGCCGCTCGCCGACAGGGGCTTCGTCGCGACGAAGATTTTCAAGGATGCCAAGGACGACTTCGACTACCAGGTGCACCGTCTTCAGATCCTGAAGCAAAGCATCCAGCAGAACGAGGCGCTGCAGACCAGCCAGCTCGGCCAGCTCCGCGCGGCGGCGGCGTCGCTCAACAGCAGCATGGGGGTCGCGCGCGAAAGCCTCGGTCAGCTGAACATCCATGCGCCGGTGACCGGCCAGCTCAGCGGTTTCGATATCCAGCTCGGCCAGTCGCTCCAGCAGGGCGAGCGGATCGGCCAGATCGACAGCGCCGGCGGCGACAAGCTCCAGGCCGATGTCGACGAATATTATCTCGGCCGCGTCGCGGTGGGGCAGACCGCGACCGCGGACATCGACGGCAAAACCTACCGGCTGAAGGTCGCCAAGGTCTATCCCCAGGTCCGCAACGGCGAGTTCCAGATCGACCTTCTGTTCGATGGCGCCGAGCCCACGTCGATGCAGCGCGGCCAGACCATCCAGGCCAAGCTGACGGTCGGCGACTCGTCAAAGGCCTTGCTGATCCCGAACGGCGCCTTCTTCAACGACACGGGGGGCACCTGGCTGTTCGTCGTCGACCGCGACGGCAACAGCGCGACCAAGCGCGCCATTCAGCTCGGCCGGCGCAACAGCGACTTCATCGAGGTGCTGGGCGGGCTCAAGCCCGGCGATCGCGTGATCACCTCTTCGTACAGCGGCCTTACCGACAAGGACCACCTGACCTTCAGCTCGAGCGACGATTGAGAAAGGACCTGACCGTGCTCACCATGACCGGCCTCACCAAGACCTACCGCACCGACACGGTCGAAACGACCGCGCTCGACGACGTCGACCTCGACATCGCCGACGGCGAGTTCGTCGCCATCATGGGCCCGTCAGGCTGCGGCAAATCGACCTTGCTCAACGTGATGGGGATGCTCGATAGCCCGACCGGCGGCTCATACGTCTTCAATGGGCAGGAAGTCGCGGGGCTTTCCGAAGCCCAGCTCGCCGACACCCGCAAGAGCAACATCGGCTTCATCTTCCAGAGCTTCAACCTGGTCGACGAGCTCACCGTCCGCGAGAATGTCGAGCTGGCGCTGCTCTATCATAGCTTCCCGGCGAGCGAGCGCAGGACGCGGGTCGACCGGGTGCTCGACAAGGTCGGGATCGCGCACCGCGCCAAGCACAGGCCGACGCAGCTTTCCGGCGGCCAGCAGCAGCGCGTCGCGGTTGCCCGTGCGCTGGTCGGCGAGCCCAAGCTGATCCTCGCCGACGAGCCGACCGGCAACCTCGACACCGCGCACGGCGAGGAGGTCATGCGCATGCTCCGGCAGCTCAATCAGGAAGGCTCGACCATCGTGATGGTCACGCACTCGCCGTCCCACGCCGATTTCGCGAGCCGCGTGGTCAACATGCTCGACGGCAAGATCCTCCAGGAACGGCGGCGCGCGGCCTGAACCCGCTGAAGGTCCACTCTTTCGAAGGACGGTCAAAATGTGGCGGAATTACTGGACGGTGGCGGTTCGGGCGCTCGCCAAGAACAGGACCTACTCGATCATCAACATCGCCGGCCTCGCCATCGGCATGGCCGCGTGCATCATGATCCTGCTCTACATCAATTACGAGGAGAGCTACGACAGCTGGGTTCCCGACGTCGAGAACACGTATCAGCTCCAGGCCTGGTATCCGCATCCGAAGGATCAGCCGCCGACCTTGCTCCAAATGTCGGCCTATGTGTCCAAAGGCGCGGCCCTCAAAGACTATCCGCAGGTTGAACGTGGCGTCTACGTTCAGGATGGCGCGCCGGTGTTCTTCAGGAACGGTCAGGCGCAGTCCACCAAGGACTGGCTCTACGCCGACGACGATTTCCTCAAGGTCGTCAATCTGCCCCTGCTCGCCGGCGGCACGCTGACCGCGCCCGGAACTGCGGTGCTGACGCAGGATGAGGCGATCAAGCGCTACGGAACGGATCAGGTCGTCGGCCAGACGCTGACCATCATCACGAGGGGGCAAAGGCACGATCTGAGGATCGTTGGCATCCTCAAGAACCTTCCCAGGAATTCAAGCATGAAGGTCAATGCGATCCTTCGCATGGACTTCAACGCTCTCTACGTGGACAACCCGGACTTCCTCACGAAATGCTGGGGCTGTCAGTCCGGCTACGTCTATCTGAAGCTTCGGCCCGGAGCGGACGTCAAGGCGATGCAAGCTGAAGAGCCCGCTTGGGAGAAGCGCAACATCCCGGACGAGCCGAATGGAAACATCCGCTACAATGCGGGCGACGATCAAGATTGGCACTTCGTCAATCTGAAGGACGTTCACCTCGGCAAAGCTCAGGACGCTTCGATGACGCCGGGCAATGACCCGAAATCCATTGCGACATTCGCGATCATTGCTCTGTTGATCCTTGGAATGGCCGTTGTGAATTTCACGAACCTCGCCACGGCGCGCGCGAGCCAGCGTGCGCGCGAGGTCGCACTTCGCAAGGTGCTCGGCGCAACGCGCAGGCAGCTGGTCGTGCAGTTCGTCAGTGAATCGATCCTTATTTCGGCAATCTCGATGGTGCTCGCGCTCGCCCTGATTGAGTTGCTGGTCAGGCCCTTCGCCGCCTTCCTCGATGCCGACCTGACGCTCAATTATCTCGGCCACGGCGGGATTCTGCTGCCGGCGATCGCACTGACGCTGCTGGTGGGAATCGTCAGCGGCCTTTATCCCGCTCTCTTCCTGTCCCGCTTTCAGCCGGCGCAGGTGCTCAAGGCCAACCGGTCCGCCGCGGAGACGCCCGGCTCCGGGCGCATCCGCTCGGTGCTGGTGGTGTTCCAGTTCGCCGTGTCGATCGGCCTCATCATCTGCACGGCCGTGATCTACGGCCAGACTGTCTACGCCCGGCATGTCGATCCCGGTTACAAGCGCGACCACATCCTTCAGGTCGAAGAGATGAGCCGCGCGCAGTTGTGGCCGAAGGCGCAAATGATCGTCGACCAGATGAAGCGCATTCCGGGCGTACAGGCTGTCGGTCTGACTGATATTGGCGTCGCTACGGACAATAACAGCAACACCGGGATCATTCCTCCCGGCAGCGACAAGCAGGTCACAATCGGTCAGTACAATGTCGGAGACGGCTTTCTCGATGCGATGGGCCTGAGATTGAAGGCAGGCCGGTGGTTCGATCCAAACCGCCCCCTCGACGATGCCACCGTCCCCTATCCGCGCGACGAGAACTACGAAAAGACACTTGCGCAGCGCGGCGTAAACGTTGTGCTCAACGAATATGCGGTGAAGAAGCTCGGCTTCAAATCGCCGCAGGACGCTGTCGGCAAGACCGTCAGGAGCGAGCTCTTCGAACCCGAAGACGGCATGGTGAACATCAACATCATCGGTGTGGTTGGCGATTCCCGCTTCCGCTCCGTCCGGACGCCGATCGATCCGATCATGTTCCGAAAGGTAACCGCTGGACCGGAATTCATGGTCATCCGCTACCGCGGTGATCCGGCGACCATCCGGGCTGCTGCCGAGCATCAGTGGAAGCAGGTCACCAACGAAGTTCCGTTCAATGCCAAGTTCAGCGAGGAGATTGTCGGGGAGCTATACAAAAAGGAGGATGCGCGGGCGCAGACGTTCGCCGCATTCTCGCTGCTCGCGGTGATCATCGGCTGCCTCGGGCTGTTCGGCTTAGCCGCCTTCACCGCCCAGCGCCGGACCAAGGAGATCGGCATCCGCAAGGTGCTCGGCGCGCGCACCCGCGACATCGTGCAACTCCTGGTGTGGCAGTTCAGCCGACCGGTGATCATCGCCAACGTGATCGCCTGGCCGGTCGCCTGGTGGATGATGCGCAGCTGGCTCAACACGTTCGACCAGCGGATCGCGCTTACCCCGGTCCCGTTCGTCATCGCGGGCGCGATCGCGCTCGGGATCGCGATCGCTACTGTGGTCGGTCACGCGATCAAGGTCGCGCGGGCGAACCCGATTCACGCGCTGAGGTACGAATAGGGGAAAAGCAGACTGCGCCGGGTCGAGTCCCCTTCGCCCGGCGCAAGCTAGTCACCGCGGGCGCTTCGCTGCTTGGACGCCCGCGGTGACCGCGAACCCTTCGCGCAACCGCCCGCTACTCTCCGTTCTCTTCGTCGCCCGCGGCCGATTCCGCCTCTGCGGCACTGCCGCCGAGCGGCTCCTCGTCATTGGCGAGCAGCGACTTGTAATTCGTCACCATAGAGCGGCAGGTTGCAAGGGCCGCTGTCAAACGCTCGTTGATCTTGTCCAACTCCGGCTCGGACGGCAGCTTCTTTTCAGGCACGATCACTCTCGAACAAGCTTGGCGATGATTTCAACGCATTGGCGCAGCGCTGGTGCCGCGCACTAAGTGCTCCCGCAGACCCGCGACACCGCGCACTCGAGGTCGGACGGCGTAAACGGCTTCTGAAGCACCTCGACACCCTCGGGGCGATCGTTGATCGCCTCCGCCTCGGCATAGCCGGTGATGATCAACGCGGCGACATCAGGGCAGATTTCGCGTGCATGGCGCAGGAAATCGGTGCCCGAAAGCTGCGGCATCGCATAGTCGCTGATCATCAGATCGAAAGCGCAATCGCCGGATTTCAGAGTCGAGAGCGCGTCGGTGCCGCTGGCCGCCTCGATGACCTCATGCCCCAGATCGGCGAGCACGGCAGCCGTGGTGCTGCGGACGCCCTCATGATCGTCGACCAGCAATATGCGCAAGGTTCTCGGCGCACTTCGATGCTGCGTCTGCCGCAATGGCACCTTGTCTTCGACCGAGGCTCCTTCGGGCGCGCGCGGGAGCCACAGTTCCGCAGTCGTGCCGACGCCGAGCTCGCTGCTCAGCCGAAACGCGCCGTTCGACTGCTTGGCGAAGCCATAGACCATGCTGAGCCCGAGACCGCTTCCCTTGCCCGGCTCCTTGGTCGTGAAGAACGGCTCCATCACCTTCTCGAGCTCGTCGGTCGCGATTCCGGTGCCGGTGTCGGCGACGGTGATCAGCACATAATCTCCAGCCGGGACTCCGGCCCAATTGTCGGCGGGCAATTCGCGATTCTCCATCAGGAGTGCGACGGTCCCTCCCGCCGGCATGGCATCGCGAGCGTTGATGATGAGATTGACGAGCGCGAGCTCGAGCTGCGCCTGGTCGGCGAAGGCGGGCCACATGTCCTCGCTCGCACGCCACTCGATATTGACCAGACCGCCAAGGGTATGAGTCAGGAGATCCCACACTGCGTCGCGCAACTTCGCAAGGTCGATCGCGTGCGGCTCGAGCGTCTGGCGGCGCGCAAAGGCGAGGAGACGACGGACCAGCTCGCTGCCCTGCTCCGCAGCGCGCTTGGTCATCGCGAGGATTCGCCGGTGCTCCTCTTCGAAGTCGACGCGCTTGTCGAGTAGGCCGAGGCCGCCGATCACGGCTGCAAGGAGATTGTTGAAATCGTGCGCGATGCCGCCGGTCAGCTTGCCGATCGCGTCCATCTTCTGCGCCTGGATCAGCTGGCTCTCCAACGAGCGCTGATCCGTTACGTCCGTGAGCGTGCCGGCGAACTCGACCGCGCGGCCGTCCGAATCCTTGAGCAGGACCGCTTGATCGAGGAAGTGCCTGTAGCTCCCGTCGGCAATTTGCCAGCGATACTCGACCGAGAAGCGGCCTTTCTCCTGACGGATCGCAAGGCTCGCCAGAACCCGGTCGCGGTCTTCGGGATGGAGCCGCTCGACCCAGATTTCCGGACGCTTGGTAACCTGTTCGAAGGTGAACCCGGTGATCGCCTTGATGTCGCCGCTGACATAATCGGGCCGCCGCGGCGAGCGGTCGTATGGCTCCAGGTAGAGCAGCATCGGGAGCGACTGGATGATCGCGGCCTGCCGCTGCTCGGCGCGGCGCAGCTCCTGCTCGGCACGCAAGCGTTCCGAATTCGCGCGAAGCGTCGCATCCAGAAGCGCCTGTTCGTATCGCGCCTTGCGCTCGACCTCCTTCGACTTGGCGAACAAGTCGACGAACACCGCCACCTTGGATCGAAGGATGACCGGGTCGACCGGCTTGAACACGTAATCGACGGCGCCCATCGCGTACCCGCGCAGCAGGTGCTCGGTCTCCTTGTTGACCGCGGAAAGGAAGACGATCGGAATGCCCTTGGTCTGGTCGCGGCTGCGGATGATCTGGGCGGTCTCGTAGCCGTCCATCCCGGGCATGTAGACGTCGAGGAGAATGACGGCGAACTCGCCCTTCAGCAGGTGGCGGAGGGCCTCCTCGCCCGAACGGGCCGTCACCACCTCGCCGAGATCATCGAGCGTGTTCGAGACCGCGAGCAAGTTGCGGTCGTCGTCGTCGACCAGCAGGACCCGGGGCTGTTCGGGCTGCGCCTCGGCAATCACTTCCGCCTCGCCTCGCGCGCGCGCCGCAATTTCTCCAGCGGAGACGTTCATCGCCTACTCCGCAGCCTCCATCGCCGGAGGCGGCGGTACGGCAGCTGCGGCATCGCGAGACCGCGCGACCCATACCCGCACCAGCGCGAGCAGCAGCTCGATATCGACCGGTTTGGCGATATAGTCGGAAGCGCCGGCATCGAGGCACTTCTGGCGGTCTCCCTTCATCGCCTTGGCGGTCACGGCGATCAGCGGCAGGTCGGCAAGCTCGGAACTCTTCCGGATCTGCCGCATGGTCTCGTAGCCGTCCATTTCCGGCATCATGATGTCGATCAGCGCGACATCGACGTCGGGTGTCTGCTCAAGAATCAGAATCCCGTCCCTTCCCCGCTCGGCGTGGAGGACTTCCACGTCGTGGCTCTCGAGAACGCTCGTAAGCGAGAAGATGTTGCGAATGTCGTCATCGACGATCAGCACCTTCGAACCTGCGAGCTCGGCCATCGGGCGAGGCGCGACTGCTTTGGCCTTCCGCCGCGGCTTGTCGCTTTTCGTATGCTCGAGGAGCGCAGTGAACATGCGAACCAAGTCGTCGCGTTCGGCCGGCTTTTCCGTGATTCCGAACGCACCGAGCCCAATCGCCGCCTGACTGCGATCAGCCCCCGACACCACATGAATCGGTACATGGCTGGTCTGCGGATCGTGCTTCAGCAGGTCGAGCAGGACGAAGCCGTCGATGTCCGCGAGCCCGAGGTCGAGCGTGATCGCCGTGGGCTGGAGTTTACGCGCCATCGCCAGCGTGCCGGCCCCCGCGACCGAGACGACGCCTTTGAGGCCGGCCTCGTGCGCGGCGTCGAGCAGGATCGACGCGAACGTCGGATCGTCCTCCACAATCAGCACGAACGGGTCCTTCCCGAGCTCGTCGCGGTCGTCGTTCACGTCGAAGCCGGTGGGCAAGGCAGAAGGAACGACAGCGCCGCTGTTGTCGTAGCGCGCCGTGGTGCCGGGAAGCGCTGCGGCGCCTTCGGCAATGGCTTGCATCGGCACGTACAGGCTGAACGTCGAGCCTTCGCCGGGCTTGGAGCGGACTTGAAGCTCGCCGCCGAGCAGGCGCGCGATCTCGCGGCTGATCGACAGCCCAAGGCCCGTCCCGCCGAATTTGCGGCTGGTCGTGCCGTCAGCCTGCTGGAATGCCTCGAAGATCAGCTTCTGCTTCTCCTGCGGAATTCCGATGCCCGTATCGGTGACCGCGATTTCAATCGCGCGGCTGGCATTGTGAAGAACCGGGTGGGTCTTGCTCCAGCCGCTCCCGGCAGAACGCACCGATAGCGTGACGCTTCCCTTCGAGGTGAATTTGAAGGCGTTCGAAAGCAGGTTGAGGACCACCTGCTGCAAGCGCTTTTCGTCGGTGCGGATGGTTTGCGGAAGCTTCGGATCGAAATTGACGTTGAAGTCCAGCCCCTTGTCCGAAGCGAGCTGGCGGAAGGTCCGCTCCATGTGCTGCTTCAAATGCTGCATCGGCATCTCGCCGACTTCGATCGACACCGTGCCCGATTCGATCTTCGAAAGGTCGAGGATGTCGTTGATGAGGTTGAGGAGGTCGGATCCCGCCGAGTTGATGGTGCGCGCGAATTCGACCTGCTTCTCGTTGAGATTGCCGTGCGTGTTGTCGCTCAGCAGCTTGGACAGGATGAGCAGCGAGTTGAGCGGCGTTCTCAGCTCGTGGCTCATGTTCGCCAGGAACTCGGATTTGTATTTTGAGGTCAGCGCGAGCTGCTCGGCTTTCTCCTCGAGCGCACGCCGCGCCATTTCGATTTCGAGGTTTTTGGCTTCGACCTGCTTCTTCTCGTTTTCGAGCGCTTCGGCCTTGTCCTGAAGCTCCTCGTTGGTGCTGTGCAGTTCCTCCTGCTTGGTCGTGAGCTCGGTCTGGCGCGCCTGCAGCTCCTGAGTCAGTAGCTGCGACTGCTTCAGCAGGCCTTCGGTGCGCATGGTCGCGGCGATCGTGTTGAGCACGATCCCGACCGACTCCATCAGCTGATCGAGGAAGCTCTGGTGGGTTTCGTTGAACTCGTTGAACGAAGCGAGTTCGATCACCGCCTTCACTTCATCCTCGAACAGCGCCGGGAGGATGTTGACGTTGGCCGGCGTCGCGTGGCCGAGCCCCGAGCCGATGCGGATGAAATCGGGCGGAACGTCCTTGAGCAGGATCGGCCTGCGGTCGGCCGCGGCTTGCCCGATCAGCCCTTCGCGGAGGTGGAATTCCTGCTTGAGCTGCTCGGCGGTTTCGGCGCCGTAGCTGGCGACGAGCTCGAGCTTGGTTTCGTCTTCCTCGCGCTTGCTGACGTAGAACACGCCATATTGCGCATTCACCAGCGGCGCGAGCTCGGACATGATGAGGTTCGAGACCGTCGCGAGATCGCGTTCGCCCTGGAGCATCCGGCTGAACCGCGCGAGGTTGGTCTTGAGCCAATCCTGCTCGGCATTCTTCAGCGTCTGCTCCTTCAGGTTCGAGATCATCTCGTTGATCGTGTCCTTCAGCGCGGCGATCTCGCCCGACGCCTCGACCGCGATCGATCGCGTGAGGTCACCCTTGGTCACCGCGATCGCCACCTCGGCGATCGAGCGCACCTGGTTCGTGAGGTTCGCAGCGAGCTGGTTCACGTTGTCGGTGAGGTCGCGCCACAGGCCGGCGGCGCCGGGCACGCGGGCCTGGCCGCCGAGCTTGCCCTCGATGCCGACCTCGCGGGCCATGTTTGTCACCTGGTCGCCGAAGGTCGACAGCGTATCGATCATGAAGTTGATCGTGTCGGCGAGCGCGGCGATCTCGCCCTTCGCGTCGACGGTCAGCTTGCGCTTCAGATTGCCCTGCGCGACCGCGGTCACGACCTCGGCGATGCCGCGCACCTGGTTGGTGAGGTTGGTCGCCATGACGTTCACATT
>JAICXO010000047.1 GCA_025980335.1 Sphingomonas sp. | reverse complement strand
GAGCAGCATCGCTTCGGGGTGTCGCAGCGGCTGCTGCTCGCGTCCAAGGCCGAGCACCCTCCGCACCTGCTGGTGATGACCGCGACGCCGATCCCGCGCACGCTGACGCTCACCCAATATGGCGAAATGGACGTCAGCCGGATCGACCAGATGCCGCCCGGCCGAACCCCGGTCGAGACGCGCGTGATCAGCGAGGAGAAGCTGCCGGAGGTGATCAACGGCCTCGGGCGGCACATTTCCGGGGGCGGTCAGGCCTATTGGGTCTGTCCGCTGGTCGAGGAGAGCGGAAAGAGCGACGCCGCCGCCGCCGAAGAGCGTGCGCGCGTACTCAAGCTGCGCTTCGGCGACGACAAGGTCGGGCTGGTCCACGGACGCATGAAGGGCGTCGACAAGGACGCGGTAATGGCGCGGTTCGCGTCAGGCGAGCTGGCAGTCCTCGTCGCGACGACAGTCATCGAGGTGGGAGTCGACGTGCCGAACGCGACGCTGATGATCGTCGAAGGCGCCGAGCGCTTTGGCCTCGCGCAGCTTCACCAGCTGCGCGGACGCGTCGGACGCGGGACGGGCAAGAGCACCTGCCTGCTGATCCGCGGGCAGAACCTCACCGATGTCGGCCGTGCCCACTTGTCGCTGATGCGCGAGACCAACGACGGCTTCCGCATCGCCGAGGAGGATCTGCGGCTGCGCGGCCCCGGTGAAATCCTCGGCACGCGTCAGTCGGGCGAGCAAGGCTTCCGCGTCGCCACGCCGGAGGACGTCGGGACCTTCGCGCCGATCGCCCAAAGCGATGCGCTCCTCCTCCTCGACCGCGACGGCGGACTCTCGGGCGCTCGGGGACAGGCGGCGCGGGTGTGCCTCTATTTGTTCCAGCGCGACCAGGCGATCGGGCTGATCAGGAGTGGCTGATGCACCCTGTCAGTCGACTCCGACCAGTGGAGCGGCCGGGACCCGGGGCGTGGACAGGCAGTTGCCGAGATTAGTGCTCGCCTCCAGTATGTCGCGTCTCACGAAAACGGGATTGAGATTGAGGTTCAAAGTTTCCACGTGAGCAAGCGTAAAGCGCGCTTCCCTGGCGATTGCGTCATTGTCCAGTCGAAGCGCTTCGACGGCGTCGATCTCCTGAAGCTTTTCCGCTGTTTCGATGGCACCGCCGCTTCTTGGCAGCGCGCGAAGATGTCCAAGATCGGCGAGCTCCTTGTCGGCAATCCGCTGCATGTCGGGAACAACCTCATACGCGATCCGGTATTCCAGCATGCGTTGGTGCGGCATGTGTGAGGCGACGTCGGATGCCGTTGCCGCTTCGCGCGCCAGCGAGTCCCAAGTCCGTTTCGGGAGCCAAAAGGAGTCGATCAGTTTGCCGCTCTGCGCTCGGTCGCCACTCTCGACCGCGGCGCGGATCGCATCCAGCCGCGCGGCAATGCAGTCGTGCGCGGCCAAACGCGTATAGGCTTCCGGCCCGTCCGCGGTGCTAAGCTCATTGTTCATGTCGGCGATTGCCGCATCGACTTTATTGCGCCAATCGATCGACTGGACCGCCTGCTCCGCGAAGAGTGCGGTCAACACGCCTATGACGATGATGGCGTATTCCTTGAGGAACTCGCGCCAGTTGTGGACCAGCTTCGGTTTGTGCACGTCCATCGATAGCCCCCCGGCGCCCCTATCTCACCAGCAGCGCGTGCCTCTTCTTGCCAAGACTGAGCTTCAGCGGCTCCCCAGCCGGCGTCAACAGCAATCCCGGATCGCTCACGGGCAAGTCGTCGAGCCGCACCGCACCTTCGGCGATCTTGCGCTTGGCTTCCTTGTTCGAGGGCGTGAAGCCGAGCGCCGTCAGTGCATGGGCGACGCTCATCCCTTCGCCGACCGAGAGCGTGGGAAGGTCTTCCCCCGCGCCGCCTTTCGCGAAAGTCTCGCGCGCGGTTTGCTCTGCCGCAAGCGCTGCCTCGCGGCCGTGAAGCAACGCCGTCGCTTCGGTCGCAAGGACGATCTTGGCGTCGTTGATCTCCGCTCCGGGAAGGCGCTCCAGCCGCGCGATGTCGTCGAGCGGCACATCGGTGAACAGCCGCAGGAACTTGCCGACGTCCGCGTCCGCCGTGTTCCGCCAGAACTGCCAGTAATCGTAGGGGCTGAGCAGGTCGGGGTTGAGCCACACTGCGCCTTGCGCGGTCTTGCCCATCTTGGCGCCGTCCGCGTTGGTGATCAGCGGCGTTGTGACGCCGTACAGCTCCGTCCCGTCGATCCGGCGCGTGAGCTCGATCCCGTTGACGATGTTGCCCCACTGGTCCGAGCCGCCGAGCTGGAGCCGGCAGCCGACGCGCCGCGAGAGCTCGAGGAAGTCGTAGGCCTGGAGGATCATGTAGTTGAACTCGAGGAAGGTCAGCGGCTGCTCGCGCTCGAGCCGCAGGCGGACGCTGTCGAAGGTCAGCATGCGGTTGATCGTGAAGTGCCGGCCGATGTCGCGGAGGAACGGGATATATTCGAGGCCGCCCAGCCAATCGTCGTTGTTGACCATGATCGCGTCGGTGGGGCCAGCGCCGAAGCTCAGGAAGCGTTCGAAGCAACGCCGGATGGAGGCGATGTTTGCGCCGATCGTTTCGTCGCTCAGCAGCTTGCGCCCTTCGTCCTTGCCCGAGGGATCGCCGACCTTGGTCGTGCCGCCGCCCATCACCACGATCGGCTTGTGCCCGGCCTGCTGGAGCCGGCGCAGGAGCATGATCGAGACGAGATTGCCGACGTGAAGGCTCGGCGCGGTTGCGTCGAACCCGATGTAGCCGGGCACTACCTGCCGCCCGGCGAGCGCGTCCAGCGCGGCGGCGTCGGTCACCTGGTGGATATAGCCGCGCTCGTCGAGCAGGCGCATGAGAGAGGAATTGTACGCAGTCATCCGAGCGCGCTTACCGAACTCGTCACTCCCGCGAAAGCGGGAGTCCCGCTGCCAAGAGAACAAGCGGATTCCCGCATTCGCGGGAATGACGATAGGGGGGCAAGATGAAGCTTCTGCCCTTCGACGATTGCGAGGACCTTCAGATCGACGCCGACGTGCACCGCTCGGGCGAGCGGCTTATCTTCACCTACAAGCTCTCCGGCGATATTGCCGACGTGGTCATCCCGGCCCCCGCGATGCCGGACCGCATCGACGGCCTGTGGCAGGCGACCTGCTTCGAGGCGTTCGTCAGCATCGGCAAGACGAGCTATGTCGAGCTCAATTTCTCCCCTTCGGGTCAGTGGGCGGCGTACCGGTTCATCAATTACCGGCACGGCGTGTCGGAGCTGGACATTCGCCCGCCTGAAATCACTTTCGGCGGGAACAGGCTGACGGCGGTCGTCGAGCTCGCTGCGCACGCCGGCGCCGCGCTCGGCCTCACTGCGGTCATCGAACATCGAAGCGGCACGCGCAGCTATTGGGCACTCGCCCATCCGAACAGCAATCGGCCCGATTTCCACGTGCGCGATTGCTTCGTCGCCAAGCTGCCCTAGACAGCAGCCATGACCCTCTTCGGCATCGACCGCCTCATCGCCGACCCCGACCTTCGCCGTCCACTCGAGGGCAGGCGCGTCGCGTTGCTTGCGCATCCGGCGTCGGTCACGCGCGACCTCACCCACAGCCTCGATGCGCTCGCGGCTGCGGGCGTGAACCTGACCGCCGCATTCGGACCGCAGCATGGGCTGCGCGGCGACAAGCAGGACAATATGGTCGAGTCCGACGACTTCACCGACCCAGTCCACCAGATGCCGGTGTTCAGCCTCTACGGCGAGGTCCGGCGGCCGAGCGGGCAGTCCATGGGGACGTTCGACACGATCCTCGTCGACCTCCAGGACCTCGGTTGCCGCATCTACACGTTCATCACGACGCTGCTTTACGTCCTCGAGGCCGCAGCCGAGCATGGCAAGAGCGTGTGGGTGCTCGATCGGCCCAACCCGGCCGGGCGGCCGGTCGAAGGGTTGGCGCTGCGGCCGGGGTGGGAGAGCTTCGTCGGTGCGGGGCCGATCCCGATGAGGCATGGACTGACGCTCGGCGAGCTCGGCAAATGGTTCGTCGAGCACTTCAATCTCGACGTCGATTATCGCGTCATCGAGATGGAGGGCTGGAAGCCCGATCAGGGGCCCGGCTTCGGGTGGCCGCCCGAGCGGGTGTGGATCAACCCGAGCCCGAATGCGGCGAACCTCAACATGGCGCGCGCCTACGCAGGCACGGTGATGCTCGAAGGAACGACGCTGAGCGAAGGCCGGGGGACGACCCGCCCGCTGGAACAGTTCGGAGCGCCCGATCTCGATCCCAAGCGGGTCATGGCCGCGATGCAGGCGCTCGCGCCCGAGTGGCTCGTAGGCTGCAAGCTGCGCGACGTGACGTTCCAGCCGACGTTCCACAAGCATGTCGGCGAGATGTGCCGCGGGCTGTTCATCCATGCCGAGGGCCCATGGTATGAGCATCATGCGTTCAAGCCGTGGCGGCTCCAGGCGCTCGCGTTCAAGGCCATCCGGCGGCTCTATCCGGACTACACGCTCTGGCGCGACTTCCCGTACGAATATGTGTTCGACAAGCTCGCGATCGACGTCATCAACGGCTCGCCGCTGCTTCGCGAATGGGTCGACGACAGCGAAACGGAGGCGGGCGACCTCGATACGCTGACCGTCCCCGACGAGCGCGCGTGGGAAGAGGAGCGGGAGCGGTTCCTGCTCTATTGAACCGTGACATAGTTAACGAAGAAGTAGGAGGTTCTCCGTATCTCCCCTCCTGAACTTGTTCGGGAGCAGGGCTTTGGCCACTCAGGGGATCGAGGAAGTGACGGAACACGCAATCGCGCGTGTCGGATTCGACCGACGAAGCGCGGCTGCTGTCCGAGCAGGCGAAAGGCAAGCTCGAGGCCGGCCGCGAAGCGATCGAGAAGACGATCGACGGCTTCAAGGGCCTGACCGAGCTCGTGGTCCAGCTCGGCGAGCGCATGGCGGGTTTCGCAAGCGCGATGAACCAGGTGCAGACGGTTTCGTCGACCATCGAAACGATCGCGCGCAAGACCAACATGCTCGCGCTCAACGCGACGATCGAGGCGGCGCGCGCCGGGGACGCGGGCCGCAGCTTCGCGGTCGTTGCGGCCGAGGTGAAGAAACTTGCGCATGATACGCGTGCGGCGACGAGCCAGATCGCCTCGACCATCGGCGAGCTGACCCGCGAAGCAGGCGCCGTCACCAACGAGATCAAGACCGGTGTCGAGCGCAGCCGCGCCGCCCAGTCGGGCTTCGGAACGATCAGCGACACGGTCCGCGAAGTGAGCGAGATCGTCGGCATGGTCGATCGCCAGACCGAAGGCATCGCCCATTCGACCAGCATGATCCAGACCAGCGTCGACCGGGTCAAAGCCGGCCTCACCGACTTCGCCGCCGATGCGCGCGACAACGGCCAGGAGCTGAAGACCGCCGAGAAACGCCTCGGCCATCTCGAGCTGCTGTCGAACACGATGCTCGACACGCTCGCCAATTCCGGTGCCGAAATCGACGACACGCCATTCATCCTCAAGGCGCAGGACGGGTGCCGGCAGATCAAGAACGCGGTGGAACGCGCGATCGACGAAGGCGAGCTCAACGTCGAGGATGTGTTCGACCGCGACTACAAGATCGTCGAAGGCTCCAATCCCGTGCAATACGACGTCCGCTTCAATGCGGCCGCCGACCGGCTCGTCCGGCCGGTCCTCGACCGGATCAAGTCGAGCGACAACCGGATCATCGGCTCGGCAATCGGCGACATGAACGGCTATCTGCCGACGCACCTCAGCGAGCGCAGCCATCCGCAGGGGCCCGATCCCGTGTGGAACGACGAGCATTGCCGGAACAAGCGCATCCTGATCGACGACACGACGCGAATGGCGCTCGCGAGCGAAAGGCCGGCGACCCTCGCGACGTACCGGATGGAGCTCGGCGACAAGTTCATCCCGGTCAAGAACGTCTTCGTGCCGCTGTGGATCAAGGGCCGCCGCTGGGGCAATTACGAGCTCGCTTACCGGGACGATTGATAGGGTTCCCGAAAGCTTACGCGGCCATAAACCTCGTCTTTACGCCCTTGCGTTAGGAACGCTTCCCTAGGGCTTCGCTCGCAGCAACGGACGAGGAAAAGGAATGGCGATCAACCGGTCAGTCGAGCAGGGATCCCATCGAAGTGCTACTTTGATGGGGGCTCAGCAGCCGGTCAGTGTTGCCGCGGCCCAGCTCGCGCGCGTCGCGGGCGAGGGCCTCGGCCGCCATTCGCATCTTGCCGCATTGCTCGATGGCACCGGCCGTCATTCGGGACGCGACATCGCGGACGCGGTGCACCTGCTGTGCAGCCTTCACGGACACTATCCCGGACTGATCGAAGTCGCGCTTCAGCGCTGCCCCAAAGGGGCGGTTCGCGATTGGCTGTCGCACGCATCGGACGCGTTCGAACGCGAGCGGCTGTACCTCGTCAGACTGACCTCCGCCGTGGGGCCGCTGCCGAGCACGCCCGGCGCTGCCGAAACCGAGTCCAGCCTCGGCGCTGCGCGCCACGCGCTCGAAACGCTCGCGACTTCGGAACGCGACGGCTGTGCGCTCGGGGCTGCGAGCGCGCTGGTGTGCGACTGGTGGCCGGTCCGCCGGCTGCTCGATCGCGCCGCCGCGCGCGTCGGAACCGAGGCGCCCGCGCCGTCGCTGCCGGACGAATCATCGGTGGTCGCGATCGTCGACCAGGCGGCAATCACACCTGGGTCGGCCCGGGCACTCGGCTTCGGCGGCGAGCAATTGCTCCTCCAGCACCGGGCGTTGTTCGACCTTCTGGAAGCCCGCGCCGAAGCCCGCGGCGACTATTAAGCGGCCTTCGCCAACTCCTGCTGTTCGTGCTCGGCCTCTGCCGGAGCAGCAGTCGAAGCCCTGGGTCTCGGAAACAGCAGGCGCGAAGCAAGCACGGCCAGACCGAGCGCAACATAGGTGCCGACCGCGATCGCGGGGTTCCAGATCACCGAGGCGGCAAGCGGAATGCGCAGGAACACGGGGTTGAACCCGAAATCCTCGCCGATCGCCTCGCAGACACCCAGGATCGTATGTGACCGGAGGGGCAGGGCGGCCTGATTCTCTTGCGCTTCCATCGTTCACTCCACTTGGCGGAAATTGTCTTGCCCTAAGCTGAGCAAGAGCCGTGCCAAATTCGAAAAGCAGGGAATATCAACACTCTAGGCACGGGCGCCGAAATTCGATTTCGTAGATTTCACCACGTCCGCGACCGTCAGTTGGGAATTTGTACCGCTTGCTGCAAGTGCGATATTGCAGCGCAACATTGATTATCGACGAATGGATGCAGATCTAGTACCGGCCGCGCGCAAAGCTTGGCGCCGAGGTCGAGGGAGCCGCCGATGATGCGGATCATGATGAAGTCGAAAATTCACCGCGCGACGGTGACGCAGGCCGACCTGCACTACGTCGGTTCGATCACCATCGACGCGGCGCTGATGGAAGCAGCCGACCTGATCGAGGGCGAGCAGGTAGCGATCGTCGACGTGACCAACGGCGCTCGTCTCGAAACCTACGTGATCGCCGGAATGCGCGGCAGCGGAGTCATCGGCATCAACGGCGCCGCGGCGCACCTGGTGAACCCCGGCGACCTGGTCATCATCATCAGCTATGCAGCGCTCGACGATGCGGAGGCGCGTATGCTGCGGCCGACGATCGTCCACGTCGACGAAAAGAACCACATTGTGAAGCTGGGCAACGACCCGGCGGAGCCGGTGCCGGGCTCCGACCAGGTCAGGGGCGATCTCGTCGCTTCCGACTGACGTCGGCCACCGTCAGCAGCCGCCACGGCGGCGGCAGATAATCGGTCGACATGTAATAATAGAATAGGCAGCGTCCCGCATCGTCACGGTTGATCCCCTTGGCGATTCCGAACGCAACGTTCCCGCTGAACACCGGCCCGCCGCTGTCGCCGGCGATGCACGAAGGACCCTTCACGGTGACCCACGTCGGTGAGCATGGGCCACCGCAGAGATCGCCTGGCGGTGCGTAGTCGGTGAGCTCGACCGTCGCGCAGCTATAGCCGGAGCTTTCGCCATAATGGCAGACGAAATCCCCGGCCCGCGTGCTGGCGACGCTGCGCCAGGTCTCGACCGCGCGGAGCGACCCTGCGCCGCGGTTCGAATAAAAGAGCGGATCGGGCGAATCCGCGCTCCCGTTGATCTGTACGTCGCGATACGCGAGCCCCCAGGAGCTGATCATCGGCAAAGTCGGACTGCTGTTCCCGTCGCGGTCGATATAGGTCAGCTGGTCCGGGCAATGCGCCGCTGTCGTGATCGCATCGGTCGCGCCATTGGTGACCACGAAACCGCTTGTGCAGCGGCCGCGTCCGCCAGTGAGCGCGTTCACACCCTCGACTCGCCCGCCGCCGTCGACGCTCATGTTCGACTCGATCAGCTGGTTGACGGCAACCCGCACCGGGACGCCGCTCAGCTGCTCGGCGCCCGCGCGGATTGTATCCACGCCGAAGCGGGTCGCGTCCGCCGGCGTGACGAGCAGCACGACTTCGCCGGTCCGCTGGTCGTAACCGGCGCCGCGCGCGCCCGGAAGCTCGCTGCGGAAGTCGATCAGGTGCCGGCGCATCGCGGTGATCGCCTCGGCGTGCGTCGCCTTCGCGCCGGTGCGGAAGACCACCGGCACGCCTGCGGCCGTGCGGTCGGCGACCGGCTCGGAGCCGGTCAGCAGGACGACGATCCGGTATTCGGGCCGGTGCTCGATGGAAATTCCGGCGAGTCGGCCGGCGAATTCGCGGGAGATCGCATCGGTGGCCGCGACGCTGTCCTGCTGGGCTTTGAGCCTGCGAAATGCCTCGGCCGGAGTGACTCCGAACTGCGCGGCATATTGCTCCGCGTCTTCGGTCAGCGCCTGATCGAGTGTCTGGACTTGCTCGGCGAACGCGCCCGTTGCGAAGGCAAGCAGCAGGAAGGCGAGGATCCAACGCATCGACAGGCGCTCATTCCATTCCCATGTTAAACCGCGACTGAAGGAGAGCCGACGATGGCGACCGCCGCAACATCAACATTCGATCTGACGCCCCCCACGAAAGAACAATATGACGCGCTGGTCGCCGATCTGAGCGACGAGGAGCGGCACGTCCTGCTCGAGCACGGGACCGAGGCGCCGTTCTGCGGCGTGTTCCTGCAGGAGAAGCGCCCGGGGGTCTTCACCTGCCGCCTGTGCGGGCTGCCGCTGTTCCACGGCGGCACGAAGTTCGAAAGCGGCACCGGCTGGCCGAGTTTCACACAGCCCTTCGCCGATGGGAATCTCAAGTACATCCGCGACAACAGCTATGGCATGGCGCGGACGGAGATCGTCTGCGCCCGTTGCGGCGCGCACCAGGGACACGTCTTCCCCGACGGTCCGCCGCCGACCGGGCAACGCTATTGCATCAATTCGGTCAGCCTCGCGTTCACGCCTGCGGGAGAGCGGCTGCCGGACAAGCTCGGCCGCGGCGCACCCGAGGGCGAAGTCGTCGAAGGATAAACGACAACATGGCCGAACCGCGTTCCGCAAGCCGCGGAATTCCCTTTCTCCTGCTGCTGATCCTGCTTTTGGTCGCGGCCGTCATCGGCGGAGTTGTTGCACGGCTCGTTCCCGTGGGCACCACGAGCGATGCCGCAGCGCCGCGCGCGCTCGCCGCGCCAGGCGAGGACAGCCTGTCGCCGCTGGTCAAGAAGACGGCCCCCGCGGTCGTCAACATCGCGACTCTCCAGCAATCACCCGCGGAGCAGAACCCGCTTCTTCAGGACCCTTTCTTCCGGCGCTATTTCGGCATTCCCGACGCGGCGCTCCAGCCGGCGATCGCCGCCGGATCGGGGGTGATCGTCGATGGGAAGAACGGCCTCGTCATCACCAACTTCCACGTGGTCCGCAACGCACAGGCGGTCGAGGTCGGATTGAAGGACGGGCGCAAGCTTCCGGCCGACCCGGTCGCGCTGTCCCCCGAACTCGACTTGGCGGTATTGAGGATCAATGCCAAGAACCTGCCGGCGCTCGAGCTCGGCGACAGCAGCAAGCTTCAGGTCGGCGATTACGTCGTCGCCATCGGCAACCCGTTCAACCTCGGCCAGACCGTCACCAGCGGTATCATCAGCGCGCTCGATAGGCCGCTCGGGCGCGGCGATTCGAGGCGCTTCATTCAGACCGACGCGCCGATCAATCCCGGCAATTCCGGCGGGCCGCTGATCGACCTCGATGGCAAGGTCATCGGGATCAACTCGGCCCTGTTCAGCCCCAGCCAGTCCGAGGCCGGAGCGGGGAATGTCGGCATTGGGTTCGCGATCTCCACAGACGATGTGAAGAAGGTTCTCGCGGCGGCCGAGCGGCGCGTATCGCACTAGCCGCCGCAGGCGTCGTTCCGTTTCCGCACCGGAGGGAACCTGAGGTTCAGGAACAACGTTGGTCCGCCGAGCGTGGGAGCTGTCTTCATGACGGTGCCCCATGAAAGAAGATATTGATCTTGAAGAACAAATTGAGCGGTGCAGGCGGATTGCGAAGTTCCTGACCGACGATGAAATGCGCCAGGCGCTCGAAGAGCTGGCCGACGATTACGAGGCACGCCTCAATCGCCGCAGGGCGGAGAAAGGCGGCGGGTTCATGCTGCGCCACCGCGATTGAGGGAAAAGCCCTGCCCGCCGGGAAAAGCGAAGGAAAAGCGGGCAGGGCTCTGTAACGCCTTGGTGGCAACGCCGCCGGAGCTCGCTAAAGGTCGACGACGCTGCCGAGGTCGGGATTAATGCGCACCCGGTTAGCGGCAGGTTTGGGAAACTGGTGAAGTCGATTTAACCACGATTGCCGCCGAGCGTCGGCTCGGCGTCGCCGGAGTCGATACGGTCGTATTCGATCAGGATTTTCACCCACGTGCCGACCAGCGGACGTCCGTTCTTGCGCGGCGGCCGTATGCGGAATTGCCACGCCGCCTGCCGTACCGCGCTCGCAAGGTGCGACCCGTGCGGCTCCTGATCGAGCTCGATGCAGTCGTCGACTCGGTCGTCGGGGATCGTCTTGCAGGCAATGATCCCGTAGCCGTCCGGCGCATTGGGCGGGAGGTAGCCGCTGAGCTCTGCGTCGGTCGGGTGGCGCGCCCATTCCGCGGCATAGAGCGTCTCCCCGTGAGGGCCGGTGCCGACCACCTGCGAATCGCCGTCGCTGGCGGAGCCGCCCTTGGGCAGGCTGCCGATGTCCGATGCGGCCATCTCGTCCTTGCTCATCTCGACCCACGGCGAGGATTTGGACGGCGGAACAGGCGGTGGGACCGCAATCGTCGGCTTTGCGGGAAGAACGATCGGCGGCGGCTTGATGCGCGGCTTCGCGTGCGGATGCTCGACCGCTTTGGCGGCAGCCTTCGTCGGTGATTCGGCGCTGTGCGATTCGGGCATCAGGTCGACGACCAGGGCACGGCTCACCTTGCGCGCTTCGGGCGCGAAGCGGTTGAGGGTCAGCAGCATGAACAGCAGCGCGAGATTGACGCCGAACGCCAGCCCAAGCCCGGACGCGCGGCGGCGGAGCGGCGAGCGCTCGTAGGGCATGATGGAGCGGTAGGCGGACAAAGGTGCTGCGTTTCGGGTCTGCGTCGCGTTCGGATCGCTTCTAACCGCCGCGAAGTTGAACCGCGAGTGAAAGGCGCCCGCGGCGGTTCAATCGACGCAAGCCTTACAATCGCCGGCTAAAGCGCGCATATAGCACCCGCTGCTAGTCGCAAATTGACGGTCTACGGGCGCCGGCAAGGCGGCCTTTTCCTTCTCTCGGCACTCCTGGCACGAAGCGGGCCGGCACTTCGGCCCCGCCCAAGAAGGAAACCAGACATGACAACCGGAACCGTAAAATTCTTCAACGAGAACAAGGGCTACGGCTTCATCGCGCCCGAAGGCGGCGGAAACGACGCATTCGTCCACATCAGCGCGGTCGAGCGCTCGGGCATGCGCACGCTGCGCCAGGACCAGCGCGTCACCTATGACCTCCAGGAGGATCGCCGCGGCAAGATGGCGGCGGTGAACATCAAGCCCGCCGACGATTCGGCCGGCGCGCAGTCCGCGGACGAGCAGGCCGGCGAGCCTCAGGCAGAATAAGTGCCCGGGCCGACCATCCGCAGCTCCAACCTGCAATTCTTCCTCACCCGCGCCGCAGAGGCGCGGACCGAGGCAGAGGCGGCAACGCTCGACCACGTGCGCGATCGTTGCCGCCGCTCGGAAGCGGCGTGGACGGTGCTCGCCGACAAGGCGCGCCGAAGCGAGCGACTGCGGATGGAAGAGGCGGAGCGCAAGGCTGGGCAGGCGCAAGCGATAGAAGTGCAGCCGATGCAGGTGCAGGAGTAGCGTCAGACCTGCCGCGCGGACGGATGTGATCGGAGACTGCGATGAGCCTGTTGAACGGAATTCTTGGGCAGGTCTGCGAGAACGCGACCGTGCAAAATCTCGCGGCAAAAGTGGGGCTTAGCCCCGAGCAGGTCGAGCAAGCGGTCGCAGCTCTCGGCCAGGCTCATGTCGCCGAAGGCGATACGGTGACCACTGCGGCGCAACAGACCGGTCTCCCGACCGACAAGCTCCAGGAGATCATCGGACATATCGGCGGCGAAGGCTCGCTCGGCCAGTTCGCCTCTCTCCTCCAACAGCAGGGCGGCGCAGGCGCTGCGCTTGGGAGCTTCTCCAAGCTCTTGTAGCCGTCGCTGCTTCGAAGCCGCGGTGAGTTAATCTTCCGGCCACCGGCTGTTCGGGCAGTCGCGACTATCCTCGCTGGCTCCCAAGTGCCGAGGGAGGAAATAATGAGAAAGTTCGTGCTCGCATTCGCCGGCCTCAGCCTTCTGGCGGGTTCGGCCCCATCGCTTGCAGCGCCGTGCAAGGACGCAAAGGGCAAGTTCATCAAGTGCCCGAAGCCGGCGAAGCCCAAGGTCTGCCGCGATTCCAAGGGCCACTACGCCAAATGTAAGTAGCGCGCCGGCTCGCGACGGCGAACGTCGCGAGCGCGCGTGCTGATGCTCAAATGAAAAGGACGGCCCAAGGGGCCGCCCTTCGAGAAATCGGCTGACTCGCGCCTAGCGCGAGTAGAATTCGATGACGAGGTTCGGCTCCATCCGCACCGGATAGGGCACTTCGTCGAGCTTCGGGACGCGGCTGAAGGTGATTTTCGAGGTGCCGTCCGGAACGACGTAATCCGGGATTTCGCGCTCGGCGAGGCTCTGCGCCTCGATCACCAGCGCCATCTCCTGCGCCTTCGGGCCGAGCTCGACCACGTCGCCGACGTTCACCTTGCGCGAGGCGATGTTGCACTTCACGCCGTTGACCCGGATGTGGCCGTGACTGACGAGCTGACGCGCGGCCCAGATCGTCGGCGCGAACTTTGCGCGATAGACGACCATGTCGAGCCGCTGCTCGAGCAGGCCGATGAGGTTCTGCGACGCGTCGCCCTTCATCGCGGTCGCCTGCGTGTAGTTCTTCTTGAACTGCTTTTCGGTGATGTCGCCGTAATAGCCCTTGAGCTTCTGCTTGGCGCGGAGCTGGATTCCGTAGTCGGACATCTTGCCCTTGCGGCGCTGGCCATGCTGACCGGGGCCGTATTCGCGGCGGTTGACCGGGCTCTTGGGCCGTCCGAAGACGTTCTCGCCCATGCGGCGGTCGAGCTTGTATTTGGCACTGGTGCGCTTCGTCACGTGCGTTCTCCAATTCGCGTTTCGTTTGTCCGCCCGGGACCGCACCGCCGAGCCTTGCACTCGACGCGATCACCGCTTCACCGGGCATGCGGGATCAATTGCGTGGCCCGCGCACCTAGGGGGGCAGCGCCGCAACGTCAAGTTTTCGCCCGGTTTCGCGGCGGACCGACCAGGGCGCGGATGATCCCGCGGACCGCCTTCACCTCGCGCGAGGACCAGCCCGTCTTGGTGAAGATCGTCCGAAGCGTGTTCCTGGTCGCCTGCGTCCGCGAAGGCGGATGAAAATAGCCTTTGCTGTCGAGCTCCTGGTCGAGATGGGCGATCAGCGCTTCGACCTCGCCGTGCGGGGCTGCCGGCTCGAGCTCCTTCGCCGTAGGGACCGCCAGATTGCTGCGCCGCGACCATTCGTAGGCGAGGAGGATCACTGCCTGCGCGAGATTGAGCGATCCGAACTCGGGGTTGATCGGCACCGTGACGATCGCGTCGGCGAGCGCGACTTCGTCGGTTTCGAGGCCCGATCGTTCGGCGCCGAACAGGATCGCGCTGCGCTCGGGCGAGGCATGGATCCGGTCGGCCATCTGCTCGGGCCCGAGCACGGGCATGACGAGGTCGCGCCGGCGAACCGTCGAGGCGAAGACCTGGGTGCAATCGGCGATCGCCTCTGCGACCGTATCGAACACTTGCGCCCACTCGAGCACCACGTCTGCACCGCTCGCCGCTGGACCCGCATCGGGATTCGGCCAGCCGTCCCGAGGCGCAACGAGCCGCATCTCGGTAAGCCCGAAGTTGAGCATCGCCCGCGCGGCCTTCCCGATGTTCTGCCCGAGCTGCGGACGCACAAGGACGATGACGGGATTGTTCGTGTCCTTCGATACGCGGCCTTCGGCTTCGCTCAGTCCGCTACTCAGGATGAGCGGATTGGAATGTCGGTTCACGCCAGCTGGTCGTTCGAAGCGTTCGGCTTGGCCCAGTCCGCTACTCAGGATGAGTGGATCAGTCGTGTGCCGTGGTTCCCGCTCATCCTGATTAGCCGCCGATGGCGGCGTATCGAAGGACGACCGAAGAAGGAGCTTGCGGGAAAGAAGGCGAACGGCCTCCCAATCGCCGCGAATGAGCGCCTCTTTCTTCGCCCTGTTCCATCCTTTGATCTGACGTTCCGCCCTGAACGCTTCGTCGCGTTCTCCGAAATCCTGGCTCCAGACTAGCACGACGGGCCGGCGCTTCTGCGTATACCCCTCGATCAGCCCCGATTGGTGCGCTCTGACGCGCGTCTCGAGATCGTCGCTGTGGCCAACATAGTAGCTGCCGTCGCCGCAGCGGAGGATGTAGGCGTAGAAGCTCATGTGCGTCCTTCGATACGGGCCTTCGACAAGCTCAGTCCCTACTCAGGATGAGCGGACTGTGAGTTCCGTCCTTCGATACGGGCCTTCGACAAGCTCAGTCCCTACTTAGGATGAGCGGATTAGAAGCGCACGATCCTTCCCGCTCATCCTGAGTAGTCGCCGAAGGCGGCGTATCGAAGGAGGAGCGGATCACAGCAGCTTGTCGCGGGGTGGCAGTGGCGAGGGAGCTGCCGCTCCCTCCTTCTCCACGCTTTCCGCGATTTCGGTGAAGTGACCGGGTTCGCTGAAGTCCTTGTAGATGCTTGCGAAGCGGATATAGGCGACGTGGTCGAGGGCTTTCAGCCCGTCCATCACCGCTTCCCCGATCTCGGCGCTTTTGACTTCGTCGCCCTGCGTTTCCAGGCGGCGCTGGATGCCGGTCACCATGCGATCGATCTTGTCGCCGGGGATATCGCGCTTGCGCGTTGCATGGCCGATCGCCCGGGCGAGCTTGTCGCGGTCGAACGGTTCGCGCTCGCCGTTCTTCTTGACGACGGTGAGGTCGCGCAGCTGGACCCGCTCGAAGGTGGTGAAGCGCGCGCCGCAGGCCTCGCACTGGCGGCGGCGGCGGATTGCGGCGCCGTCTTCGCTCGGCCGGCTGTCCTTAACCTGGCTGTCTTCGTGGGCGCAGAACGGGCAGCGCATCCTTAGCCTTGATAGATCGGGAAGCGGGCGCAGAGCTCTCGAACGCGCTCGTTCACCTGAGCTTCGATCGGGCCATTGTTCTCGAGTCCGTTGTCCTTGAGCCCGTCGAGCACGTCGGCGACCATGTCGGCGATGTCGCGGAACTCCGTTTCGCCGAAGCCGCGGGTGGTGCCAGCGGGCGAGCCGACGCGGATCCCGCTGGTCTTCACCGGGGGCAGGGGATCGAAAGGCACGCCGTTCTTGTTGCAGGTGATGCCGGCGCGTTCGAGGCTTTCGTCGGCGTCCTTTCCGGTAAGCCCAAGCGGGCGCAGGTCGACCAGCGCGAGATGCGTGTCGGTCCCGCCGGCGACGAGATCGGCGCCGCGCTCCTTCAGGCGGTTCGCAAGCGTCCGCGCGTTCGCGATCACCGCCTTCGCATAGGCCTTGAACTCGGGCTGGAGCGCCTCGCCGAAGGCGACAGCCTTGGCCGCGATCACATGCATCAGCGGACCGCCCTGGAGCCCCGGGAAGACCGCCGAATTGATCTTCTTGGCGATCTCCTCATTGTCGGTGAGGACCATGCCGCCGCGGGGCCCGCGCAGGGTCTTGTGGGTCGTCGTCGTGACCACGTCGGCGTGGCCGAAGGGCGTCGGGTGCTCGCCGGCGGCGACGAGCCCGGCGAAATGCGCCATGTCGACCATGAAGATCGCTCCGACCTCGTCGCAGATCTGACGGAAGCGTTTGAAATCGAAGTGGCGCGGGTAGGCGGAGCCGCCGGCGATGATCAGCTTCGGCCGATGCTCGTTCGCGAGCCGCTCGACCTCGTCGAAATCGACCAGATGATCGTCGCGGCGAACGCCGTTCTGGACGTAGTTGAACTATTTGCGCGACTGCGCCGGCGGTGCGCCATGGGTGAGGTGGCCGCCCGCGGCGAGGCTCAGTCCCATGATCGTGTCGCCGGGCTTCAGAAGCGCCATCATCACCGCGCCGTTCGCCTGCGCGCCCGAGTGCGGCTGGACGTTGGCGAAGCCGCAGCCGAAGAGCTTCTTCGCCCGCTCGATGGCCAGAGTCTCGACCGCATCGGACGGCGCGCAGCCCTGGTAGTAGCGTCGGCCGGGATAGCCCTCCGCATATTTGTTCGTCAGCACCGAGCCCTGCGCCTCGAGCACCGCCTTGCTGACGATGTTCTCCGACGCGATCAGCTCGATCTGCGTCTGCTCGCGGTGAAGCTCGGCGCGGATCGCCTCCTCGACGGCGGGGTCCGCTTCGCTGAGCCCGCTCGTGAAATAGCCGCGCGGCACGCGATAGCGCTGGTCCTGTTCAAGCTCGGGGGCGGTGGCCATCAGTCGCTGTCCTGCAATTCGTGGGAAAGCTGATCGACGCGGCGCTGGTGGCGCCCGCCGGCGAAGCTCGTGTCGAGGAACGCGGTGACGCAGGCCTTGGCCATGTCGGTCCCGATCAGCCGCGCGCCAAGCGCGAGCACGTTGGCGTCGTTATGCTCGCGCGACAGTTGGGCGGAGAGCGGATCGTCCACCCGTGCGCAGCGGCAGCGAGGGTTGCGGTTGACCGCAATCGCAATGCCGATGCCCGACCCGCACACCGCGATTCCACGCTCGGCCTCGTCCGAGGCAACGGCGTCTGCGAGCGTCCGCCCGAAGATTGGATAATCGACGCTTTCCGGACCGTTGGTCCCTAGGTCAGTCACCTCATGGCCGAGCTCGCGCAGCCAGCGGACGAGCACGTCCTTCAGCAGGTACCCGGCATGATCGGCGGCAAGAGCGATGCGCATGGGTCTTGTCTAACCTGCAATCCTTGCCGGCGCCACCGCACGAATGTTCGCGAATGTTCGCAGTAACGAGCATGCGCTGGACAGCTCGGTACCGAAGCCGCACCTATTGCATTGCGAGTCGGGGCCTATCCCAAAATTGCCGCTGTAGGACAGCGTTAAGCCGCGGCGCGCAGCTCCTCGCGGCCGAAGATCTCGACCAGCGCGTTGGTCAGCTGGTCCATCATCTCGGCGGTGTGGGTCGGGCCGGGCGTGAAGCGCAGGCGCTCGGTGCCGCGTGGCACGGTCGGGTAGTTGATGGGCTGGACGTAGAGTCCGTACTCGGCGAGCAGGATGTCGCTCGCCCGCTTGGCCTTGATCGGGCAGCCGATCAGCAGCGGGACGATGTGGGTCTCGCTGGCCATCACTGGCAGGCCTGCCGCCGCGAATT
>JAICXO010000015.1 GCA_025980335.1 Sphingomonas sp. | reverse complement strand
GCGCGCTGCTCGTAGATGACCTTGCGCTGGTCGTTCATCACGTCGTCGAATTCGACGACCTGCTTGCGGATGTCGTAATTGCGCGCCTCGACCTTCTTCTGCGCCGTCTCGATCGCCTTCGATATCCATGGCGAAACGATCGCTTCGCCGTCCTCCAGATTCTTGTTCATGAGCCGCGAGAACATCGTCTGCGGGCCAAAGATTCGGAGCAGGTCGTCGTCGAGACTGAGGTAGAATTTCGACAGGCCCGGATCGCCCTGGCGTCCGGAGCGTCCGCGGAGCTGGTTGTCGATGCGCCGGCTCTCGTGGCGCTCGGTCCCGAGTACGTAGAGGCCGCCTGCTTCGAGCACCCGCTGCTTTTCGGCCGCGATCTCGGCCCGGATCTTTTCCGCCTGCGTCTCGTACTCGGGCGTTCCTTCGACCAGGTCCGAATGCTCGTCCTGCATCCGGAACTCGAGATTGCCGCCGAGCTGGATGTCGGTGCCGCGGCCCGCCATGTTGGTGGCGATCGTCACCGCCCCGATCCGCCCCGCCTGGGCGACGATATGCGCCTCCTGCTCGTGGAAACGGGCATTGAGGACCGAATGCTTGACGCCTTCCTTCTGCAAATATTCGGACAGCATCTCGGACTTCTCGATCGACACCGTGCCGACGAGCACCGGTTGCCCGAGCTCCTGCTTTGCCTTGAGCTCCTGAGCGATCGCCGCGAACTTCTCGGGCATCGTCTTGTAGAAGACATCGTCCTCGTCGATCCGCAGGACCGGGACGTTGGTCGGAATCGCGACCACGTTCATTTTGTAGATGTCGAAGAATTCGGGCGCCTCGGTCATCGCCGTGCCGGTCATTCCCGACAGCTTCGGATACATCCGGAAATAGTTCTGGAAGGTGATCGAGGCGAGCGTTTGGTTCTCGGGCTCGATGGTCACGCCTTCCTTGGCCTCGACGGCCTGGTGAAGCCCGTCGGACCAGCGCCGTCCGTCCATCATGCGGCCGGTGAATTCGTCGATGATGACGACCTTCCCGTCCTTCACGATATAGTCGATGTCCTTCTTGAACATGACGTTGCCTTTGAGCGCCTGGTTCAAGTGGTGGACGACTTGGGTGTTGGCGATGTCGTAGAGGTTGCGGCCTTCGATCAGGCCCGCTTCCTCGAGCAACCGTTCGGCTTTCTCGGTGCCCTCTTCGGTAAGGACGACGCTCTTCTGCTTCTCGTCGAGGTCGTAGTCCGCAGGAACGAGAGTCTTCACCAGCCGGTCGACGGCAATGTACAGGTCCGACTTGTCGTCGGTCGGGCCCGAGATGATCAGCGGCGTGCGCGCCTCGTCGATCAGGATCGAGTCCACTTCGTCGACGATCGCGAAATTGAACGGCCGCTGGACCATCTGCTCGCGCGAGAACTTCATGTTGTCGCGCAAATAATCGAACCCGAACTCGTTGTTCGTCCCGTAGGTGATGTCGGCGCCGTAAGCCGCGCGCCGCTCCTCGTCCGACAGGTTGGGAACGATTACGCCCACGCTCATCCCAAGGAAGCGGTAGATTTGTCCCATCCAGCCCGCGTCGCGGGTGGCGAGATAATCGTTGACCGTGACGACGTGGACGCCCTTGCCCTCGAGCGCGTTCAGATAGACCGCGAGCGTCGCGACCAGCGTCTTGCCTTCGCCGGTCTTCATCTCGGCGATCTCGCCGCGGTGGAGCGCGATGCCGCCGATCAGCTGGACGTCGTAATGGCGTTGCCCGAGGGTCCTGATCGCCGCCTCGCGGACGGTCGCGAACGCTTCGGGAAGGAGATTGTCGAGCTTCTCGCCGTTCGCGAGCCGCTGCCGGAACTTGTCGGTCTGGCCGCGCAGCTCGTCATCGGTCAAGGCCTGGATATTGGGCTCGAACGCGTTGACCGCGTCGACATATTTGCCGAGACCGCGGACATAGCGGTCGTTGGACGACCCGAAGATGCTTTTTGCCACTGCGGCGAACATGGAAATTCCTCAAAAACCCGGGCGCACGAAACGCAAGGAAACCTCTCGCCGACGCTCTGGGAAAGTGTCGCGGGCGATGTAAGGAGCGCCCTAGCGCTAGTCAATTAAAGGGACCGTGAACAAATGGCGGCAATGACCGGCGGATGCATGTGCGGCGCAGTGCGCTACGCGCTCGCGAGCGACCCGTTCGATTGCGGCTGGTGCCACTGCCGAACCTGCCAGCTCAGCAGCGGCGCTCCGGCGATGGTGTTCGCGACCGTGCCGGAGCGCGATTTCGTGTGGACCAGCGGCGCGGACAAGGTGAAGTCCGTCGCCTCCTCGAGCTTCGGCCACCGCGAGTTCTGCGGCGCGTGCGGGACGCCGTTCCTGATGAAGGCCGACCATCAGCCCGAAACGGTGGATTTCAGCGTCGCGACGCTCGACAACCCCGATGCGGTCGCGCCCGGCTTTCACATCTTCTGGGGAAGCAGGATCGCGTGGATCGAGCCCAAGGACGAGCTCCCGCGCCACGAGAAGTTCCGCCCTGATACGCGCGGCCTCGAAGGAACCGAACCGCCGGAGTAATCAGCCGGCGTTCGACTGCGCCGACGCGCCGAGATTGCTCTCCACCCACTGCTGAATCTGGCTCCTCGGAGCCGCGCCGACCTTCTGCGCGACCGGCTGGCCGCCCTTGAACAGCAGCATGGTCGGGATTCCGCGCACGCCGTAGCGTCCGGGCGTGTCGGGATTCTCGTCGATGTTGAGCTTGGCGATCGTCAGCTTATCGCCGAGATCGTTGGCGATCTCCTCGAGCGCCGGGGCAATCATCCGGCATGGCCCGCACCATTCGGCCCAGAAATCGACCAGCACTGGCCCGTCTGCGCCGAGAACGTCGGTTGAAAAGCTCTGGTCGGTGACGGTCTTGGTAGTCATGGCGGGCGAATCTCCTGCAATCGTTAACGGGGATATGGGCGTTCGATTGCCCGCTCTCAACCCGGCAACTCGATCAGCTTCGGCCCTGCCGTGTAGAGTAAGGCAGCGCGGACCTGCCGGCCGGGGAAGATCACCCGGAGCGCCTCGGTATAGGCGGTCATCTGCGCGCGATGCGAATTCGGAATGTCGGTGCCGCTGGCCGGCACCCGCCCCGTTTTGAAGTCGATTACCGAAATCCGCCGGTCCTCGATCAGCAGCCGGTCGACCGTGCCGGCAATCACGCGGCCATCCGGCAGCGTCGCGGCGAGCGGCGCCTCGCCGACCGAGGCGGTGCCGAACAGGTCGGAGAAACGCGCATCGCCCAGAACGCCGCAAACCTGCTTTACGATCTCCGCCCGTGCGGAAGCATCGGCCACGCCTGCTGAGCGCTCGAGCCAGCGGTCCGCGGCCGCCGCGCGCTTCGCAGGCTCGATACCGGGCAGGCGCTCGAGCAGCTGGTGGATCCAGGTGCCGCGTTGCGCCGCGGCGCGCATCGCCTCGCTCGGCGGAGGAGCACTTTCGTCATCCGCCGCGATCGCCGACGGAGCGAGCGGCCGCGGCGGCCGCGCTTCGGGCGGCGCCGGGCTCGTCGCCCACGCGGGCACTGCAACGGGCGAGAGTCCGGCCTTCTCCTTCTTCGCCTTTGCCTTGCCGGCGGCCGCCGCGCCGTATCTCAGGCCCGAGCCCCACTTGCCGTGATCCGCGGCGTCGGCATTGAGCGACGTCAGCGCGCGCTCGACCGCGACGTGCCAGCAATTGGCCGGCCGCGCCTCGGAGCCGTCCTTCTTCGGCTTCGGCGCCACGCCGCTCACGATCAGCCGGTCTGCGGCGCGCGTCAGTGCGACGTACAGGAGCCGCCAATGCTCCTCTAAGTCGCGCTTCTCCTGAGCGACGATCATCTCCTCGAACGGCCAGCAGCGCTCGTCCTTCTTGGGCCTCAGCAACGGGGCGACAGAGCCCGATTGAACCTCGAAATCGAGGGTGAGCGGCGTGCGCCCGAGCCGCGCCGGATCGGCGGTCGCGTCGGCGAGGATGACGACCGGCGCTTCGAGGCCCTTGGCGCCGTGAACGGTCATCACCCGCACTTCGTTCGCCGGCCGTCCGGGATCGCGCTGCACGTCGACGGTCCCGCGCGAAAACCAGGCGAGAAAGCGGTCGAGCGACGCGGTTTCGTTGCGCTCGAACTCCAGCGCGCTGTTGAGCAACTCGTCGATCGGATCGCGGGCGGCCATCCCGAGCCGGCCGTAAAGCTTGCGCCTCCCCTGCATCGGCCCCGACAGGATCGTCTCCAGGAACACCGCGGGCGTGGTGAAATCGGCAATCCGCAGCAACTCGGAAAGCGCCTCGTGCGCAGCACGGAACGCGCCATCCTCATCCGACCTCCGCCGGAGCTCGGGCCAGAGCCTCCCCTTGCGACCGTACGCAAGCGTCCGCAGCTGCTCCTGATCCCAGCCGACGAGCGGCGAAACCAGCAGGCAGGCAAGGCTCAGATCGTCGTTCGGCTGAACCGCGAACTTAACGGCGGCGAGAAGGTCCTGGACGGCCAGCGGCTCGTGAAGGTGAAGCCGGTCCACCCCGGCCACCGGCACGCCGGCCGAGAACAGTCGCGCGACGATCAGCGACGCCAGCTCGCTTCGGCTGCGGACGAGCACGAGGACGTCGCCCGGGGTCAGCGGCCGCTTCGTCGAAGGCAGATACGGCGCCTCCTGGACGAGGTCGCGGATCCGTTCGGCAAGCGCATCGGCATATTGCCGCGCGCGGATGCTGACCCAACTCTCCTCGCCTTCCTCGGAATCCTCGTCGAACTCTGGCGCGAATGGTTGCCACAGCTCCACCTGACCGGACCGGTCGGCGTGGAATGCGGCGTGGCGCGGCGGACGTGCGCCAAGCCCAAGCTCCGGCGGTCCCAGCGTGTCGATCACCGCATCGACGACCTCCAGAACCGATTGCGCCGAGCGATAACTGGCGGCGATCGAAAGGTCGCGGAATTCGGTTGCGGCGTCGGATTCGCCCAGCTCTTCCGAGCGCCGCTTGAAATGCGCGCGCGCCTCGCGGAACCGCTGCGGATCGGTCCCCTGAAACCCGTAGATCGCCTGCTTGAAGTCGCCGACCATGAAAAGGGTGCGCCGCCGCTGGTCGGCCTCGCTCGAGCCGGTGAAATATTCCTCGACGATGCTCTCGATGATTTCCCACTGCGCCGCGTTGGTGTCTTGGGCCTCGTCGACCAGCACATGGTCGACCTCGCGGTCGAGCTTGTACCGTACCCAGTCGCCCATTCCGGGCGTGGCGAGCAGCTGGCGGGTCCAATCGATGAGGTCGTTGAAGTCGGCAACGCCGGCAGCCCGCTTGGCGCGCGTATAGGCTGCGGCAAACGCCTGGCCCGCACGCAATCCCGCAGCCATGTCCGCCGCCAGCTTCGATGCGCGCTGGACCGTCAGCAGCTCGGCGATCTTGTTCGCGAGCCGCTCGACATGCCGGTCGTAATCCGCATCGGCCTTGAGCTGGCCTGCCGACGTCTTCCTGAGCTCGCCCTTACCGGTAAAGACCACCAGCGAAAGCGCCGGCAGCGATGCCGCGCGTTCGGCAGCCGGCAGCGACAGCCACTCCTCGATATCCTCGACGATGCCGTGGCCCGTCGTGGTACCCCAGCTGCGGTTCGCGTTCGCGATCGCGCGCAGCAGGTCGCAGTCGAACCCGTCGTCGGCGCATTGACCAGCGAGATATTCCTCGACCGAACCCTCGGGCAATTTCATCAGCTGACGGACGAGCGGCTCGATGCCATCGCCCGGCCCGAGCGAGGCCAATGCTTCCGCTCGTCGGGCGCAGGCCTGGAGATATTCGACCGCCCCGCCCTCGCCCAACCGTCGGCTGAGGCACTGGACGTCGGCGATCAGCCCCTCATCGCCCTGCGCTTCGGCGTCCGCCATCAACTCGGCCAGCGTTCGCCGCACCAGCTCCTGCTCCGCCCTGCCCTCGATCGGCTGGAATCCGGGCGTAATCCCCGCCTCCGCAGGAAACGCCGCGAGCAATGACTGAGCGAACGCATGGATCGTCTGGATCTTGAGCCCGCCGGGGCAATCGAGCACCCGCGCGAACAGCTGCCGCGCGCGTTCCCGGGTTCGAGGATCGTTCGATTCGCCGAGGTGAAGGAGATCCAGCGCCAACTCGCTGTCCTTGAGCCGCACCCAGGCGGCAAGCCGCTGACCGATGCGGTTCGCCATTTCCGCCGCTGCCGCCTTGGTGAAGGTCAGGCACAGGATCGATTCGGGCCGCGCTCCCTTCAGCAGCAGTCGAAGCACGCGCGCCGTCAGCACCTGCGTCTTGCCGCTGCCGGCGGACGCCGACACAGCGGCATGGACAGCCGGGTCGACCGCAAGCGCCTGCTCGCCCTTGAGCTCGGGGAGCGTTTTGAGCCGCCCGCTCATGCCGCTTCCAAACCGGCGCCGAACGCCATAGATGAAGGCTCATGAGCGACGAAGACGACAGAGCGAACGAAGAGCGCCGGGCGAAGCTGGTGAAGGCGGGAGTCGCGGTCGGGATCGGCTCCGCCGCGATCGTCGCCGCCCTCCTCTACGCCTCCAAGGTCAAGAAGAAGCCTAGCCGCTGAAAGCCTCCCCCCTTGTGGGGGAGGTTGGCAGGGGGCCGGCCGCGTCTGCGGCCGAAAGGACTCTCTTGCCGGCGTCATAGGCTCACGCCGATGCCGCGCCCCCACCCAACCCTCCCCACAAGGGGGAGGGCTCAAATATGTGTTGCCTGTCTCGAGCCGTTCACTCTGACGCATCACTTCCGCCCGTACCATTCCTCCAGCCGCATCAGCTGGTCGTAGTCGCCGTAGGGCGCGTAAGCGGGATTGAGCTTGGCCGTGAACGGCTCGGTCCCGTTCAGCCATTTTTCGGCGGCGTCAGCGAAGGTCCGATAGGCGCGATCGAGGAACTCGCCTTCGCTCATGTCCTTGTCGGCGCGCACGCATTTCCCGAACTTGTCGCGGTCGCGGATAAGCGACCAATATTCGAACACTTCCGGCTCGCCGCTGACGCCCTCGAACCCGCCCGCTCGGCCGATCAGGCCCAGAAGCCCGAGCTGCAGCGCGAATCCCGCCTCGATCGCCTTCTTCGTCGGTGGCTTGCCCGTCTTGTAATCGACGATCGCCAGCCCGCCATCTGGCAAGGAATCGATCCGATCCGCGCGGCCATGGACGAGGATGCCTGCGAGCGGAGACTCGCCGGTAATCTCCGCGCGAAGCGGATTGCGTCCCTCCGCCTGGTTCTTCCTTTCCAGATCGGCGATCCAGTCGATCGCCTCGAGCAGCCGCGGCGCCCACAGCGCGCGGAGCATCGGGTGAACCGCCTCATCGGCAAGCAGCCGCTCGGCCCGCGCGCGGAGCTTGTCGGGATCGCAATTGTCGTGCTTGAGCCACGCCTCGAACACCTTGTGGACTTCGTCGCCCTTCCATCGCGCCGAATAATCGGCATCGAGCGGGTCGAGCATGCGCAGCCGAAGGATCGCGCTCGCATAAAAAGCGAAGGGGTCCGCCTTCAACCGGTCGACCTCCGTTACCCAGATCTCCTTCGGCCGCTCTTCGGCACCCGGCGCGGGTGCAGGCCGGTCGACGGGCTTAGGCGCTCCCGGATCGTCGAGCGCACGGGTCAGCCGCTCGAGCGTGAGGTCGCGCGGAAGCCCACCGCTGATCGCGTCGAGGCGGAGCAGAAATCGCGATGCGATCGTCGGCGAGCGGCTGTCGCGCCTCGCCCGGGTGATCAGCACTTCGGGTGCCCCGAGCGCGCTCGCGAAATCGTGCGCGGCAAGCCCGATCCGGAACTCGAGCGTCGGCATCCCGAGCGTCGCGCGAATCTTCGGCGGAAGCCACGGATCGGGCGCCGGGAGCGACGGCCACACCCCCTCGTTGAGCCCGCCGAGCACCAACAGGTCGGCCCGCTGGAGCCGCGCTTCGAGGAGGCCCCAGATGAAGATGCGCGGGTGCCCGCCATAGGGCGGCCGAACCGCGCGATCGTCGAGCAGCTGCCGCAGCAGCGGCACAGCGTCGGCGGCAGTGACGTTCAGTCGCGCGGCGGATTCGGAGGATTGCAGCTCCGCGAGCAGCTCCGCCGCCATCCGGCCATCCGGTCCGCGCCATGCCCGATCGTCGGCAAGCGCCGTCGCAGCCTGCCCGAGGAGCGTCGCGAACCGCGAAAGCGAGATCGGTTGGCGGAGCACCCCGTCGAGGCCTGAAAGGCGCTCACGAACTGCTGCCCAAGCGCGCACCGCGTCCTTCTCGGCAAAGAGCGCGTCGAGCCCGGCCAAACCGGCAGGCGGACGCGGACCGCGCAATGCCCTGTCGAGCGTCCGAACCTGCTCGAGCCATTCCGGTCTCTGCTCGGCCTCCGCGCCGACGAGCGGATGCTTGAGCAGCGCCAGAACCGGCACCGGCGCAAGCTCTTCGGCGGCGGCTGCGGCAATGCCAAGGAGCAGGGTTCCGGTCGCCGCGTGCGAGAGCGGTTTGCCCGCGCTGTCGTCCGCCTCGATTCCCCATCGCCGCAGCAACGCCGAAACGCGGCCTGCAAGCTGCCGGTCCGGAGTGACGAGCGCAGCGGTCTTGCCGGGAGTCTCGAGGGCATCGCGCAGCGCAAGCGCGACCGCCTGCGCCTCGGCTGCGGCGTCGGGGAACTCGGCGACGCGAATTCCGCCCAGGCGCCGCTCGGCCGCGCGAAGCGTCTCCCATTTGTGCGAGAATTCGGGCGCCGCCATCGCATTCGCCACCGCCCGCGACCGCGCCGGGGGCGATGCGGCACGCCCCGACCAGCGCCAGCGCCGCACCTCGTCGCGCGCGACGCCGATTCGGTCGAGCAACAGCTTGAGATGATATTGCGGATGCGTGGCTTCTCCGCGCTTGTCCTCGTCGGGCCCGAGCGCGTCCCACTCCTTCTTCGGGAATACATCTCCGAGCCACAGCCCCGGAAGCACCACCATCCCCTCCGGCATGTGCGCTACCCGTCTGAGCACGGCCGCCACCGCGGGTGCGGCAGTCGTGATGCCCGCGGCTACCGTGAAGCCGGCAGGAGGATCGCTCTTCCACCGCTCGGCAAGCGCATGCAGTACGCGATTGCGGCGCTCGGCGAGATCGATCGCGCCCCGCTCGCGAAGCAGTTCGGGCCATGCTTCGTAGATCAGCTGCAGCTTGAGCAGCGACTTTTCCCAATGGCTCGCGAGGTCGCTGCTCTCGTCAACGGCATCGCGGAGCGCCGTCGGGTCGATCTCCTCGATCAGCAAAGCGTCGAGCGTACGCGCGAGATCGGCCGCGAGCCGCAGTCCCTCGGCCGAGCCATCCGCACCGACGATGCTCGCCAGGTTCAGCAGGCGCTCGGTCGGGTCGATCGCAGGCGGCACGGGCGGCGAATCCACGGGGTCGAGCGCGCCGCCGATGCGCTCGTCGATCTCCGGATCGCCCACGGGGATCAGCCGCGGCAACAGGAGCCCCTTGCCGCTCGCCCGAACGAACGCGTCGGTCACCGCCCGCACTGCGCGGTTGTTGGGCAGCAGCACGCGCCCGCGCGCGAGGGCCAGCGGATCCTTGCCGAAGCGCGCGATCAGCCCGGCCGCGAGCGCATCGGCGAACGAGCGGTGCGACGGGATGGTGAACACGGCGACCCGCGCCGCATCAGACATTCTCGAGCGCCGTTTCCGTCAGCTGGATCGATTGCGGAGTCCCGACGTCGAACCACAGCCCCTGGTGGACCGCGCCGAAACAGCGGCCCTCCTCGATTGCGCGGTCCCACAGGATGTTGGTCGAAAACGGTCCTTCCGGCGCGTCGCGGAGCAGGCGCTTCGACACCATCTGGATCCCGGTGAACACGAACGGCGCGACACGGCTGCGCTGCCGCCGGCGAAGCCGCCCCGTCCGGTCCATGTGGAAGTCGCCCATCCCGCCATGGTTGAGCGCGCGCGCGAGCGGCACCAGCAGCAGCAGCGCGTCCATCCTGGCGCCGTCCCATTGCGACGCGAGCAGCTTGAGCGTGTCGGCCGGTCCGTCGATCCACAGATTGTCGCTGTTGAGCGCGAGGAACGGGTCGCAGTCGATCAGCGGCGCCGCTTTGACGAGCCCCCCGCCGGTCTCCATCAGCAGGTCGCGCTCGTCCGAGATCACCACCTCCAGCCCGTGCGCGCGGCTCAGCAAGTGCGCTTCGAGGGCGCCGGCGAGATAGTGGACGTTGACGACCACCTTTTTCACGCCCGACACGCGCAGCTTTTCGAGCACATGGTCGAGCAAAGCCTTGCCGCCGACCTCGATCAGCGGCTTGGGCCTGGTCGCGGTCAGCGGGCGCATGCGCTTGCCCAGCCCTGCCGCCATGATCATCGCCGTGGGCGGCACTTCCGCCGGCACTTCGGCGCGAAGCCTGAGCGCGCGCTTGGCCTGGCTCACGCAGCCTGCTTCCACGGCTCGCGACGATGCTCGGGCGCGATATTGGAGTCGAACCAGGCACGCACCGGCGCGAGATGCGGCTGCGCGAGGTCGCGCTCCAGAAGGCCCCACATCCGCGGCTGGAACTGGCGGTAATGCGGCTTGCCGTCGCGCTTCCACAGCCGCGTGAAGACCCCCAGGATGCGTGTGTTGCGCTGCGCCGCAAGCGCCCAATAAGCCCGCTCGAACGCCTCGCTTTGTCCGGTCGCCGCGATGTAGCGGTCGATCATCGCCCGCTCGATCGCCGGCGCGACGTCGCGCCGTGCATCTTCGAGCACCGAGGCGAGATCGTACGCCGGATGACCTGCAAGCGCGTCCTGAAAGTCGAGCAGGCCGAAATGCGCGACCCCCGAGCGGCCTTCGACCAGCATGATGTTCTCGGCATGATAATCGCGAAGGACGGTCACCGGACCCAAGCCGTCGTTCGCCACGGGTCCGAGCACCTGGCGCCACGCGTCCTGGTACGCGTCGCCATCAACGTCGGCGCCCACCGCCGGGCAATACCAGTCGGTGAACAGCTTGAGCTCTTCCAGCCACTGCTCGAGCCCATGCGGGGGCAGTCCCGGCATCGGCCTGTGCTCATGCAGGTGAACGAGCACGTCGGTCGCAAGCTCGTACAGTTCGCGTTCGCGGCGCGGATCGCCGTCCAGGGTCTCGCGAAGCCGGGCATCGCCGAAATCGCCGAGCAGCAGCAGCCCCTTGTCGAGGTCGCGCGCGAGGATCTCCGGTGCAGTCAGGCCGCGCCCGGCGAGCCATTCGGCGATCGCGACGAACGGCCGCGGGTCCTCGTGCGGCGGCGGCGCATCCATCAGCACCGCGCTCCGCTCCCCGCGCACGACGCGGAAATAGCGGCGGAACGAGGCATCGCCGGCAAGCGGCAGGATTTCGGCCCCCTCCCATCCCGAAGCGGCAAGGAATTCAGGGGCATGGGCGGGGGGTTTCATCGGAGCGGCCATCGTCCTTTCCATGACGGGGGCACCTTCGCTGTCAAGATTCTCTCGCCGTCGTCGCCGACATCGAGCGACAAAGCGAGCGCTTCCGGCCACGTGTTCGGTGCGGCTCGCTCCGGCCATTCGACGACGAGCACCGCGTCGCCGACGGAATCGAGCCCCAGCTCGTCCATTTCGGAAGGCTCCTCAATCCGATAGAGATCGACGTGCCACACCGGTGGATCGAGTGCGTCATACGGCTGGACGATCGCGAAGCTCGGGCTCGGAACGTCGCCTTCATGTCCGAGTGCCGCGATCAAGCCGCGCGCAAGCGCCGTCTTCCCCGCGCCGAGCGGTCCGGAAAGCGTGATCACATCGCCGGGCCGTGCGGCGTGGGCCAGCTTCCCGCCAAGTCGCGCCGTCGCCTCCTCGTCGGCCAGGATCATCGCGAGCCGCGCGGGAGGGTCAGGATCACGGTCGTGCCCTTCCCCTTGCTCGATTCGAGCTCGACGGTGCCGCCGTGCGCTTCGACGAACTGCCGCGTCAGCGGGAGCCCGAGGCCGAGCGCCGCTTCGCCGCGGAACCCGGGCTCGGTCACGCGATGGAAGCGGTCGAACACGCGCCCCTGGTCCGCCGGTGCAATCCCAGGCCCGTTGTCGCGTATGGTGATCACGGCCCTGGTCTCGTCGCCTTCCGCGGTGAGCGCGATCCGGCCCTTTCGGTCGGTGTAGCCGATCGCGTTCTGCAGCACATGCTCGATCGAATCGCGAAGCCGCCGCGCATCGCCGAACACGAATCCGGCCGATGGCAGAATCTCTGCCTCGATCTTCTGCCCCTTTTCCGCCGCGGCGGTCTTCGCGCTGTCGAGGGCAGCGCGGCACAGGCCGGCGACGTCGACGCGCTCGCGCTCGAGCGGCGCCCCGCGCGCTTCGCCGGTGGTGAGGTCGAGCACGTCGTTGATCAGCTTCGACAGCCGATCGACCGACTCCAGGATCGCACCCACGTAATCCTTGGCCTTGGAGCCGAGGTCGCCCGCGTAGCCGCCGCCGAGCAGCTCGGCGAAACCGCCGATCGAGGTCAGCGGAGTCCGCAATTCATAGCTCATGTTCGCGACGAAGTCGGTCTTGACCCGGTCGGCCTCCTCGAGCGCGGTCGCACGCTCGCGAAGCGCCGCTTCGATCCGCGTCGAATCGGTGACGTCGACCATCGTGAAGAGCGCGTTGCCGTCGGGCAGCGGAACCGCGGCGAACTGGAAATGCCGCCCGTCCGTCATCGAGATTCGACCGCTCGCCGACTGGCGTTCGTTGGTCGTCTGCCGCACCATTTCGCGGATTTGCGCGGCAGCGGTCGGGTTGACCAGCTTGCGCGCCATCGCCGGAACGAGCTCGTCGACCCGCGGGTGGGTCGAGAGCCATTGCTCATCGAGTTCCCAATCCTCGAGGAAGCGCCGGTTCCACAGGTACAGGCGGCCGTCGCTCGCGAAGACGCTGATCCCCTCGAACAGATTGTCGAACGTCGCGGCGCGCACCCGCAGCAAGGTGTCGCGCGCAGAGGCGAGCCGAAGCTGCTCGGTCCGGTCCTCGAGGAACAGCCTCAAGCCGCCGTCGGGCAGCGGCTGGGCCACGACGCGCAGGTGGTCGCCGCCCGGAAGCATCCATTCTTCCTCGATCACCTCTTCGGCGCTGGTGAACCAGCCCCGCCGCTCGTCCTTCCAGGCGGGGAAGTCGCGGGCCTCGGGCAGCCGCTGGTTGTCGCGCATCCGGTCGATGACGCGGTCGAACTCGGGCTTTTCGGCGAGCCAGTCGAAATCGATCCGGCTCATCACGGCGAACGGCCGATTGAAGAAGCTCAGCGTCCGGTCGGGCTCGAACTGGGCCGTTCCGGCGGTCATGCGGTCGGCGAGCTCGCGCTGCGATTCGCGGTGCCGCGCCAGTTCCGCTCTTGCTTCCTCGAGATCCTGGACGTCGACCGCGAAGCCGGCGACGGCCCCCGTCGACAGCGGAACGTTGACGATCCTCAGCATCCGCCGCTCGCCGTGGATGATGGCCGGCTGCATGCGGGAAACGACGCGTCCGCTCTCCTGCGCCTCGCGTGCCGTTTCGCGGGCGCTGTCGGCACCCTGCGCATCGACGAGCTCGGCGGAGCGTTCGATCACGTCCTGCGCGTCCCTCGCCTCGACCGCATGAACGAACGCGCTGTTGACGAGGCCCAGCTTGAGGTCCGCACCGCGGTACCACATCGGGAACGGCGCGGCTTCGATCAGGTGCGTCAGCGAATTGAGCGCAGCCTCGGTCTGACGCAGGCGCAGCGCCAGCTTCGCCCGCTCCTCCTCTCCGGCGCTCATGTCGAAGAACCACAGCAGCAGCGTACCGGCGGACTCCGGCGCCGGCGCCGGGCCGCCCCGCACCTCGAACACGCGCGGGGACCCTTCCAGCCGCACCTTGGCCGAGACTCGCGATGCGGATGCCCTCGCCGTGTCGATCTCGGCCGAAAGTGCGCCGAGGTCGTCCGCGGCAAGGCCGTTGCCGGTGCCGTGCAGGTCGGCCAACGTCTTCGGCGCGGCGTCCAGGCCAAGCTCGCGCACGAGGCCGCGATCCGCCTCGACACGGCCGTCGCTGTGGACGACCAGCGGGCGGGCGGGGGAAATGTCGAGCAAGGTCGCGTTCGCACGCGCAGCGTCCAGTACCTGGCTGGCAAGGCGGAAACGTCGCGCTGCAAGCAGCGAAATGGCGAAGGCAACGGCTACCCACAGCAGCGCAAGGGCCGCAATGATCACGCCTGCCTCGCCAACGCCGGCCATGTTCGCGCTTTGCTACCCCCTTCGACGCCGATTCATACGGGAGGCCCCTCCAAAAGAAAGGGCGGGAAGCTCACGCTCCCCGCCCCATCCTTCACCGAGAGAAGATGATCCTAGAAGTGGATGCCCGCGCCGAAGCGGTAATAGCGTCCAAGGATGCCGGGGAAGTAGGTGATCGATCCGCCACCCGCGGGCACCGGCGACGGCGGCTTCGCGTTGAAGATATTATCCACGTCGACAAAGAAGCGGAAGCGGTGATTGACTTCGAGGCTGCCGCCGCCGTTGACATAGAGGAACGACGAAATGTGCTCGTGCTCGCGGAAGTTCGGCACCTCGTCCGAGAACTGATCGACCGCACCGGTGTAGTTGAAGTTCGTGAACAGCGAGAGCGGACCGTTGAGGTAGTTCACCGTCGCCGTGAACGAGTTCTTCGGATAACCGAGCGGTCCCTCGTTATGCACCTTCGCCGAACCACTATCCGCTTCGCTCGAGAGCTCGAGCAGTCGCTGGTAGGAACCGCTCAACCCAAGCGAGCTGTCCGCACCCAGGAACGGTGTCCTGAACTTGTAATCCAACGACGCGACGATGCCGCGATACTGCAGCAGAGCCGCATTGAAGTAGCTCGTTTGCACAAGCGACAACTGATGCGTCTGCGGATTGCGAGTGACCAGCGCGCAGAACGGGCTGCTGGCGAAATTCGCCGAGTCATAACAAGCGTCCAGCACCTGCGTTGCGCTGAATGGCGAAATCGCATTCTGAAGCTTCACATTGATGTAATCGGCGGAGAGATTCAGCCCCGGAATGAAACGCGGCGTCAGAACGCCACCGATCGAAAAGGCGTTCGACGTCTCGTTCTTAAGATTGGGGTTGCCGCCGGTCGATTGCAGGAAGCTTGCGCTCGCAGCCGTTGACTGGAAGTTCGCCGGGATTCCAGCGGCAAGGCAGTTCGCCTGCCGAGTCGCAGGATCAGGACCGTTCTGCAGCTCGTCGAGATCACAAGGGTCCGTCGCAAAACCGAAGGACTCGCTCGTCGGAATGAACGCTTCCTGGATGGACGGCGATCGAATGGCGTGAGTGAAGTTGCCTCGGAACGAGATGTCTCGGACCGGAGCATAGCGACCGCCGGCGGTCCAGGTGACGGCACCCCCCGAGATCGAGTTATGGACGTACCGCGCCGCCGCCTGGAAGCTCAGGCTGTGGACGAACGAAATATTGTTCGACGGACTGATGAGGTCGCCGTCGAGCTCGCCGAAGGCTTCGTTCGTGTGGAACGCACCCTTGATCGGGACGATCGGAACGCTCTGACCGTAAGCGATCGGATTATTGGGATCGCCGCCGTAATAGAAGAGGTCCGGCTCGAAATCGGAACCCTCGGCACGGTGTTCAACGCCGAGCACGGCACTGAGGTCGCCGCCAGGCAGTTTGAACAGCGGTCCACTCACATAAGCGTTGAACACGAACTGACGATTGTCCGACGTGTTGGCGATGGCAGATTCGAGATAGTCGAGCGCTGCCTGCGAGGACCGGCCGACGCCGAACGGATTGAACGGAGCGCAGGTCTCGCTGATGGTCGGGAACGGCGAGTTCGCAAGGCCCGTCAGGCATGGCACACCATTGGGATTGTCGGCGGTGATCATGCCAACAGCATTGTTGTAGTTTTGGACGTTGATATCGATCGTATGTCCGACCGCATGCGAGTGGCCCCAGTTGCCCGAAACTTCCCAGTTCCACGGTCCGGCAAGCAGGTTGAACTTTCCATTCACACCGATGACGGCACGGTAGAGAGTATCTCCGTACGTCGCCTGGTTCGTCGGAATGTCCATGTTCGCACGGCTCAGATAGAAATAGTCCTGAGATCCGGCGGGCTCACCGAACAGATTCTGATCGCTGAACGGGTTCGTCGCGATGCTCTGGAGGATTATTGCACGCTGGTCCGCGGTCAAAAACGGATTGTTGACGCTCAGCAGCAGGTCGCCCGCCGGCTCACCGGCCGACGCGAACAGGCCCGTGTTGTACTCGGGCTGCGCGACGAGGTCGGTGGACTTGCTATGGGCATACCAGCCCTCGCCGAAAAGGCGAATGTTGTCGGTGACGTCGAAGTGCGCCAGCAGGTTGGCGTTATAGCGCTTCGTATCGGCCAAGGCCTGGGTGGTTTGCGGCACATAATTGAAGCCGTTGCCACCGCTCCCGAAGATGTCGAAATTGTTGGGGCCGCCCGGGTTCACGCCAAACTGCGCGGGAATAAGATTGCCGGCGGCATTAAAGAACAATGAGGTCGGATTGCCATTGGCATCCGTCGTGCCGAAGGTGGTCGGACCGCTGACGCCGATCAAACCCGGAAGTCCGAAAAGGTCCATCTGTTGCGGACTGAGCAGGAAGCCCAGCCCGAAGACGTCTCCGCCGACCAGCGGAATGCCGCCGGGCTGGATGCCGTTGATGCGCGGCCCGTTTGAAAACAGGCATTGATTGAACTGCGAACCCGGCAGACAATTGTCGTAGAACTGAGCGTTCTGCAGCAGCGGCCGGTCCTGCCATGTGAAGCCCTTGCCGCTGTTGTATTCGGCCGAGACGGTCACGTTCGCGCGACCATCGAAGAAATTGCGCCCGGCCAGGCCGCGGATGCGCCAGTTCTGCCCGTCGCCGTAGTCCGAAATGCCGTTCTCGGCATCGATGTCGAGACCCTGATAATCATGCTTCAGGATGATGTTGATCGTGCCCGCGATCGCGTCCGAGCCGTAGATCGGGGCGCCGCCGATGGCGATCGTCTCGATGCGGTCGATCAGCTTGGTATTGATCTGCGCGAGGTCGACCTGCTCACCTGGCGCGTCGGCCGAAGTGAAGAGGCTCGGCGAGTTGGAGCTGATGAAGCGCCGACCGTCGACAAGGACCAGAGTGCGCTGGCTACCGAGACCGAGGAAGTTGACGAACGACTGGCCGGAACCGAAGGCGCCGCCAGCGTTGCCGCCGATCGTAGAGCTTCCGGGGATTCCGAACTGCGGCAGTTCGTTCAGCGCGTCGGCGGCGTTGACGAAACCGCGCTGCTCGATCGCTTGCGAGGTGAGGACCACGGCCGGCTGCACCGTGTCGTAGTTCGGCTTGGGGATGCGCGAACCGGTGACGATGATCGCACCGGCCTCGGGCGCTCCGGTAGTCGCCGGCGCGTTCTCCCCTTGCGTCTTGATGCAATCGGCATGCGCGGCAGGATCGGTGACGGTCGAGCAGTCGACCACCGCATTGTGCTGCTGCACCGCCTGGACCTGCGAATTGGTCTGGGCAGCGGCCGGCGCAGCCCACGCGGCGCCGATGGCGATGACGGAAGCGGAAACAGAGAATCGGGAAGCGGATGACAAAAGGCGCATTTTCAAGGGTTCCCCACGCAAAGGTATGCAAACGCCTTACCGGTCATCGGAAGCGTGGCAACAGAAGCACTTAGGCCCCCGCGCGCTTTCCGAATCCGTGTTACATTAATGCAACATTCATCTAATGTCGGAAGCCCGACACTAGGCCGTTTGCAGAAGAACCCGCCCCGCTGGTCGAAACTCAATAGCGATAATGGTCGGGCTTGAACGGCCCGGCGGCGGAGACTCCAATATAGGCCGCCTGCTTGTCGCTGAGCGTCGTCAGTTTGACTCCCAGCTTGTCGAGATGAAGCCGCGCGACCTTCTCGTCGAGGTGCTTGGGAAGCACATAGACTTCGTTCTTGTACTCGTCGCTTTTGGTGAACAGCTCGATTTGCGCCAGCACCTGGTTGGTGAAGCTCGAGCTCATGACGAAGCTCGGATGACCGGTCGCGCAGCCGAGGTTCACCAGCCGCCCCTTCGCCAGCACGATGATCTTCTTGCCGTCCGGGAATTCGACTTCGTCGACCTGCGGCTTGATCTCGGTCCACTTCATGTTTGCCAGCGCGCCGATCTGGATCTCGCTGTCGAAGTGCCCGATGTTGGCGACGATCGCCATGTTCTTCATCGCCCGCATGTCGTCGAGCGTGATGACGTCCATGTTGCCGGTCGCGGTGACGAAGATGTCGGCGCGCTTCACCGCCTCGTCCATCGTCACGACCTCATAGCCCTCCATCGCCGCCTGAAGCGCGCAGATCGGGTCGACCTCGGTCACCAGCACGCGCGCGCCGCCGTTGCGCAAGCTCGCCGCCGAGCCCTTGCCGACGTCGCCATAGCCGGCGACGCAGGCGACCTTGCCGGCGAGCATCACGTCGGTCGCGCGGCGGATCGCGTCGACAAGGCTTTCCTTGCAGCCGTACAGGTTGTCGAACTTCGACTTGGTGACGCTGTCGTTGACGTTGATCGCCGGGAACGGGAGCTTGCCGTTCTTGGCGAGGTCGTAGAGCCGGTGGACGCCGGTCGTGGTCTCTTCCGACACGCCCTTGATGCTCTCGACCGTTTTCGTGAGATACCCCGGCCGCTCGGCAAGGAAGCGCTTCAGGGTCGCGACGAAAATCTCTTCTTCCTCGTTCGACGGCGTGAACAGCTCCTCGCCCTTCTCGACCCGGTAGCCCCAAAGCGCGAACATCGTCGCGTCGCCGCCGTCGTCGAGGATCAGGTTGGCCGTCGTATCGGGTCTGCCAGTTTCGGCCCAATCGAAGATCCGGGTGACGTAATCCCAATATTCCTCGAGCGTCTCGCCCTTGATCGCGAACACCGGGATGCCCTGGGCGGCAATCGCCGCCGCCGCATGGTCCTGGGTCGAAAAGATGTTGCACGACGCCCAGCGGACCTCAGCCCCGAGCGCCACCAGAGTCTCGATCAGCACCGCGGTCTGGATCGTCATGTGCAGCGATCCGGTGATCCGCGCGCCCTTCAGCGGCTTCGACGCACCGAACTCGTCGCGCAGCGCCATCAGCCCCGGCATCTCGGTCTCGGCGATCTCGATCTCCTTGCGCCCGAAATCGGCAAGGCCGAGGTCCTTCACGACAAAGTCGTTGAAACGGGTTTCAGCCTGCGTCGCCACGTCGAGTATCTCCAGGGGTTTGAATGGTTCGGCCGAGCCGGCCTGAGGTCGACCAGCCCCTAGCGCAGACCAACATATAAGGAAAGCTTTATATGACGCTTGGAGCGGCGGCGCTCGCCACCACCCCGATAAGGGGCGCTCCTTCGAGTTGCATCCCGCCCCTTACGACGGCCCCGGCTCGTCTGCGCCGCCCCCTTCTCTTTCGCCACCGCGACCGTAGACTGACCCGCCTCGGGGAAAGGGGAAGCGTGGGCGATCGTAACCGCATGACAGGGCGCAAAGGCGCGCGCTCGTGACTCCGCACGAATTCGTCGCCAAATGGCGCGGCGTCGAGCTCAAGGAGCGCTCGGCCTCGCAGAGCCATTTCAACGACCTCTGCGCGCTGCTCGGCCTGCTCGATCCGGTCAGCGCCGACCCGCAGGGCGACTGGTTCACGTTCGAAAAGGGCGCGAGCAAGACGAGCGGCGGCGACGGCTGGGCCGACGTCTGGCGCAAGGCCTGCTTCGCCTGGGAATACAAGGGCCGCCACGCCAATTTGCAGAAGGCCTTCGCGCAGCTCCAGCAGTACAGCGTCGCGCTCGAAAACCCGCCGCTCCTGATCGCGTCCGACATGGACCTGATCCGGGTCCACACCAACTGGACCAACACGGTCCAGGAAGTGCACGACTTCACCCTCGACGACCTGCTCGACGGCGCCAAGCGCGAGCAGCTCAAGCAGGCGTTCACCGATCCCGAAGCCTTCCGCCCGCAAAAGACCCGTCAGGCGCTGACCGAGGAAACCGCGCGCGAGTTCGCCGGGCTCGCCCAGCGGCTGCGCGACCGCGGCCACGAAGCGCATCGTGTCGCGCATTTCGTCAACCGCCTCGTGTTCTGCATGTTCGCCGAGGACGTCGGTCTCCTCCCCGATCACTTGTTCACGAAGATGCTCGAGGTCAGCCGCCGCGACCCGAAAGGGTTCGAGGAGAATGCGCGCACCCTGTTCGGCGCCATGGCGCACAAGAACGGCAAGGTCGGCTTCACCGCGATCGACTGGTTCAACGGCGGCCTGTTCGAGGACGATTCGGTGCTGCCGGTCAGCACCGACGATATCGACGAGCTGATCAAGGCCGCGCGCCGCGACTGGTCGCAGATCGACCCGTCGATTCTCGGCACCCTGTTCGAACGCGGGCTCGACCCCGACAAGCGCAGCCAATTGGGGGCGCACTACACCGACCGCGAGAAGATCATGATGATCGTCCGGCCGGTGATCATCGAACCGCTCGAAGCGCAATGGGCCGAAGCGCTGGCGCGGATGACCGCGCTGGTCGAGAATGCGCCGAAGCCGACGAAGGACAAGCTGCTGCGCGGCGCAGAGCTCGCCAAGCGGACACGCGCGCTCGCCGAGGCCGAGGCGATCCACGAAGCCTTCATCGCGCGGCTGGCGAACTTCCGCGTGCTCGACCCCGCCTGCGGATCGGGCAATTTCCTCTACGTCGCGCTTCGGGCGCTCAAGGACATCGAGCACCGCGCCAACCTCGACGCCGAAGCGCTCGGCCTCCATCGCGGCTTCCCGCGAGTCGGGCCCGAATGCGTGCTCGGGATCGAGCTCAACCCCTATGCCGCGGAGCTGGCCCGGGTGTCGGTGTGGATCGGCGAAATCCAGTGGATGCGCCGCAACGGCTTCGAGGCAGCGCGGAACCCGATTCTACGCTCGCTCGACACGATCGAGTGCCGCGATGCGGTGCTCTCTTTCAATCCTCCCCGGAACGGGGAGGGGGACCGCTCGGCGCAGCCGAGTGGTGGAGGGGGCGCACGCATTGAGCAGGAACACGGCGCTGGCAAGCAGCCCGACCGTGGGCCCCCTCCGTCAGCCGCTGGCGCGGATGAGCGGAATGCGGGACTGCTGGGGGCAGTCCCGACCCGCTCATCCTCCCCGTTCGGGGGAGGATCAGTTCCCACCCGCGCCGAATGGCCCGAGGCCGACGTGATCATCGGCAACCCGCCGTTTCTGGGCAACAAGAAGATGATCCGCGACCTGGGCGAGGATTATACGCTGGCCTTGCGCAAGGCGTGGCCCGAAGTGCCGGGCGGGGTCGATCTCGTCTGCTACTGGTTCGCCAAGGCGTGGGCGATGATCGTCAGCGGCCGCGCGGTAAGAGCGGGTCTGGTTGCCACAAACAGTATACGCGGCGGTGCCAACCGGGATGTGCTGAGGGTCATCGTCGAAAATGGCCGCATCTTTGAGGCGTGGAGTGACGAGGAATGGACCGTCGAGGGCGCGGCGGTTCGAGTTTCGCTAGTGTGCTTCGATGTGAAGCATGGCAGTGCCGAGCTGGACGGGACGCCCGTCGATTCAGTCTTGCCCGATCTTACTGCCGGCCGCGAATCCGTCGACCTTACAAAGGCCGATATGTTGCCGCCCAATCAGCACGTTTCGTACCAGGGCACGATTAAGACCGGACCTTTTGATGTCTCAGCTGAAACTGCTCGGGATTGGCTCCGGCTTGCCGCGAATCCGAATGGGGCAAAGAACGCGACTGTGCTTCGGCCATGGTGCAACGGGCTGGATATTACTCGAAGACCTGCTGGGCACTGGATCATCGACTTCGGGACCGAACTGAGCGAGGGCGACGCCGCGCTCTTCGAAACGCCGTTCCAGCATCTCCAATCGGCATTCGAGAAGGAGAATGAGGCGCGAACAAAGGAAAATAAGCCGCCTCTGAGGGGACGCGAAACTCGCTCGCTGGAAGGGTGGTGGCTACATCAACGCCCCCGCGCGGAAATGCGCCAAGCTCTAGCTGGTCTCACCCGGTATATCTGCACGCCACGAGTAGCGAAGTTCCGCTTGTTCGCTTGGTTGGACGCGTCAGCGTTGCCTGACTGCCAATTAATCGTATTCGCACGCGACGACGACACGACGTTCGGCATCCTCCACTCGCGCTTCCACGAGCTCTGGGCGCTTCGGATGGGCACGTCACTGGAGGACCGGCCGCGCTACACGCCCTCGACCACTTTCGAGACCTTCCCCTTCCCCGACGGCCTGACGCCCGACATCCCTGCCGCCGATTACGCCGACGACCCGCGCGCGCAGGCGGTCGCCGACGCCGCGGCGCGGCTGAACGAACTCCGCGAGAACTGGCTCAACCCGCCCGACCTCGTCGTGCGCGAGCCGGAGGTCGTGCCCGGCTATCCCGACCGCATCCTCCCGAAAGACGAGGACGCGGCGAAGGAGCTCAAGAAGCGCACGCTCACCAACCTCTACAACGCGCGGCCGGCCTGGCTCGACAATGCGCATCGGGCGCTCGATGAAGCCGTTGCCGAGGCCTACGGCTGGGGCGACGACTGGCGCGCGGGCGTCCCTTCGACAGGCTCAGGACAGGGGCTGAGCGACGACGAAATCCTCGCGCGGCTGTTCCGCCTCAACCAGCAGCGCTCGGGCGCGGCCGGCTGAGCCTAAAAAACCCTGTCCTACAGCCCGCCGATTGAGTCATGGACTGGCGGATGGGCTCCGCCGATCCTTGCTTAGCGCCTTCGCGCCTTCGCGTGGACCTCTTGCCGCAGCCCCCCGCACGCGCGCGAAAGGCTGCTGCAATCGCTGCGTTTCGCAGGGCAGCTCCCGATTCGATTCCGACACTTCCGACAACCCCCCGATTCGGAATCGCACCTGTCGGAATCGTCCGCTCAGGCCGCGCCGGTCTCGCTCGTCAGCAGCCGCGGATCGATCCCTTCGGCCTTGAACGCGGCGGCCCAGCGCTCGTCGGTCGGCGTGTCGAACAGGATATCCGGATCGGTATGTGCGGCGAACCAGCCGTGGCGGGTCATTTCGCCGTCGAGCTGTCCCTCGCCCCAGCCGGCATAGCCGAGCGCGGCGATCCACCGCGACGGCCCTCTGCCTTCGGCAATCGCCCTCAGCACGTCGATGGTTCCGGTCATTCCGAACAGCGCGCCCTTCTCGCCGTTGACCTGGACGCTGTCCTGCCCGCCCCAGTCGGTCGAATGGAGGATGAACCCGCGCCCGGGCTCGACCGGCCCGCCGTGGTGCACCGCCCGATCGGGGGCTTCGCCCGGATCGATGTCGAGCTGGCGAAGCAGCCCGCGGAAGCTGATTCCGGCACGCTTGTGGCCGATCCCGATCCCGACCGCGCCGTTCTCGTCGTGGATGCACATCGCGATCACCGCGCGCTCGAACCGCGGGTCGGACATGCCGGGCATTGCAAGCAACAGCTTGCCGGACAGGAAACTCGGCTGTTCGGCCATTGGCGCGACAATGGGACGCAGCCGCGCGGCGGGCAAGGCCATTCGACGCCGCTTGAGGCGTCGCTCACGACAGGCTTGAGGCGGCGGTACGGCGGGCCTATCTGCCGCTTCGCCTGACGCGAAGGAGACTGTTGATGACCATCCAGGTGGGCGACCGCTTGCCCGACGTCCCGATCACGATCGCCACGGCCGACGGGCCGAAGCCGACTACGACGAGCGAGTTCTTCAAGGGCAAGAGAGTCGCCTTGTTCGCGGTCCCCGGCGCGTTCACGCCGACCTGCTCGGCGCGGCACCTGCCGTCCTACGTCGACAAGGCCGACGACCTCAAAAGCCGGGGCGTCGACGAGATCGCGTGCATCTCGGTCAACGACCCGTTCGTGATGGCCGCCTGGGGACAGCGCGACGGAAGCGAGGACATCACCATGATCGCCGACGGCAACGGCCAGTTCGCCGATGCGATCGGGCTCGGCATGGACGCGAGCAAGTTCGGCATGGGCAAGCGCTCGCAGCGTTACTCGATGATCGTCGACGACGGCATCGTCGAGCAGCTCAATGTCGAGGCGCCGGGCGAATATCGCGCGTCGAGCGCGGAGAACATGCTCGACCAGCTCGCCACCGCCTGAACGTCCAGGCGCGACGGCTGGCCGCTGTCACGCCTCTCCTCGCCGCTGACCGCTCCTCCGGGGCGAACGGCGGGCGCTTTCAATCGTTGTATTGGATTGAGAGCGAAACGAACCCGAGGAGGAATTTTTATGCCGAGAGACAATAATCGCGGTCGAAGCAATCGCAACGACGAATGGGGCGTCACCGAGCTAGTGCGCGAGCGGCCGCTTGCCGCCGCCGCGGCTGCCGCCGGTGCCGCCGCTGCAGGGCTGTTCCTGTGGTCGAAGCGCAATCAGATCAGCAATCAGCTGAGCAACATCAGCGACCAGATCGGCCAATGGACCGAGAGCATGACCTCCGGCAGCGGCACGAGCGACAATATGGAAGGCAGCAGCAGCTCGGGTTCGGCCAGTTCGCAAATGGGCTCGCGCGGTTCGACCGGCCGGTCATCCGGCGCCCGCTCGACTTCCAGCGGCTCGACCCGCGGATCGTCGGCTTCGCGCACAGGCACCGGCGGTTCGACGTCGAGCAGCCGCGGATCGGCCAGCAAGGGCAACCGCGGATCGGACGAAATCGGCGTCATCGAAGTCGATACGCTGACCCTGTAATCGCGTCACCGCTCGGACAATGGAAGGGGCGCCCCAACCGGCGCCCTTTTTCAATTGCCGTCGTCCGCCGCGAGGAACTGCGCGATCGCTTCGCCGAGCTGGGGCTTGGTCACCGAGCTCATGTGCGTGCCGGGGACTTCCTCGAAGATCGCGTTGGGGAGGACATTGGCGAGCTCCTCGGCCGAGCCGTTGTCGTCGTCCTCGCTTCCGCAGACGACCAGCGTCGGCATGGTGAATGCCTCGAGCCAGGTCATGAACGCGTCCTCGAAGCTTTCGAGGAGCTGCGCCGCGGCGACGCGGTCGACGCCTTGGCTCTTCATGAACTGGATCGAAAGCCAGTGCGGGTCGTCGCGCTGCACCGTGTCGAACAATGCAATTGCCTCAAGGAAGAAGGTCTTGCGCTTCTTCCAGTTCCGGAGTCCTTCAAGCCCCGCGCCCCCGAGCACTGCCCGCCGCGGCCGCAGCCCCTCGCCGACCGCCTCGACCGTCGTCCGGGCGCCGAGCGAGAAACCGCCGAGGTCGAACTCGGTGAGGCCGAGCAGCGCAACCAGCTCGCGCAAATCGCGAGCGAGCACCCCGCGCGGATAGTAAGCCTCGCCGTGCGGCTTCCCGCTTTGCCCGTGCGCCCGCAGGTCGGGCATGATGACGCGAAAGCCCGCATCCGCAATCCGCGCGGCATTCCCGAACTTGATCCAGTTCATGTACGCATCGGAGAAGAGGCCGTGGAGCAGGATCACGGGCCTGCCGTGCCCCAGCTCGTGCCAGGCAAGCTCGACGCCGTCCGACGCCTTCCAGAAGTGGACGGCCGCCTCGGAGTTGTTCATTCACGTGCTCCCTTGGAGGGATGCGCTTTGCGCGGCTAAGGGGCGGCATGTCCAGCGCTCCCACGCCCGAAGACATCGGCCGCGATGCGACCTGGCTCGCCCAGGCGCTCGACCCCGCTCGAGGGATCGTCCGCTTCGTTGCGATGTCCTCGGAAAGCTACCGCGAGGCGAGCTTTCTCGACGATCGGCTTCTGCAATCGCCGGTCGACGCCGAGGCCGTGCCATGGCCGCAGGTGGAAGCAGCAGTTCGCGAGGACATGCGCTCGGACGCGCGGTGGATCTTTCACATCGGTCATGTCGGTTCGACGCTCGTTTCACGCCTGCTGGGCGAGCTCGAAGGGGTGCTCGCGCTTCGCGAGCCGCGGTTCCTTCGCGACCTGAGGAACATCCCGCCCGAGCTTCGCCATCCCTACGCAGCGCCGACAACCCGGCTGATGTCGCGCACCTTCGCCACCGACCAGACGGCCTGCGTCAAGGCGACCAGCTTCGTCAGCGGAATCGCGCCTGCGCTCGTCCCTCCCGGCGAGCGCGCGCTGTTCATCTATGCGGGCGTACGCAACTATGTCGGCAATATCCTGGCAGGGCCGAACAGCATCAGGGAAATGCACGGCCGCGCACCGATGCGGAATGCCACCCTGAAGCTCCTCGGCATCGACCTGCCGCAAGCCCGCAACGAAGCGGAACTCGCGGCCATCGGCTGGGCGTCCGAGATGGCGACCCTCGAAACCGTTGCAGAGCAGATGAAGGACCGCAAGATCGCCTGGGCCGACTTCGACCTGATGCTCGGTCGGATGGAAAGCGAGCTTGCGCGGATCGCCGATTTCTTCGGGTTCACGGCCGACGCGGCGCGGCTGCAGGCAATCGTCGGCGGTCCGTTGATGACGCGCTACTCGAAGGCACTCGAATATGAATATTCGCCCGCGCTTCGCCGCGACATCATTGCGGAATCGGAATCGCGCAACGGTCGCGAGATCGACGGGGCGCTTGCCATGATCGCCGCCGCGGCTGAAAAGTCGCCGCTGCTCGCGCGGGTGGTCGCGCGCGCCGGGGAGGGCTGATGTACCGGGTGCTGCAAATCCTGACCGACGGTGAAATCGCGGAATGCCGCAGGATCGCCGCAAGCACGCCATTCGTCGACGGCCGCATTTCCAACCCGCACAACAAGGCCAAGCAGAACGAACAATTGCACGACCCCGGCGCCTATCAGAAGAGCTCGGAGCTGCTGCGCAACGCGATGCTCCGCTCGGCGGAGTTCATGGAGTTCGCATTCCCGGTGTCGATGGCTCCACCGATGATGACGCGGTACAAGCCGAGCATGAAATATGGCGCGCACGCCGACGCCGCTTTCATCCAGCTCCCCGGCGCGACGATCCGAAGCGACCTGTCGTGCACCATCTTCCTCAACGACCCGAAGGATTACGAAGGCGGCGAGCTCCTCGTGCGGCTCGGCGATGCCGAGCTCAAGTTCAAGCTGCCGCCGGGACAGGCGATCGTCTATCCGTCCGATTCATTGCATCAGGTCGTGCCGGTCAGCCGCGGCGAGCGGCTGGTGGCAATCACCTTCATCCAGAGCCGTATCCAGGACCCGTTCCGGCGCAACATGCTCTACGAGCTGAACGAGGTCGCAGCGCTCGAAGGGCTGAAAATGGACCCGGATAATTTCGGCCGGCTGCAGCTCGTGCAGCAGAACCTGCTGCGGCATTGGTCCGACATGCCGTGAGTCGGCTGTACCCTGCGGACTATGCCGCTTTTTGCAGATGCTTGCGGCCGAGCAGCTCGGCGATCTGGACGGCGTTGAGCGCTGCGCCCTTGCGCAAATTGTCGCTGACGATCCACAGGTTGAGGCCGTTCTCGACCGTCGGGTCCTCGCGGATTCGGCTGACGTAGGTCGCATATTCGCCGACCGCTTCGACCGGCGTCACATAGCCGCCGTCTTCGCGCTTATCGACGACCATCACTCCAGGCGCCTCGCGCAGAAGGTCGCGCGCTTCGTCGGCCGAAATCTCGTTCTCGAACTCGATGTTCACCGCTTCCGAATGGCCGACGAACACCGGCACCCGCACGCATGTCGCCGTGAGCTTGATCGAAGGATCGAGGATCTTCTTCGTCTCGACCACCATCTTCCATTCCTCCTTGGTCGAGCCGTCGTCGAGGAACGTGTCTATGTGCGGAATGACGTTGAAGGCGATCTGCTTGGTGAAGAATTGCGGCTCGTTCGAATCGCCGACGAAGATGTTGCGCGATTGCTCGAACAGCTCGTCCATTCCGCGCTTCCCGGCGCCCGACACTGATTGATAAGTCGCGACGACCACCCGCTTGATCTTTGCCGCTTCGTGGAGCGGCTTCAAAGCAACGACCAGCTGGGCGGTCGAGCAATTGGGGTTAGCTATGATGTTCTTGCGGGCATAGCCGGCGAGCGCTTCCGAGTTCACTTCGGGCACGATCAGCGGCACGTCGGGGTCCATCCGGAACGCGGAGCTGTTGTCGATCACCGTGCAGCCCTGCCCTGCCGCAATCGGCGCGTATTGCAGGCTGACCGAAGCGCCCGCGCTGAAGAGCGCCATGTCCCAGCCGCTGAAGTCGAAATGCTCAAGGTTACGGACGCGCAGCTCCTCGCCGCTGTCGCCGAAATCGATGACATCGCCGGTCGAGCGCGATGAGGCGAGCGCGGCCACTTCGTCCAACGGAAATTGCCGCTCGGCGAGGATGTTGAGCATCTCGCGCCCGACATTGCCCGTCGCTCCGACCACCGCGACCCGATAACCCATGTTCGTTCACTCCAGAGCTCTAGCCTGCCGCGCCTATCGCAAGCGGCGGCCTGACGCGATATGGCTCCGCATCCGGCGCGGGCAAGGGGGCTTCATGCGGCGCAACACATTGCTGGCGCTTGGCGTCGTCATTCTCATCCTCGTCGCAATGGCGGCGAAGTCGCTGCTGGTCTCGGTGCCCGCGGTTCACGACGGTGCGGGCCAGTTCGACGCGAATCGAGCGAAGGCGCGGCTCGCCTTCATCTTGGGCGACCAGCGGCCCCATCCAGCCGACAGCAGCGCTGACGATGCTGTCCGCGCGCGGCTCGTCGCAACGCTACAGCAGATGGGACTCAATCCGATCGTGCGGGACCAGGTCGCGTGCAACGACTTCCAGAAGGCGCGGCTGGTCGCCTGTGCCCGCGTCCGCAACGTGATCGCCGTCCTCGGGCCCCGCAGCGGAAAGGCGTTGCTGCTGAGCGCGCATTACGACAGCGTGCCCGTGGGTCCGGGCGCATCGGACGACGGCGTTGGCGTTGCGACGCTGCTCGAGGTCGGCTCCATCCTGAAGAATCGCCCGCTTCAACGCCCGGTTCTGATCCTCTTCAACGAGGGCGAGGAGCTCGGGCTCATCGGCGCGCGCGCCTTCCTCGCCGATCCGCTCAGCCGCGATGTGGACAGCGTGCTCAACTTCGAAGCGCGCGGTGTCGCCGGTCCCGTCGCGATGTTCGAAACGAGCCGGCCCAATGCGGCCGCAATCGCCGCTTTCGCGAGCGCAGTCGATCGACCCTACGCCAGCAGCCTCTCGACCGACGTCTACCACCTGCTGCCGAACGACACGGATGTCACCACGTACAACGAGCGCGGATGGTTGGCGCTCAACTTTGCAATGGCGGGGAACGAGACCCGCTATCACAGTCCCGGCGACAACATTACAGCGCTCGACCCGCGCAGCCTGCAGCACATGGGGGACCAGGCGCTCGCCGTCTCGACCGAGCTTGCGTCAGGCGTGCCGCACGCAAGCGGGCAGCGCATCTTCATGGATGTGCTCGGTCGCTGGTTCGTCCAGATGCCGATGTCGGTGGGCATGATCGTCTTCGGTTTGCTGATCCTTGCATTCGCATTTCTGGTTGGGCGTCGGGGCGCTTACGGCCGAGGTCTTGCTGCGCCTGTTGGGGCGATCGTCGCCGGGAGCATGGCCGGGTGGCTGGCGACGGTGATCGTCGGTGCGTTGCTCGACGGAACCTACTGGCGAGCGCATCCGGAGCTGAGCTTCGGCGCCATCTACGCGACGGTCCTGCTCGGAGCGCTCTTCGCGCTGCAGACGTTGGGCAGACCGGCAGCACGCGACAGGCTGCGCGTCGGCTATTGGCTCATATTCCTGCTCTTGGGAGCATTGCTCGCGCTCGCAGCGCCGGGAGGGATCATCTATTTCCTCGCCCCGCCAGTCGTCGTGCTGATCGGCGTTGCCTTTTCGAAATGGTGGCGCCCGGCAGGAGCGATCGGCGGACTGCTCGGACTCGCCGTCCTCTATCTCACGTGGGGCGAGATGCTGGCGCTTCTGGAGGAGCTGTTCAGTCCCGGACCGCTGTGGGTCGCCGCGCCTATAGCCGCGATCATGATCACGCCTGCGCTGGTCGAGGTGCACGGCCTATTCACGCGTGCCGACCGGAGCTTCGTGCTCGCCGGGTCGGCAGCGATCGCGCTGATCGGCTGGGTCGTCGCTGCAGCCGCTCCGGCCTACTCCGCCGACCGCGAGCAGCGCTTCACGATCGAGCATGTGACGGAATTTCCCGGGCGCCGAAGCCATTGGTCGGTGCTCAACGACGGCGCGCCCTTGCCAAAAGCCTATCAGCGCATCGGCCACTGGCACGAAGGCAAGCTGCCGTTTTCCGAACGCGTGCGCTGGCTCGCGCCGGCTCCCGAGGATGCGGCAGTGCAACCGCCGTCCGCGCAGCTTCTCGACTCGCTCGTGAACGGCAATGAGCGCAGGGTCCGGATCCGCCTGAACGCGAACGGCGCCGAGCGGCTCGCGCTGATCGCGCCGGCGGAAGCCCACATCCGGACTGCGGGCGTTCCGGACTTCGTCCGCTCGATGGCGAGCGAGGATTCCGGCGGGAAGTTCACGATTACCTGCAGCGGCCGAAGCTGCGACGGAATGGAGCTGGCGATCGACCTCTACAGCGCCAAACCGGTGCCTTTCACCATCGTCGGTTCGCGCAACGGCTTGCCCGCCAGTGCGGCTCCGCTCGTCGCGGGCCGCCCCAGTTTCGCCGAGCCGCAATATACGCCGGACGAGACTGTCGCGATCGCTCACGTGAACCTCTGACCGACTCGGACCGATTGTGCTATGGCTCCGAACAGGCGCCCGGCGCGCCTTTGCGCCGGACGGCACCCGATGAAGAGGAGGTGTCATGGCGACCCAGACGATGTCCGCTGCCCCAGGGCGCGCACCGACCCGGCCAATTCCCGTCCGCACCATCACTGACGAAGATCTTCGTTTCTCGCTGAGGCAAGGGTGGGAGGACTTCGGCGACCTGCGCGGTGACCTCGTGTTCGCGGGACTCATCTACACGCTGATCGGCCTCGCCGCCGTCGTGATGACGACCAGCGCGCCGCTGATGCCTTTCTTCTTGCCGGTCGTTGCTGGCGTCGCGCTTTTAGGTCCGGTTGCGGCGGTGGGCTTCTACGAACTCGCCCGGCGGCGCGAGAACGGAGAGGAAGTCCACTGGTACAATTTCATCGATGTGCGGAAGCGGCCATCGATTGACGACATGGGAATGGTCGCCGGACTGCTCCTGCTGATCTTTCTCGGATGGCTGCTTGCCGCAGGGGTGCTTTATGCGCTCATCTTCGGCTGGGCGGCGCCGACATCAATCGGCGGGTTCCTGTCGATGGTCTTCACGACGCCGCGCGGGTGGGCGCTGATCGCCTCGGGCGTGGTCGTCGGCGCGATCTTCGGCTGGTTCGTGCTTGCGCTCAGCGTCGTGTCGCTACCGATGCTGGTCGACTGCGATGTCAGCGCGGCCGAAGCGGTCTCGGCGTCATGGCGCGCGACCCACGCGAACAAAAGCGAGATGGTTCGCTGGGGGATCGTCGTCGGCGTCTTGCTGGTGCTCGGCTCGATCCCGCTGTTCGTGGGCCTCGCCCTGGTTCTGCCATGGCTCGGCTACTCGACGTGGCACCTCTACACGCGGCTGATTGATCGGCAGGCGATTCCGGCGAGCGAAAGGCAAGGCGCTTAATAACCCTCGCTGGAAGCGAGGGGAGTATCTCATTTCCCGAGCACCTTCTCGTCGAGGAAGCGCTCGATCGTGTTCTGGACGTGCGCCTGGCGGCCCTCGCCCGCGATGTGATGGGTTTGGCCGACGTAGAACATCATGTCGAACGGACGGTCCGCCTGCTGGAGCTCGTCGGCGAGCATCGATGAATTCTCGAAGATGACATTGTCGTCCGACATGCCGTGGAGGAGCAGGAACGGCTCCTGGATGTTCACGGCGCCAGCAAGGGCGTCGGAAGTTTCATAGGGTTTCGGATCGACGGCCGGATTGCCGAGGTACCGCTCGGTATAATGGGTGTCGTAGAGTTCCCATTTGGTCACAGGCGCGCCGACGACACCGGCCGCGTACAGCCCCTTCGGCGCCGCCTCGAGCATTTTAAGGCTCATGTATCCGCCGTAGGACCAGCCCGAGACCGCGATCCTCGCGGGATCGACATAGGGCTGCTTCTGTAGCCACCGGGCGGCGGTCGCCTGGTCCTGGACCTCGACCGTGCCCATCGCGTGATAGATCTGGTCCTCGAACGCCTTGCCGCGGTTGAAGGAGCCGCGGTTGTCGATCTGGAAATAGATCCAGCCCTTGCTGACCCAGTACTGGCGCATCGGTGAGGCCCAGGCGCGAGTCACCTGCTGGCCCGTTCCGGGGCCGCCGTAATGTTCGAAGAAGACCGGGTACTTCTTGCCCTTCTTCAGCGGCGGCGTGATCATCTCCCAGTAGAGCGTGCTTCCGTCCGCGGCCTTGAGGGTTCCGAACCGGATTTCGCGATGCGCCGCCATGTACGGGGCGTAAGGGTGCGACGAGTCGAGCTTGTTCTCCTCGACCCACGCGATGCGATTGCCGCCCTCGTCCGCCAGATAGACCTGCGGCGGCTGATCGGGCGATGAGCGGGTGATGAGCAGGCGCGTGCCCGCCTTGTCCATGACGGCATCGTTCCAGTACCCGGACTCGGTCAGACGCCGCGGCTCGCCCGGATTCAGATAATCGACGGAATAGACGTGCTGCTCGAGCACGCCGTCCTTGTTGCCAGTGAAGAACAGACGGTGGTGCGGCTCGTCGGCGCCGACGAGTCCCGTCATCACCCAGTCGCCATGCGTGATCGGCGTCAGCTGGCCGTCCGCCCAGCGGTACAGATGATGGAAGCCGGTCCGTTCCGAGCCCCAGATGAAGCTGCCGTCCGCCAGCGGATGGAAGTCGTTGTTGAGGTTGATCCAGGTTTTCGATGTCTCGGTCAGCACCGGCCGGCTTGCGCCAGTCGCCGGATCGACGGCGAGCAAGTCGAGCCGTTGCTGGTCGCGGCTCTCGCGCTGGACGAATAAGGTGCGCCCGTCCTTCGACCAGTGGACTCGCGCGAGATAGATGTCGGGATTGGATCCGAGGTCGACTTTCGCGCGCCCGCTCCCATCCGGGTTCATCAGCCACAGCGTGACGACGACGTTCGGCGTTCCCGCAGCAGGGTAGCGTTGATCGTAGGTCTCCGTCCCGTTCGCGCCGATCGCCGCGCGGGTGACGACTTGGACGTTGGATTCATTATAGCATTCGACCGCGACCCGGCTGTCGCCCGGCGCCCACCAGGTGCCGGTGCGCCGGTCCATTTCCTCCTGCGCGACGAACTCGGCGGTCCCGCAGGTGACGGTGCCCTTTCCCTCGGTCGTCAGCGGACGCTCGGTCCCGGTTGAGAGGTCGATGGCGTAGAGGTTCTGGTCGCGGACGAAGCTGACGTAACGACCGCTTTCCGAAACATGCGCGTCGATTTCGGTCTCGGGCGTATC
>JAICXO010000139.1 GCA_025980335.1 Sphingomonas sp. | reverse complement strand
GTGTGCAGCAGGCTCTCCTCAAGATCATGGAAGGCACTGTTGCCTCCGTGCCTCCGCAGGGCGGCCGCAAGCACCCGCAGCAGGAATTCCTTCAGGTCGACACGACGAACATCCTGTTCATCTGCGGCGGCGCCTTCGCGGGCCTCGAGAAGATCATTTCCGACCGCATGCAGGGCAAGTCGATGGGTTTCGGTGCCCATGTGGTCGCGCCCGACGAGCGCAAGACCGGCGAGATCCTCCAGCATTGCGAGCCGGAGGACCTGCTGAAGTTCGGCCTCATTCCCGAATTCGTCGGCCGTCTCCCGGTGATCGCGACCTTGCTCGACCTCGACGAGACTGCGCTGGTCAAGATCCTGGTCGAGCCGAAGAACGCGCTGGTCAAGCAGTACGCCAAGCTGTTCGACATGGAGGATGTCCAGCTCGAGTTCACCGATGACGCGCTCCATTCGATCGCGGTCAAGGCGATCGAGCGGAAGACCGGCGCGCGGGGCCTCCGATCGATCCTCGAGGGAATCCTGCTCGACACGATGTTCGACCTGCCGTCGATGGACGGAGTCGACGAGGTGCATATCGACAAGGAAGTGGTCCTCGGCACCAAGGAACCCGTCCGGGTCTATGCGTCCCAGGAGAAGGCCGACGACGCCGCCTGACGGTCGAGTTCAGCGAATCAGCGGAATGAAGGCAGGCACCTCGCGCACGTAGCGCGCATGGTCTGCGCCGAACTGCGCCCGCAGCAGCTTCTCCTCTTCGCCAATCCGAATGGCCGTTCCCGCGCAGTAGAACGGCAGCGCGATCAGCAAATTGGCGAAGTGGCCGAACGCGATCGCCAGGCTCAGCATGTACAGAAGCAAAGCGAGATAGATCGGGTGTCGCACCACCGCGAACGGACCGCTGCGTACCAGCTGATGGTCCGAGCGCATCCGCGCGACCACGCTCCAGTTCCGTCCCATCGCCTTGGTTGAGGCCACGAAAATGGCGATCGCCGCGCCTCCGAGCAGCGCCACCAATCCTGTGCAGGCGATTGACGAAAACGCCAACCACGGAACCTCGAGCCGGACCGGACCGAAGGCGGCAGCGGCAAATCCGACGGCCTGGAGGACAATACCCGCAGTCGAAACGCGGCTCTTCTTCGCCGAATCACTGCCCTCGCGGTTGCGCACAAGGGCGCTGATCAGCGCGACGGCGCCGATAGCGACCGCAACCCAGAAGACGCCGAATTGAAGGAGACTGATCGGGTAAGGCCGGAACATGCCCGCAGGCTAGCCGGCACGCACCCGAATTCAAGCTGCCGCTGCCTAGTGACCGTGCACCGCTGCCAATAGCTGCGCGCCGTAGCGCTCCATCAGGTGGGCGTCGCGCCCGTAATGATCCTGAAGGAACTGCACGCCGCCGGCGGTCGGCTGAACCGTCAGATAGGTCATGTAGACCGGGATCGGCTGCGGCAGGTCGACTTCCTGCTCGACCTTCGGGTCCCTGCCCTTGGGGATGGTGCCATCGAACAGGAACTTCGCGACGCGCTTGTAATCCTCGAGCCGAACGCAGCCGTTGCTGATCCACAGCTCGTTCTTGGCGAAATGATCTTTCTCCGGCGAGTCATGGAGATAGATGCCGAAGTAATTAGGAAGCATGAACTTCATCATGCCCATCGAATTGGCGGGGCTCGGAAGCCGCCGAAGCCGGACTTCCTGCGTGCCCGCGGCGACCGCCTTCCAGTCGACATCGTTGGGATCGATCAGCTTCGCATCGTCCGAATAGTCGGTCATCACCTGATATTCGCGAATGGTCAGATAGCTGACGCCCTGTGCGACCACCCGCGGCGCGATGAGGTTCTTCACCAGATCGGGCGGCACGTTCCAATAGGGGTTCACGCTCGCATATTTGATGTAGGCGGCCATCATCGGCGTCGCGGTCTCGGACTTGCCGACGATGACTTTCATCTCGTCGACCTTCTTGCCGTTCTCCCACATCGACAGGCGCGCATCGCCGGCATCGACGAGCAGATATTTGGGCTGTTCCTCGGGGGCAGGAAGCCGCTTCGCACGCTCCATGTTGATGATGATCAGCTGCTCGTAATAATCGGCGCCGCGGTTCAGCGCGGCGATCGTTCCCGCGCCTGCAATGCCGTCGTCATCGAGGCCGTGAACGGCCTGGAAGTCCTTGACCTTGGCCGCGAGCGCTGCGTCGTAGCTGGTGCCGTCCGGCAGCCCGAGCCGCGTCCGCAGCAGCGCCACGCGGTCACCGGTAGAGCCCGCCTTGAGCGTCGGCCCGTCCGGGATCTGGGTCTGCGGCAAGCTGCCCCAGCTCTGTTGGTATTTGACCAGGCCGCGGCGAAGGTCGGTGTAGATCGGGTTGACCGAGGTGAAGAGGTCGACCGGCGCGGCGCTCCACGCGGCGTCGGACATCTCCGCCAGGAAGCCCTCGTGGTGCACCGCCTTGGGAACGAGCGCCTCGTCGATGTAGATCATGTCGACACCCTGCTCGATCGCCGGCGGCAGATCGATCGGCTCGAGCGCGGCACCCTTGTTCGACTGCGCGATCGGCGACTGCCACGGCTCCCCCGACGGAACCGGCATCGGCTGTGCCATCCATGGCTCGGCAACCGGCGCGCGCTGCTGCACCTGCGCGGCCGCAGGTGGAACTGCCGGGTAGGGCGGGACCGCACGCGGATAGGGCGCTGCGGCGGGCGGGGGCGCGGGCCAGTACTGGGCCGACGCGGCTGCGGAAAGCGACAGCGCGCCGAGCGCGAGAAGCGAATAGCGAATGTTCACAGCTGCATGGTAGCAGCCAAAACTGAACCGCGACAGAATCGGCAGGTTCAAACAGCCTTGTTTCATTCACCTTCCAGCGGAAGCGTGTCCTTCTCTGCCGTGGGGGAGTGAAGCCGTTCGGCCATTTCCTCGACCTGCTGGTCGCTCGGGCCTTCGAGGATTTCGTCCTCGCCCGGAGCCAGGCTGTCGTCCGCGATTCCGGGTCCTGTGCCGGCAATCGTCTCGTTGATCGGGCGGTCATTCGGTCCGTTGCTGATCGCCTTTTTGTCGTCGTCCATCGCTGCTCCTTCACACCCGAGATTGCTTAAGCGAGCGGGTGCGCGCGGATGTTCCTGCCTTTGTTGCGCCGCAGGATGGTGCAGCCCATATACTCGCCCATGACTCGCTTTCTCCCGATCCTGCCGCTTCGCGACATCGTCGTCTTCCCGCACCGAATCGTCCCGCTGTTCGTCGGGCGCGAGAAGTCCGTCGCCGCCCTCGAGGCGGCGATGGCCGCTGACAAGGAACTGTTCCTGGTCGCCCAGCTCGACCCCGGCGAGGACGACCCGGACCGCGACGCGCTCTACGATCTCGGCGTCATCGCGACCGCCATGCAGCTGCTGAAGCTGCCCGACGGAACGGTGCGCGTGCTGGTCGAAGGCGTGAAGCGTGCGCGCCTCGTCGACCTGGTCGATCGCGACGGCTACATGGTCGCGGAAATCGAAGAGGTCGAGGAAGAGCCGACGGACGCTCCCGAAGCGCAGGCGCTGATGCGTTCGGTCGTCGACCAGTTCGAGAATTACGCCAAGCTCAACAAGAGGCTTCCGCCCGAGACCGGAATCCAGTTGTCGGAGATCGAGGATCCGTCGGTGCTCGCGGACGCGGTCGCGTCGAACCTGTCGATCAAGGTCGCCGACAAGCAGGCGCTGCTCGGGGAGCTCAACCCTGCGCGCCGCATGGAGATGGTGTTCGCCTTCATGGAGGGCGAACTCGGCGTGCTCCAGGTCGAGAAGAAGATTCGCAGCCGCGTCAAGCGCCAGATGGAGAAGACGCAGCGCGAATATTATCTCAACGAGCAGCTGAAGGCGATCCAGCGCGAGCTCGGAAACGAGAGCGACGAGGGCGGCGACGAGCTCGCCGAGCTCGCCGAAAAGATCCGCAAGACGCGGCTTAGCAAGGAGGCTCGCAATCGCGCCAACGCCGAGCTGAAGAAGCTTCGCGCCATGGCGCCGATGTCGGCCGAGGCGACCGTCGCACGCAATTATCTCGACGTGCTGCTCGGTCTTCCGTGGGGCAAGAAGTCGAAGCTCAAGAAGGACATCGCCGAAGCGCAGCGCGTGCTCGACGAGGACCATTACGGCCTCGAGAAGGTCAAGGACCGGATCGTCGAATATCTCGCCGTCCAGGCCCGAACGAACAAGCTCAAGGGCCCGATCCTGTGCCTCGTCGGCCCTCCGGGCGTTGGCAAGACCTCGCTCGGGCGCTCGATCGCCCGCGCAACCGGGCGCGAGTTCGTTCGGCAGTCACTTGGCGGCGTGCGAGACGAAGCCGAGATCCGTGGTCACCGCCGCACCTACATCGGCTC
>JAICXO010000101.1 GCA_025980335.1 Sphingomonas sp. | reverse complement strand
GTGACGAAAATCAGCGTATCGTCGGGTGTCTTCATCGCGTTGGTGAAGCCGCGCGCATACCATTCGCGGGCGTGGATCAGATCGCCCTTGGTCACCCAGAAATTCTTCTTGGTGCCCACACCCACGTCGAGCTGGAAATGGTGATCGCCGATCGGCTCCTTGGTGTAGGCGATCTGGCGCTCGCTGCGGGCTTCGAGCTCGCGAAGGAACGGGTTGCGCACCGCCGACGAATAGAATCCGGTCGGCGAGAAGCGGTGCAGCAGGACGTCGCCCTCTTCGAGCGTCATCAGCCGCGCCTTCCACTCGGGCGGGATCGGGCTTTCCTGGGTGAGCAGGGGGCGGGTTCCGAACTGGAAGACGATCTGCCCAAGTTCCGGGTTGTCGATCCAGTTCTCCCACTCGTCGAGCCGCCAGACGCCGCCCGCCATGACGATCGGAACACTGTCGGCGATTCCCTCGGCACGCATCGTCTCGCGCAACTCTTTCACGCGCGGGTAGGGATCCTGCGGCTTGCGCGGGTCCTCGGCATTCGACAGGCCATTGTGGCCGCCCGCGAGCCACGGGTCTTCGTACACCACCGCGGCGAGCCATTCCGCCGCCTTGTGATAGGCGCGCTTCCACAGCGCCCGGAACGCGCGCGCCGAGCTGATGATCGGCAGGTAGTTGACGCCGTAGGATGCCGCGATCTCGCTCAGCTTGTACGGCATTCCCGCGCCGCAGGTGACGCCGGTGACAAGGCCCTTGGTGCGCTCGAGAACGCCATGGAGCACGCGCTGCGCGCCGCCCATTTCCCACAGCACGTTGATGTTGATCGCGCCCTTGCCCGACGCAATGTCGTAAGCGCGCTGGACCTGCGCGACCGCGCCGTCGATCGCATAGCGAACCAGTTCCTCGTGGCGGTCGCGGCGCGTCAGTGCCTCATAGACCTGCGGAATGATCCGCCCTTCGGGGTCGTAGCTGTCGGCATTGACCGCGCTGACCGTGCCAATGCCGCCGGCAGCCGCCCAAGCGCCCGAGCTCGCGTGGTTCGTCGCGCTGACGCCCTTGCCGCCTTCAACCAGCGGCCAGACCTCGCGTCCGCCATAGAGAATGGGCTTGATGCCCTTGAACAAACTCCGTCTCCCCGGCGCACGCGCGCGCCTTCGCGCGACATATAGGGCGCGTTGGTGAACAATGCGCGAAAAAAAGAGCGAGGCCCCGATGGTTCGGGACCCCGCTCAATTCATGACGTGCGATTTGCCTAGTAGCAGGTGCCCGATGCCGCTGCGCTGCCGACGGCCGCACCCAGCACGCCGCCGATGATCGCACCGGCAGCACCGTTGCCGCCGCGATAGCGATACCCGTAGCGCGTGTGGTGGATTCCACCGTGATCGGACACGGCGCTCCCGATAACCGCGCCGGCAAGACCGCCCGCGACTGCGCCGGCCGCCGGGTTGCCGCAGCCGTAATAGCCGCCGTAGCCGTAGGCCGGATAACCGTAGCCGTACGCAGTCGGATAACCGTAGCCGTACGCCGGATAGCCGTATGCCGGATAGCCGTACGCCGGATAACCGTAGGCGTAGGGAGACCCGTAGCCGTAGCCGCCGTAATAGCCGTAACCCGGATAGCCGACCGAGATCACGGTGCGCGTGCGCGGATAAGCGTAGCGGTACGAATAGCGCGGATAGGCATACCCGTAATTGCGGTAGCCGTAATAATTGTTGCGGTAATGCCGGCCGCCATCGTGGTTGTACGAATAGTTGCGGCCGCTCCAGTTGGAGTCATGGTGATGCCGTCCTTCGGCATTCGCGGCGCTCGGCAGCGCGATAATCGCGGTGGAGAGCGCGAGAGCAATCAGCTTCTTCATCGAAATACTCCTCGATCGAAACGCGTCGGCCGAAGCGAACGCACGGACCGACTCATCGTCGCTCGTGCGCCTCGTTTCCTGTCCCGAAAGTGAACAATGTTGCGTAGGTTCAACGACTGATCGCGTAATCGAGGCCGATATCGACAGCCGGTGCCGATTGCGTGATGCGCCCCACCGAAATGTAGTCGACTCCGGTCTCCGCGATGAACCGGATCGTCTCCAGCGTCACGCCGCCCGAAGCCTCGAGCGGCACTCGCCCGGAGACGAGCGCAATCGCCTCGCGGAGCATCGCAGGATCCATGTTGTCGAGCAGCAGCCGGTCCGCACCGGCGTCGAGGGCCGGTCGGATCTGATCGATTCGGTCGACCTCGACCTGGACCTGAAGCCCCGTGTTCGCCGCCTTCGCCCGGCGCACCGCCTCGGCGACCCCGCCGGCAACGGCGACATGGTTGTCCTTGATCAGCACGCCGTCATCGAGGCGCATGCGATGGTTCTCGGCCCCGCCCATCCGCGCCGCATATTTTTCGAGCACGCGCAGCCCGGGAAGCGTCTTGCGGGTGTCGAGGACGACCGCGCCCGTGCCGGCGATCGCGTCGACATAGCGGCGGGTGAGGGTGGCGACGCCCGAGAGATGCTGGAGCGTGTTGAGCGCCGGGCGCTCGGCCGCGAGCATGGCGCGCGCGTTGCCCGCAACGCGCATCAGAGTCGTGCCGTGCGCCACGCGCTGGCCGTCCTCGGCGTCGAGCTGAATGCTCACATCCGGGTCAAGCGCGCGGAAGAAGGCGGCGGCGAGATCGAGCCCCGCGACGACAATCTCTTGGCGGCAATTCATCGTCGCCGTGAAGCGCGCATCGGCGGCAATCGTCGCGTTCGACGTCACGTCCCCGCCGCTCCCGAGGTCCTCGGCAAGTACGCGGCGGACGAAGTCGTCGATGTCGAAGTTCGCGGGGAGCGCCATGCGGCCGCTCTAGTCGGCAGCCGCCGCCGGGCACAAGCTCAGTGCGCCGGTTCCGGGGCAGGCGCGATGCGCCAGCGCCCTTCCGCCCAGGCGTAACGCTGCGCATCCTGAGCGACGAAGCGGTTCCCGTCCCAGGCGTTGACGGTGATCGTGACGGAAGCGTCGGCGACGTCGATGCAGTTGAAGCTCTGCTCCTGCTCGCGAACCCGGGTCGAGGTCGCGGTTCCCGCCTGCACCACCAGCGCGCGCCCGGCGCGCGTCACCAGGTCGCTCGCGCTGTGGCTCGACGCATGGTGGTTGTGCCCGGCGAGCAGCATGTCCACTCCCGCCTCCTGGATCGCGTCGAGCGCAAGCTCCTGTCGACCGATCGCCGGGGCGAGATCGCCCGCGACCTCGAGTGCGAACAGCGGATGATGGGTGACCAGCACGCGAAACGAATCCTTCGGTGCGCGCGAGAAGACGTCGCGGATGAAGGCGACCTGGTCGTGGTTGATGCGCCCGTCCTTGAAGGTCAGCGAACGCGCGGTGTTGATGCCCAGCACTGCAAGGCCCGGAAGCTCGACGAAGGGGCACAGATTGTCGTCGATGAAGCGGCGATAGCGCGACAGCGGCGAAAGGAAGCGCCGGAGCACGTCGTACAGCGGCACGTCATGATTGCCCGGGACTCCGAGCACTTCATGCCCGGCACGCTGAAGGCGTTCGAGAAACTGGCACGCCTCGCGGAACTGCTCGGTCCGCGCCCGCTGCGTGAAGTCGCCGCTGATGACGACGAGGTCGGGCTTGAGCTCGTCGATGCGCTGCTCGACGGCTTCGACCATCCGCTCGTCGTGGGCGCCGAAGTGCAGGTCGGAAAGGTGCACGAGCCGGGGCATGGGAGTCCAACAAGCGTCACCCTGAACTTGTTTCAGGGTCTATGAACACTGTCCCGTGAGCATTGCGTGCCGTCGCGTTCATGGATGCTGAACCAAGTTCAGCATGACGGAGTCCTCAGAAGTTCAAAAACAGCAGCAGCTTCACATCGACACCGAAGCCTTCGGCGCGCTTCTGCTCGATGAAGTTCGGGATTTCCGCGCGCGGCACCAGATGCACGCGGATGTCCTCGCTCTCGTCTCCGCCGCCGGTGCCGATCCGCCGCACGCCGTGGGCCCGCACCAGCGTGAACCCTTCCGAGACCATGCCGGGGGAGGCGTAGAACGTCCCTAGGCGCTCGATGCGCTCGGCCGTGAACCCCGTCTCTTCCTCCAGCTCCTTGATCGCGGTGGTTTCGGGCGTCGCATCCGGGTTCTCGTCGCCGACGAGGCCGGCCGGAAGCTCCACGCAGCGGCAATCGGGCGGCACGCGCGGCTGATCGATCAGGATCACCTTGTCTTCGAATTCCGCGAGAATCACGACCGCGCCGATGTTGTTGGTGCGGCTCGCATATTCCCACTTACCTCGCTTCAAGGCCCGCACGTACTTGCCCGCCCACATCACTTCGGGCGGGGGCAAATCGTCGAGGTTCACAGCTCGATCAGCTTGTCGGGGATCTCGTTGCGATCGTGTGCCGAACGCGGGAAGTGGTCGGACAGTACCGCGCCGACGCGTTCGACCGCCGCCGCGATGCCGTCGCCGATCCGGCCTTCCCTGACGTCGGCAAGGAGCGCGGTCATCGCCTCGCCCCAGGCATGGTCGTCGGTCACCTTCAGGATTGCCTCGTCGGCAATGATCTCCGCGCGCCGTTCGGCGAGCGACAAATAGATGAGGATGCCGGTGCGCCCGGTGGTCCGTCCGGCAGCAGCCGCCTGGAAGATCGCGATGGCCCGGCGGCGGACGCGGCGGTGCTTGGTCGCGGCCGGCGTCAGCACCAGGCGGAGCGGCATCCATTTGAGGATCAGCAGCGCGATCGTGAACGCCAGGGCGGCGGCGACCATCAGCAGCGTAAGGAGCTGGCTTTGAGTCGGGTCGGGCTGCCAACCGCCGAACAGGAAATCGTAACAGGACGCGAGCGCCGTCGGCCGCCACGCGGCCCATGCGAGTACCGCGAACAGCGGGACCAGCGCCCAATGGAGCGCGACATCGTGGTAAGCGTCGCTGATCGCCGTCTCGACGGCGACGATCTCGCCCGCCGTCGTGCTCTCGGCCTTGGCGATCGCTGCGGCGACCTTCTCCCGGTCCGCGTCGGTAAGCCGGCTCACCACGATCCGGACGCGCCGCCGCCGCCGAACGAGCCGCCGCCGAACCCGCCGAAACCGCCGCCTCCGCCGCCCCAGCCGCCGCCTCCGCTGCCCCAGCTGCCTCCGCCCCATCCGCGCGAGCCGCGGCCCAGCGCGTTGAGGCCCCACAGCATGACCCACGGGCTAATCCCGCCCGAGCGCGTGCGGTAGCGGCGGCCGTGACCCCGGCGGAAATGGGACAGCACGACGAAGCCGAAAATCATCAACCAGAAGATCAGCGGAAGGCCGCCGCCACTGGAATGCTGCCGCTGCCGCTGCGCCTGCTGTGCAGCGGCGATGTTCTTCTCGGCCTGGTCGGGCGACAACGACATCTGCTTGATGATCGCGTCGGCGCCGGCCTCGATCCCCCCGCCATAGTCTGGCGGGTTCTGCTTGAAGTGAGGCAGGATGTCTTCGCGGATGATGATGCCCGACATCGCATCGGTCATGTAGGCGCCGGCGCCGTAGCCCGTCGCAATGTCGACCTTGTGCTCGGTCGGCGCGACGAGGAGCAGAACCCCGTTGTCCTTGCCCTTTTCTCCCAATCCCCACGCGCGGCCGAGGCGATACGCATAATCGTCGACCGGATAGCCTTCGAGGCTCTTGACCGTCGCCACGGCGAACGCCCGGCCGGTTTGGGCGTAGAGCGCCTGCGCCTTGGACGTCAGGTCTTGCTGCTGCTCAGGCGTGAGGATTCCAGCCTGATCGACCACCGGCGAACCGTTGTTCGCCGGGAAGGTCTGAGCGGCCGCGGGCGCCGCGACGAAGAGAAGGGCGACCAACCACATCATCGTCATTCTCGCGAAAGCGGGAGCCCCGCTTCTGCTTTTCGAGACCAGCGGGACCCCCGCTTTCGCGGGGGTGACGAAGAGTGTTGTCATCGAAGCCTCAGCTGCCGTTGCCGAAGCTTACCGTCGGCGCCTGCTGCGCGGCGGCTGCAGCTTCGAACGGCACCTTCGGCTTGGCGCCGTAGAATATCTTCGCCCCGATGGCCGTCGGGAAGGTGCGGATCAAAGTATTATACTGCCGCACCGCCTCGTTATAATCGCGGCGCGAGACCTCAATCCGGTTCTCGGTCCCCTCGAGCTGGTCCTGGAGCGCGAGGAAGTTCTGGTTCGACTTCAAGTCGGGATAAGCCTCCTGAAGCCGCTGCAGCGGAATGATCGCCTGCGTCAGCCGGCTCTGCGCGTCGTTGAACGCCTGCACCTTCGCCGGGTCGCTGAGATCCGCAGTACTCAAGTGCACGGCAGTCGCATCCGCCCGGGCCTGCGTGACGCCGAGCAGCACAGTCTTCTCCTGCGCGGCATAGCCCTTCACCGTCGCCACGAGATTGGGGATCAGGTCCGCGCGGCGCTGGTAATCGGCCTGGAGGTTCCCCCAGGCGGCATTGACCTGCTCGTCCGCGGTCGGGACGCTATTGATTCCGCAGCTCGCCAGACTGAACGCGGCAAGCACTGCAAGGACGGCTCGCCTGATCGTCGAGCCTGGAGCGAAACGGGCGATCGCGGTCATTGAAGTCCCCCTTGGATCACGTGACTTGGACGGAATAGGTAGACGCACGGCGGTTCGGATTCAATGGCGCTTATCCCCTTGCGCCAAGGAACCGCCCAAAGGTAGAATATCGACCTTATGCGGCGGGTCTATCTCGGCAAGCTGTGCGCGTATGCATGGAGGCAAACCATGCATGACGTGATGGGTCAGACTCGTGGCCAGCGCATCGCGCGCGTTGTGGTCGGTGTCGCGGGCGTTGCGTTGCCCTACCTCTATGTCCGATGGATCAACCACAGCAGCCAAGTATTCTCGGATGCCGCCAAGGGCTGGCTGATTGCCACTGCCGCCGTGTTTACGGCGGCATGCGCTGCCTTTGCATATCATTTCCTGATCGAAGGACCGTATCAGCTCTACCGGGAGACTCAGCAGACCCCTGAGCGAGATTACCTCGCAGACGAGCTTGCTCGCCGGAAAGCCGAGGTGGTTGCCGACGCGATAATGCCCCGGCGCAGCGCGGAACCGCGCTTCAGGGACGACGGCTTTCGCAAGCACTTAGAACATCTCGCGGCTGAATCTGCCAAGCGGTGTCCGGAGCTTCCGATTTGGGAGGCGGTCGAATATGTTCGGCAAGTCATCGGCGACGATGATTTCCAGAATTGTTATCCCGAAGCGCGAAGACAAATGCGGCAGGCAGCGCTGGAAGATCGCCTCGAAATATGGGGCAGGAAGGAAATCCCGCCGATCACTTTGAGCACCCCGCTTGGGGGCAGCGGGGCGTGGTCGAGAATCGAGCCGAGCTATTGGGCCGAACACGAACTAAACTCGCTCGCGATCGGACAGCTATTTCAGGAGCGAGAGCACACTTGGGAAGAGGCATTCAAGAACAAGATCGGGCACCGATATTGGGAGTTGAAAGTCAGACGAGCACAGATCGAGCGGCTATGGAGCGTGAAGCAGCCGCCCGGCGGCCCTGATCGCAGCGCCGTGATCAGCAGCGGTAGAGACCTGGTCCAGCGATATCGCAATGAGGGGATGCCCGAACCGTTTGGCACCTATCTCGCGAAGCAAAGAGCCTACCTCGACATCAAGCCTCACTTGGGTGCCACGTATTTGCAGGAGAAGGCGAGGCGTGCCGACATGCCGGACACGCCCACGAAGCGCGACTGGGATTCTGGCGAGTTGGAGCGCGAACTCGCGAGGCTTGAGAGGGATTGGAAGCTATGAAGGACGATCCTAACAGCCGCTTCAACCGGCTCTTGCGGGCCATGCTAGGCGGACCCGCTCCTAGCGAGCGAAAGAATGCAGCATCCGGTCCAGCATCAGGTGAGGCACCGCCCGCATGTTCCAGCGATACTCAAACTCCCCGAGATACTTCGGAAGATGCTTCGCACTGACATGGATATGTGTCCCGTTGATGCCTCTCTTGAGCTGACGCCAGAAGCCTTCGAGATTGTTCACCGTCACGCCTTTGGCGCTGACCCATTCCTCGCGTTCGTGATTGGTGGTTTCGTGGCGATAGCCGCGAAGCGTGATGCTCCGGTAAGCGTGATATTCGTCGGTGTGGAGCGTGGTGCCGGGAAGCACGTTTTCGCAAATGTGGTCCCACAAGGTGACGCGCTTGGCGTCAGGAATGACGCGGGTGATCAGCTCGCCTTGCGGCTCCAACATACCCATGACCGCTGTTTTGTTGCCCTTGTAGGCACGGCCCATGCCGCGAGCCTTGCCGCCAATCCAAGTCTCGTCGCACTGCACGATTTCGCCCGGACCGCCGAGAGGATCGTCGCTGTCCAGCGCGGCCATATATGCGCGGATTTGGTGGCACATGCGCCACGCGGTTTTGTAAGTGACGCCAAGCTCCCGCTCGACGCGCTTGGCAGCAACGCCGTTCCGCGTCGTCGTGAACAGGAACATGACATAGAACCAATCGCGAAGCGGCGTCCGCGTTCGGTCGAAGGGCGTTCCAGCAGTCGGGAACACCTGAAAGCCGCACCACTCGCAAGCGTAGGAACGCCGCGCCTTGACGCGATAGAACTTTGCGAGCCGACCGCATGATCCGCACTCATGCTGAATGCCGAAGCGCTGGCGCATCAGGTGGTCGAGACACGCTTCCTCGGTCGGAAAATCCGCTTGGAATTGCCGGAGGGTCGGGAGTTTTGCCTTTGCCATGCCCTCTATATAAGCATTCGGTTTACTTGGCGCAAGGGGATAAGCCCCGATTCAATATGCTGTCTTACACTGCCAACACAGCAACGCCGCTGCTGCGATTTCGGACGATTTGACGTAACGTCGGCTGACCGACACAGAAGGGGGAAGCAGATGCTCAAAGACTTTCGGACTTTCATCGCCAAGGGCAACGTTCTCGACCTCGCCGTCGCCGTGATCATCGGCGCCGCCTTCGCGAAGATCACCGCCAGCCTGACCGACGACATCATCATGCCGATCGTCGGCGCGATCTTCGGCGGCCTCGATTTCTCGAGCTATTTCACGCTGATGGGGCCG
>JAICXO010000140.1 GCA_025980335.1 Sphingomonas sp. | reverse complement strand
GCGATCGCCGCGTCTGGTGCCGGCGGCGCCGGCCGCATGGTCAGCGGATCGAGCGGCTCGCCGATGTAGCGGCCGGTGAACGCCGCCGGCTGCCCCCAGGCGCCCGGCCAGCGATAGAAAATATGTTGTCCGATCTCCGCGACCTTGGCGAGCAGCGGTGCCCAACGCGGCGCGACATAATCGGCGTGGTAATGAGTCGCCTCGCCGACCGCCGTCTCGACGTAGCCGGACAGCGCTGCACGAGCGACTTGCTCGGCCTGGCGCCACGCGTCGGCAGCGGGCTTGCGATACAGCGCGCCATCGCAAACGAACGTGAACTGGCAGGTGCCGCTGCCCGCGCCCTGGTAGACGACACCGCAGATCGACTTGGGAAAAGCCGGGTGGCGCAACCGATTGAGCACGACCTGAGCAACCGCGCGGCGCCCCTCGATCGGCTCGAACCCCGCTTCGTAATAGACCGCCTGGGTCATGCACAACAGCGCCCGGCGCTGGTCGGTTTCACTCCCCGTGAGGATGAAGCTTTGCGCCGAATGGAGCGGCCCGTTGGCGAACGGGAGCGCGGCATTGATGATGCGCGCCTGATCGCCGACCGCCTGCATATCGGTCATCTCGCTGCCGCTGGTCGCCTGGATGAGCGCCGCCGCGCGCGCCTTAGGAAGCGCGACGGTCACCGCAGCAGTCGCAGGCTCCCGCGTCGCCACCAGCAGCAAAGCAGCACCGGAGAGCGCGACCATTGCGGCAGCGCCGGCGGCGAGCCGTCCACGAGAAGGGATGCGTTTGATCACTGCGCCGCCTTCTGCGCGCCGGCGGCAGCAGCCGTCAGATGCTTCAGGATCTCGTCGCGCGGCCCGTCGGCAATGATCTTGCCTCCGTCGATCACGACCAGGCGATCGAGGATCGAGAGCATGTTGTGCCGGTGCGTCGCGACGATCAGTGCCTGGTCGGGCGCGAGCGCCGTTTTCAGATGCTCGACGAAATAGAGTTCGGTCTGCGTGTCCATCGAACCGGTCGGCTCGTCGAGGAACAGCAGTTTCGACGGACTGACGAGCGCGCGGGCGAGCACCAGCAGCGAACGCTGGCCGCCCGACAGGCGCCCTCCACGTTCACCCACCGGCAGGTCGAAGCCCGCCGCATCGCGCGACAGGAAGATGTCGGCGCCCGAACGAACCACGGCGTCGATCAGCTGGCTGTCGTCGGCATGTGCCGCGCCGAGCTTGAGGTTGTCGCGGACGCTCCCGCTGAACACGTCGGCATCCTGACTGACGAAGCGGAAGGCCTCGCGGAGCTGGTGCGGATGGTATTGGCGGCTGTCGAGGCCGTCCACGAGCATCTCGCCGGCGGTCGGGGGATACAGGCCGCACAGCACACGGCCGAGCGTCGACTTGCCCGAAGCGACGCGGCCGATGATCCCGATTCGCTCGCCGGGATTGATCTTCAGGTTCAGCCCGGAAAGCGAGTCCCTCGACGCATTCGGATAGCGGAAGGAAACGTCGCGCAGCTCAATGTGGCCGGCGCGAATCTCCGGCACGATGCTGCGAATGGCCCCGTGGCGTTCGTCCTCGGCCTCCATCATCCGCTGCAGCGAGGTCAGCGTCGCCATCGCCTGCTTGCCGCGCGTGATAAGGAAGGCGAGCTGGCCGACCGGCTGGAGCGAACGGCCGGAGATCATGATGATCGCGATGATCGCGCCCATCGACATCTCGCCGGCCTGGAAGCGATAGAAACCGCCGACCAGAAGCCCGACGCTGATCGACTGCTGAGAGATGCTGGCGCAGTTTACTGCAACTGCGGAGAGCTTGCGCATCCGCTCGCTGGTCGCCGCGCTCATCGCCGCATAGCGCCGCCAACGGCCGAGCATCTGCCCTTCGGCGCGTGCGGCCTTCAAGGTTTCCGCGCCCGAAATCGATTCGATCAGGACCGAATGCTGGAGGCTCGAATCCGCCTGGGCGTCGAGCGCCACCTTGCCCATCTGCCGCTGCAGGCTGAGGCCCAGGGTCAGCATGATCCCGACACCGAGTAGCGGGATCAGGACGAGCCATCCGCCGACCAGCGTGATGAACGCAAGGAACAGCACCATGAAGGTCAGGTCGACCGCGAGCACGACCGTGGTCGACGCGAAGAATTCGCGGACCATTTCGTAGTCGGAGACGCGCCGCGCCAATGCACCGGTGCTGCCCTGCCGCTCCGTCATCGGAAGGTTCATCACCTTCTCGAACAGCTTCTGCGAAAGCCTCGCATCGAGCTTGCGCCCGACTTCGTCGATCAGCCGCGCACGTGCGATCCGGAGCGTGAAGTCGAAGGCCAGGGCAAGCAGGACGCCGAGCGCCAGCACCCACAGCGTCGCCACTGCCTTGTTCGGGATGACGCGATCGTACACGTTCATCGTGAACAGCGGCATCGCAAAGGCGAGCATGTTGACGATCAGCGCCGCCAGAAACACCGGCCAGAACTCGCGCCGGGCTTTCCACACCTCGGACCAGAACCAATGGCGCCGCTTGGCCTCGTCCCACGGCCGCTCGTTCTCGCGTTCGCGCGTGGGGTCTGTTTCGACCACCACCGCGCGTCCCGTGTAAGCGGGCTCGACTTCGGAGAGCTTGACCCACATCGGCTCGGCGAGGCCGGGCGCGTAGATCAATCCGTCACGGTCGCGGACCTCGAGGAGCACCGCGGCGCGGTCGTCCTCGAGTTCGAGGATCGCCGGGCACTTGCCCGCGGGCCAGCCGCGGAGGTTGCGGGCGACCGGATCAGCACGCATGCCGACCTGCTCGAGCGCCGGCTCGATCTGGTGGAACGGAAGCCGCCCATCAGCCGAAAGCGCCAGGCCCGCGCGCAGGAGGACCGGTGAAGAGGGCCGGTCCGCCTGCCGCGCAACGAACGCCAGACAATCGAGGACGGGATCGATTTCCCGTGACGGCTCAACGTCAAGCCAATGCATGATACTCACGAACCCGTCCTCTTTTTTGCTTAGCGGCCAGCCGGCGCCGGAGCCGGCGTCATGCCCGGAGGCGGCGGCGGCGCAGGCGCAAGCGCCGGTGCCGGAATGCTGTTCTCCTGGAGGTCGGCCGGCGGAATCGGATTGACGTGATAACGCGCCATTTCCGTGAGCCGGGCTGCTGCCGGAGCCTGCACGCCGAGGCACTGGATCAGCCGGTTCTCGGCCGCGAGCACCTGATATTGCGCATAGAGCTTGGCGAGACGCGCGGTCTCGGTCTGCTGCTGCACCACATAGCGCGAGTTCTGCGCATCGAGCACGTCGAGCAGCGAGCGGCGCCCAATGTTGAACTGCTCGCGATACGAAAGCAGCAGGTCATCGGAAATCCGCCCCTGCGTTTCGAGTTCGCTGGTCAGCGCCGTCTGGTTCTGCAGGCGGCTCCACGCGGTGCGGACGTCTTCCTCGGCAGCGCGGGTCTGCTCGAACAGCCGTCCGTGGACTTCGTTCGCGCGCTCCTGCTGCTCGCGCACGTTCGCTTCCTTGGTGCCGCCGTTGTACAGCGTCCAGCGCAGCACGCCGCGGGCCTGAAGGTCGGTCGTGCGTCCTTCGAACCCGTCGATGTCATGGCCCGCGCGAGCGCGGCCTTCGATGCTGAACTTCGGACCGAGCGCCGCCTGCGCCGCACGGATTTCCTCACGCGACGTGGCGAGGTCGGCGATGGCTTCCTGGACGCGCGGATTTTCATTGCGCGCCGCGGCTTCGGCTTCCTCGAGGCTCGCCGGCATGCACTGCGTCAGATCCGGCGGCATCGACACATTGTCGATCGGAATGCCCGTGTAGGTGCGGAACGTGATTCCCGCGGTGTCGAGGTCTTCCTGGGCCTGCGTCACCTTGGTGCGCGCGGCCTGAAGCCGCTCCTCGGCCTGCTGCTGGTCGGCGATGCTGATGGAGCCCTTCGCAACGCCCTCGCGCAGGTCGGACGCGAGCTTCTCGTGGAACGTCACATTGTCCTGCGCGATCGCAACCAGCCGCTGCTGGAGGATATAGTCGATGTAAGTCCGCGCCGTGTTGAGCGCGACATATTCCGAGCGCTCCTGCACACGCGAGGCCGCCGCATCCGAGCGCGCAGCCTGGCGGCGGATTTCCGCTTCGCGGCCGCCGCTGTCGTAAATCAGTTGGTCGACGATCAGGTCGCCCTCGATCGGCCACAGCGTGTGATCGGCGATTCCGAGCTCTCGCCGGGTCGGGTTCTTCAGGCTCTCGACACCGGCCGATCCCTCGACCGAAATGGTCGGGTAATATTGGCCCTTGCCCTGC
>JAICXO010000066.1 GCA_025980335.1 Sphingomonas sp. | reverse complement strand
GGCAGGCGCCGGCGCGCGCTTCGTAAACATCGGCGAGCGCTGCAACGTCACCGGATCGGGGCGCTTCAAGAAACTGATCCTGAACGGCGACTATGACGCCGCGGTCGAGGTCGCGCGCGACCAGGTCGAGAACGGCGCGCAGATCGTCGACGTCAACATGGACGAGGCGCTGCTCGACAGTGAGGCGGCGATGATGACCTTTCTGAAGCGCATCGCTGCCGAACCGGATATCGCGCGCGTGCCGGTCATGGTCGACAGCTCGAAATGGAGCGTCATCGAGGCCGGGCTGAAGTGCGTATCGGGCAAGCCGATCGTCAATTCGATCAGCCTGAAGGAAGGCGAAGGGCCGTTCCTCGAGCTCGCGCGCAAGTGCCGCGCATACGGCGCCGCAATAGTCGTCATGGCATTCGACGAGATTGGGCAGGCCGACACCGTCGAGCGCAAGATTTCGATCTGCGAGCGCGCGTACAAGCTGCTGACCGATGATGGCACCGACGCGAACGACATCATCTTCGATCCCAACATTTTCGCGGTCGCGACCGGCATCGACGAGCACCGCCGTTACGCGATCGACTTCATCGAGGGGGCAAAGGAGATCCGCCGCCGCTGCCCCGGCACGCACATCAGCGGCGGCCTGTCGAACCTCAGCTTCTCGTTCCGCGGCAACGAGCCGGTGCGCCGCGCGATGCACAGCGTCTTCCTCTACCACGCGATCCCGGCGGGCATGGACATGGGCATCGTCAATGCCGGCCAGCTCGACGTTTACGACCAGATCGACCCGGAGCTTCGCGAGGCCTGCGAGGACGTGATCCTCGACCGCCGCGAGGACTCCACCGAGCGGCTGATCGCGCTTGCCGAGAAGTACAAGGACGTCGATCCCGCAGCCGAGAAGGCCGCGGCCGAGTGGCGCTCGCTGCCCGTCGGCGAACGCCTGTCCTATGCGCTCGTGAAAGGGATCGACGCGCACATCGTCGACGACACCGAGGAAGCGCGGCACCAATTCGCGCGTCCGATCCAAGTCATCGAAGGGCCGCTGATGGACGGCATGAACGTCGTCGGCGACCTGTTCGGCTCGGGCAAGATGTTCCTTCCGCAGGTCGTCAAGTCCGCGCGGGTGATGAAGAAGGCCGTGGCGCACCTGCTCCCGTTTATCGAGGCCGAAAAGGACGAAAGCGCGAGAGGCAAGGGCCGGATCGTGATGGCCACCGTCAAAGGCGACGTCCACGACATCGGCAAGAACATCGTCGGGGTCGTCCTGCAGTGCAACGGCTTCGAGGTGATCGACCTCGGCGTCATGGTGCCGTGGCAGGACATCCTCGCAGCAGCCAACGAGAACCAGGCCGACATGATCGGCCTGTCCGGCCTGATTACGCCATCGCTCGACGAGATGGTGACGGTCGCGGGCGAGATGCAGCGCCTGGGCCTCACCACGCCGCTGCTGATCGGCGGTGCGACCACCAGCAAGGCGCATACGGCGCTCCGGATCGACCCCGCGTACGAAGGGCCCGTCATCCACGTGCTCGACGCCAGCCGCGCGGTCGGAGTCGCCTCCAGCCTCGTGTCGGACACGCAGCGCGAGCCGCTGATCCTCTCGACCGCCGACGATTACGACAAGCTGCGCAAGTCGCGCGAGCGCAGCGGACCCAAGGACCTCGCCACCATCGGCGAGGCGCGCGCCAACGCGTTTCCCTACGATCCGTCGGGCAAGGCTGCTCCGCCAGCCTATCCAGGTCTCCACCATTTCGGCGAATGGCCCTTGAAGGACCTCAAGGCATCGATCGACTGGACGCCGTTCTTCCGCGCGTGGGAGCTTGCCGGCACCTATCCGGCCATCCTCGACGATCCGGTGGTCGGCGAAAGCGCGCGGAACCTGTTCCACGATGCGCAGGAGATGCTCGATCAGCTGATCGCCGAGCGCTGGGTGACGCCCAAAGCGACCGTCGGCCTGTGGCGCTGCCGCCGAGAAGGCGACGACATCCTCGTGCTTGCGGGCAACGACTGGACTCGCGTTCCGATGCTTCGTCAGCAGATGAAGAAGCGCGAGGGCCGGGCCAACATGTGCCTCGCCGATTTCATCTCGCCTGACGGCGAAGACTGGATCGGCGGATTCGCGGTCGGAATCCACGGACTCGAGCCGCACCTCGAGCGCTTCAAGCAGACCGTCGACGATTATGACGACATCCTGCTCAAGGCACTCGCCGACCGACTTGCGGAAAGCTTCGCCGAGGTGCTCCACGCGCAGGTCCGCAACCGCTTGTGGGGCTATGCCGAGGAGCATCTGTCGAACGAGCAGCTGATCCGGGAGAAATACGCGGGCATCCGCCCTGCGCCCGGCTATCCGGCATGCCCGGACCACAGTCTGAAGCCGGTTCTGTTCGACATGCTCGGCGGCAACCCGGGCGAGGTCACGCTGACCGAGAATTTCGCGATGCTTCCGACCTCGGCGGTGTCGGGCTTCTACTTCGGCCACCGCGACAGCCAGTATTTCGGAGTCGCCAAGATCGGCCGCGACCAGCTCGAGGATTACGCCGGCCGGCGCGGTGTGAGCGTCGAGCAAGCCGAACGCTGGCTGCGGCCGAACCTGGAATAGGTTCACACGAAAACACGAAGCAGCACATCGTCATCCCCGCGAAAGCGGGGACCCGCCTTCTTGGCTGACTCGGAAGAAAAGGCAGGTCCCGGCTCGAGGCCGGGATGACGAAGTGTTTCATCGTGATCTTCGTGTTCTTCGTGCCTTCGTGTGAACCAATTTTGCAGGCGCAGCACAAAGCTGTAGCGCTCTCCCGAATGCTCAAACGGCTGATCCTCCTCCTCACACTGCTCCTCATGCCCGCATTCGCAGCGGCGCAGCACATCACGCCGGAGCTGGTCGCGGAAGGTCCGGCGCCGCCCGGCGGAGAGGTCGAGCTTGCCATCCACATGCGACCCGCGCCCGGCTGGCACGGCTATTGGGTCAACCCTGGCGATGCCGGGCTGCCGATGGACGTGACGTGGCACCTCCCGCCCGGATTTGCGGCAGGCCCGCTTCGCTACCCCGTTCCGACGCGGCTCGAGATCGCGGACCTGATGAACTACGTCTACGAGCAGGATTATGCCGTGCTCGTCCGGCTCAAAGTGCCGGCCGATGCACGCGGCACGGTGCCGGTCCGCGCCGACGCGCACTGGCTCGCCTGCACCGACAAGGTGTGCGTGCCCGAGCAGGGCCAGCTTTCGCTCGACGTCCCCGTCGGGACCGGCACTCCGAACCGGGCCGAGTTCGACGCCTGGCGGCAGGCGCTTCCGCAGCCGATCCCGACAAGCGGGCATTTCGAGGCGAGCGGCGACAAGCTCCGGGTCGCCATCCCGCTGCCGGCGACCGTCGAGGTGGATCACCCCTACGTTTTCCCGATGAAGGACGGCGCCGTCGACTATGACGCAAAGCAGAGCTTCAGCCGTTCCGGCGACACGTTGATTGCCGAGCTGCAACGCCGCGGCCCCGCGCCGGGCGCATTTCCCGCAGTGATCGCGCTCGGCAACGGACGGGGGCTCGAGTTCCGCGCCGTTCCCGGTGCAGTGCCGCAGGGGACGCCGCTCGGCAGCCTCGGCTGGAGCGCGGTGCTGTGGGCAGTGCTCGGCGCGATCGCCGGCGGCATCCTCCTCAACCTGATGCCATGCGTGTTCCCGATCCTCGCGCTCAAGGCGCTCCACATCTCGCGCGCCGGCGGGGAAGCGCGCGAGGCGCGTTTCGATGCGCTCGCCTATACGGGCGGCACGATCGTCGGCACCGCAGCGCTCGGCGCCGTGCTGCTGGCGATCCGCGCCGCGGGAACCGAAGCCGGCTGGGCGTTCCAGCTCCAGGATCCGCGAACGATCGTGCTCCTGCTCCTCCTGGCTGTGGCGATCACGGCCAACCTGCTCGGACTGTTCGAGCTGCCGGTGGTCGGCGGCGCGGCGCGTCCCGCCGGCAGCTTCGGCACCGGCGCGCTCGCCGCGTTCGTGGCGACACCGTGCGCCGGGCCCTTCCTCGGCGCGGCACTCGGCACGGCCCTTCTGTTGCCTCTGGCCGGATCGGTCCTGGTATTCGCGGCACTCGGGTTGGGCCTGGCCATCCCGTTCGTGCTTGTCGCGTTCGTCCCGGCGCTGCGCACGCGTTTGCCGAAGCCCGGCCCATGGATGCGCCGCCTCCAGCGCTTCCTCGCGATCCCGATGGCGGCGAGCGCAATCGCCGCAGCATGGCTGCTGTACCGGCAGGGCGGCGCGCGAGCATTGCTGTTCGGGCTGTTCGCCGCAGCGGCGCTTGCAATCGTCCTCTATCTTGCCGGCAGCATGCAGCGGCGGGGACGTCCGCAGGCGCGGTTCGCCGCCATTCTCGCAATCCTCGTGGTGGTCGCGGCAGTCGCACGCGTGCCGGTCTCGGCGGCCGCGGCGATTGCGGCGCCGTCAGGAGCAGAGGCCTGGAGCGAAGCGCGAGTGGCGAGCTACCTGCGGCAGGGTCATCCCGTGTTCGCCTATTTCACCGCTGACTGGTGCCTCAGCTGCAAGGTCAACGAAGCGACGTCGATCGACCGCGACGAAGTGCGGGGCGCGTTCCACAAAGCCGGGGTGAAGGTGCTCGCCGGCGACTGGACCAAGGGCGATCCGGTCATCACCCGCTTCCTCGAAAGCCAAGGGCGTGCCGGTGTGCCGCTCTATCTCTGGTACGCGCCGGGCAAGCCGCCGGAGCAGCTGCCGCAAGTGCTTACCCCGGGCATGCTCATCGCCCGCGCCAAGCAGGTGCAGCCTTAACACGTCCCTCCCTGCAAGGGAGGGAATGAGGGTGGGTGCGAGCGAATGGGCTCAATGCCCGTGAGTGAGCTTCTTCAGCGCCGTCGAGGCGCTTCAGAAGCACCCACCCCCAGCCCCTCGCTTTCAGGGAGGGGTGGTGGTCACTTCCCGCGCTCGGTCGCGCTAGGCTGCGGCGACCGGCTCCAGACCTCCTTGCCGGCCACCCACGTCTCCAGCACCTGCGTGCGCGCAAGTTGCTGGGGGTTCACCTTGGTCGGATCCTGGTCGACGATCACGAAGTCTGCCCATTTGCCCGGGTCGAGCGCGCCGATCTTCTGCTCGGCGAATCCCGCGTAGGCGCCGCCGCGGGTGTAGGCGTGAAGCGCCTGCGCGAAGGTCAGGCGTTCCTCGGGATACCAGCCGCCGGGCGGCTGTCCGTTGATGTCCTGGCGGCTGATCGCGGCCGACAGACCTGGAAACGGATTTGGCGACTCCACCGGGAAGTCGGTGCCGAACGCGAGCTTCGCGCCGGTGCGAAGCATCGATTGCCACGCGTAGGCGCACTTGAGCCGCGCCGGATCGAGCCTTTTCTCCGCCATCAGCCGGTCGCTCGTCTGGTGGGTCGGTTGCATCGACGCGATCATATAGCCGCGCCCGATGCGCGGCAGGTCGGCGCAGTCGACGATCTGCGCATGCTCGATCCGCCAGCGGCGGTTGAGTCCGTATTTGCTGTTCAGCCATTCGTAGGTGCTGATCACCTGGGCGTTCGCGGCGTCGCCGATCGCGTGGGTCGCGATCTGGAAACCCGCGGCGGCCGCGACATTTTCCTGAGCGCGCAAGTCGGCATCCGAATGGAGCTGGTTGCCGGTCGTGTTCGGAGCATCCGAATAAGGACGCTTGAGCCACGCGCCGCGCGAGCCGAGCGCCCCGTCGGCGAAGAACTTCACGCCGACGGCGCGCAGCCGGTCGTCGTAGAGCCACGGCGTCGGATGCGGGATCGTCTTGAGCGGATCGAGGCCGAGCAGATAGACCATCAGGCGGACGTTGAGGCTGCCCGCGTCGCCCGCTCGGCCGAACGTATTCCAATCGTTGAGCGACGTGCTCATCGATCCGACGCTCGTGACTCCAAAGCCGAGCAATATGTCCTGCGATTTTGCGAATGCCTGATCCATCTCCGCCTGCGTCGGCGCGGGAATGGCGCGGTTGATCAGCGCCTTGGCATTGTCGACGAACACTCCATCGATGATCTCGCCGCCGGCAGGCGCGGGGGTCTGCGCAGTCACCCCGGCCGCGCGCATGGCCGCGCTGTTGGCGACCAGCGCATGCCCGTCCACCCGCTCGAGGACGACCGGGCGGTCGGAAACGACTGCGTCGAGATCCGCGGCCGTCGGATATTTCCTGTCGGGCCAGAGCTCCTGGTTCCAGCCCGCACCCTCGATCCACTTGGCGTCCGGATGGGCGGCCGCATAGTCGCGAAGCCGCTGCTGAAGCTCGGCAAGCGAATGCGTGCCGACGAGGTCGAGGTGAAGCGCGTCGACTCCGAGCTCCATCACGTGCCCGTGCGAGTCGATGAAGCCGGGGAGCAGCGTTTCGCCGTGCGCGTCCACTGTCGAGCTGGCCTTGGGAAGCGCATCGCCGGCATGCAGCAGCCGCACCACCTTGCCGTCGTTGCCGATCAGGAGTCCGCTGAAGCGCTGCAGGTGTCCGGCAGAATCGACCTGAATGCCGTTTGCATTGGTCACCAAGGTATCGGCGAGCGAGGCTGAGGAGAGCAGCGAGGCGGCGAGTGCGAGAAAGACCGTCGGTTTCATGCGCGGTGGCTTAGCATTGTTCACGGTCCGGTGAAGGGCTAGCGACGCATGCATGCTTGAACCCCCGACGATCGACGACATCCGCGCTGCCGAACAGCGCATCAAGGGCGCAGTGATCCGGACGCCCATGCTGGTCAGCCGCACCCTCTCCGAGATCATCGGCGCCGAGGTCTGGCTGAAGTTCGAGAACCTCCAGTTCACCGCTGCGTACAAGGAGCGCGGGGCGCTCAACAAATTGCTCCAGCTTTCGCCCGAGGAGCGCGAGCGCGGAGTCATTGCGGCATCCGCCGGCAATCATGCCCAGGCGGTCGCTTACCACGCGAAGCGGCTCGGTATTCCTGCGACCATCGTGATGCCGGAGCCGACGCCGACGGTGAAGGTCACGCAGACGGCGGGACATGGCGCGACTGTCGTCCTCCACGGCGACATGTTCGACGACGCCTTTGCCAAGGCGCGCGAGCTGGCGCTCGAGAACGGCTACATCTTCGTCCACCCGTTCGACGATCCGCAGATCATTGCCGGCGCGGGGACCGTTGCAGTCGAAATGCTCGAGGACGCGCCCGAGCTCGACACGATCGTCGTTCCGATCGGCGGCGGCGGTCTGATGTCGGGCGTCTCGATCGCGGCGCGCGCGATCAAGCCTGAGATCGAGCTGATCGGGGTCGAGGCGGAGCTCTATCCGTCGATGAAATGCGCGATTGAGGGCTGCCGCATGCCGCTCGGCGGCGACACGCTCGCCGAGGGCATCGCGGTCAAGCAGCCGGGCGAGCTCACCTCGCGCATCCTCAGCCAATATGGCATCGGGGTCGCACTTGTGCCCGAGCTCGAGCTCGAGCGGGCCGTGGCGATGCTCGTCGGGATCGAGAAGACGGTGGTCGAGGGGGCAGGCGCGGCCGGGATCGCGGCCATGCTGCACGATCGCGAGCGCTTCCGCGGCAGGAAGGTCGCGACGATCCTGTGCGGCGGGAATATCGACACGCACCTGCTCGCCAATGTCCTCGTCCGCGATCTGGTGCGCGAAGGCCGGATCGCGCGCCTGCGAGTCGCGGTGCAGGACCAGCCTGGCGCGCTCGCCGCGATCACGCGCCAAGTCTACGAAGCGGGCGCGAATATCATCGAGATTCGCCACAGCCGGATCTTCACTGCGCTCCCCGCAAAGGACACCGTAATCGAGGTCGAATGCGAAGCCCGCGACGCCCAGACCATCGACGACGTGGTCGCGCGACTCGAAGCCGCAGGATTCCGGGTCGACCGGGCGCATTTGGATTAGCTCCTCTCCCCTCGCGGAAGATGGTCGAATCGCGCGTATGCGCGAGTGGGTGAGGGACTCCGCAGCTTCGCTGCTCCTCCCTCTCCCGCAAGGGCAGAGGGGCAGTTTTCCTGTCCCTCGTCGGGACATTCACCGCAGCGACCGAAAATTGACGCGTCCGAAGTCTTTTCATCCGCGTTTACCAGTCGCATAAACGGCTGTGTAACCATTGGAGTGAGGTCGGGGGTGAGCGCACCATTCCGCTTCCCGAAATTTTTCGTCACGAACCCGAGCCCGTGCCCGTATCTCCCGGGCAAGGTCGAGCGGAAAGTCTTTACCGAACTCACCGGCCGTCATTCGAGCGAGCTCAATGAAGCGTTGGGCCGAATCGGCTTCCGCCGCAGCCAGTCCGTCGCCTACCGGCCGAGCTGCATCGACTGCTCCGCCTGCGTGTCCGTGCGGGTCCTTGCCGCCGAGTTCGAGGCGAATTCGACGCAGCGCAAGCTGCTCCGCCGCCACGGCGATCTGGAGGTCAGTGCGTGCAAGCCGTGGACGACCGACGAGCAATATCAATTGCTCCGGCGCTACCTCGCCATCCGTCACCCCGGAGGCGGCATGGCCGAGATGGACGAGAGCGATTTCGCCGACATGGTCGAGCAGACGCCGGTCCGCACCTACATGATCGAATATCGCGAACCGTCGACCGGCGGCCGCCCCGGCAAGCTCGTCGGCGCCTGCCTCTCCGACCAGCAGAGCGACGGCCTGTCGATGATCTACAGCTTCTTCGATGTCGGGCCGGACGCGCGCAAGGGGCTCGGCACCTACATCATCCTCGATCACATCGTCCGGGCCGCCCGCGCGAGCCTGCCCTACGTCTATCTCGGCTACTGGGTCGAAGGCTCGACGCGCATGGCGTACAAGACCAGCTTTAGGCCGCTCGAGCGGCTCGGCCGAGACGGCTGGCGGCGCATGGACGAGAGCGAGCCCGAGATAGCCGACAAATCGATCGTCCTTCCGGCGCGCCGTTCGCGGAGCCGCCTCCTCATCGACGCTTAAAGGTTCTCGCCGAAGCGCCGTCGCGCGAGCATCATCGCGCCCACGACGGAGGCACTGAACAGCGCACCTTCGACAATTGTCGTCGCAAAGCTCGTGACCGGCCCGAAGCCGGCCTCGCCAAACATCCCTGGTAGCGGGTCGAGCCGCAGCCGCGACCCGGGGAAGGCGGCGGCGAGCAGCTCGAGGCTGCCGAACATCAAGCGGCCGCCGAGCAGGACGATGACCACGCCCGCCGCGGCGCCGGTCAATGCTGCGAATGCGGTGCCGCGGCGCAGCGAGCCGCTCGGAAATGCCAGCCACGCACCCAGCCCCACGGCAGCACCGAGCAGCAGCCCTTCCGTGCCACCGGTGATCCCGCCCGGCGAACGCCCGACGAGCAAGACGAAGCTATCGTGGCCGAAGAGCTTGCCGAATGCGCCGACGAACAATCCGCCAAGAGCACCCGCGAGCGTCAGCCACTGCCACGAGCGTGTTCGCGCCAGCGCCGCCGTCGCGATCGCGAAGCTCACTCCCGCCGCGCCGATCGCTGCGACCAGAAGCGTGACGCAAAGCAGCACGAGCAGCACTGAAAGAGCGCCGACCGACTGCGACGCCGCCGCAAAGCCGTAGACCAGACCGCCGACCACCCCCGCCACGGCGCCGCCGACAGTTCCCGCCGCTCCGATCATCGTGAACGCGCGCCAGCGGTCGTCCGCGTCGGCCGCGCGGACCGGCGCGCCGCCCTCCAAGAGCTGCACCGGCGCGATGAAGCGATAGCCGTGCTTCGGTACCGTCTCGATGAACTTGGGGCGGCTCGCATCGTCCCCGAGCTTGCGCCGGAGCGTCTTGATGCATTGCGTCAGCGCTTCGTCGGTGACGGGCACGCCGCGCCACACTTCGTCCAGGAAGCGGTCTTTTGGCACCAGCTTGCCGCAATCGCGCACCATCAGTGCGAGCGCATCGAGATAGCGTGCATTGAGATCGACCGCGCGATCGTCGGCGAGCAGCCGCCGCTCCTCAGTGTCGAGCACGAAACCTTCGAAGGCGAAGCGCGCCGCCACGTTTCAGCAAAACCTCATGCTGTCACAGTGCATGGAGGGCCAGGAATGGCAAGCAAGGCCCTCGATCGTGCTATGATGCGTGCCGACGTGAACCTTTGCGGGGCAGGAAGGCACCCATCCGATGCGGGAGGGTCCGGAAGTGAATGCAGCAGGGACGGCAATTCGCCCCGCGATGGATTCCGTAACCCCGCGCCCGCGCGACGAAGGCGAGTTGCTCGAGCGGGTCAAGGCGCGCGACATCGACGCGTTCGAGAGGCTGTACCGAATCTATCAGCCGCGCCTTGCCCGCTTCCTGAGCAACCTCGTGAGGCGTCCGCAGCTGGTTGAAGAGGTGCTCGACGACACGATGATGGTGGTGTGGCAAACGGCGGAGAGCTTCAGGGGGACGAGCAAATTGTCGACCTGGGTGTTCGCGATCGCCTATCGCAAGGCGCTGAAGGCTCGGGCGCGCTGGCCCGATCCCGTCGAGGACATGCAGCACGACAGGCGCATCAGCAACGACCCCGCGCCCGACGCGGAGCTGGAGCGCAGCCGCATTCGCAATGCGCTCGTCGAAGCGATGGCCGACCTTTCGCCCGAGCAGCGGGCCGTGGTCGACCTCACCTATTTTCACGGGCTCGGATACCGCGACATTGCCGAGATCCTCGGCTGCCCGGTCGACACGGTGAAGACCCGCATGTTCCACGCCCGGCGGCGCCTCAAACGGGCGCTGTCCGGCACGCTGGCCGACTGGCTGTAGGAGCAACGCCGATGCCCGACATCGATCACGCCGAGGCCGCGTTGCACCACGAGGGCGAGGAGCTCCTCCCGTGGTATGCGACCGGACAGCTCGAAGCCGAAGACCGCAGGCTCCTCGAGGAGCATCTTTCGAGCTGCGCCCATTGCCGTCGCCAGCTCGCCTTCGAGCGGCGGATGGTCGATGAATTCGCCGGCCTGACGCCGGAGGTCGATAGCGGCTGGGCACGGCTCAAGGCACGCCTCGAGACTCCGCCCGGCAGGCCGCCTGAAAGCGTGTGGGAAAAGGCGTCCGAGGGAATCGCTGCGGCGTGGCGGACCTTCAGCCGTCCGGCGGTTGCAGGACTGGCGTTCGCCCAGATCGCCTTCGTGGTGATCGCGGGCGCCGTGCTTCTGTCGCTCAGCCGCCCGTCCTATCATGCGCTCAGTTCAGCTCCGCCGCCGCGGTCGGCCAACGTAATCGCGATGTTCAGCGCTGATACCACCGAAGCGCAAATGCTCGCGCTTCTGCGCGCGAACGGCGCGTCGCTGGTCGGCGGCCCCACTCCGACCGACGTCTGGCTCCTGAGCGTCCCGGCGGAAACACGCGCGACCGCTCTCGCGCGGCTGCACGCCGACCATCACGTGATCATGGCCCAGCCGATCGACCGGCCGTCGTCATGACCGGCTCGCGGATTCTGCTCCGGCTTTCCGTCCTGGTCGCAGCGCTGACGTTCTGCGCCGCTGTCCTGGCGCAAGGCTCGCCGACGATCCCGCCCGAGCGGCAGATCCTCGTGATGGTCCGCCACCCGCCCGACCATTTCCGCCCGAACGGCGCTTACGGCGGTGCGTATGGCGACGGTCTGGCGCAAAGCGCGCGCGAGCGGCTCGCGCGATCGATCGCGCGCGATCACCGACTCACCTTCGTCGATGGTTGGCCGATGCCGGTGATCGGCGTCGATTGCTTCATCATGGCGGTGCCGGACGCGCGAACTACCGAGTCCGCCGCCGACGAATTGTCGCACGATTCCAAGGTCGCCTGGGCCGAGCCGGTGCAGCTGTATCAGGCGCAGGGCGGCAGCGCTGCGGAGAACGATCCGCTTTATCCTGCGCAGCCGGCCGCAAAGGACTGGCACCTCGCCGACCTGCACAAGATTGCGACGGGCCGCGGGATCAGGATTGCAGTGATCGACAGCGGCATTCAGGCGAACCATCCGGACCTTGCCGGCCAATTGCTCGTCAACCGCAACTTCGTCGCCGGTCAGCGCGAAATTGCGGAGGACCACGGCACCGGCGTCGCCGGCGTGATTGCGGCCAAGAGCGACAACGGCATCGGCATTGCGGGAGTCGCGCCGGCAGCGCGGCTGCTCGGCTTGCGGGCCTGCTGGCAGCAGGGGCGCGGCTCGACCGTGTGCGACGGACTCAGCCTCGCCAAGGCGCTGTACTTCGCCGTCGAGCAGAAGGCCGACGTGATCAATCTCAGTCTCAGCGGCCCCGACGACCGGCTCCTGAGAACGTTGATCGACGCTGCCCTCAAGAGCGGTTCCGTCGTGGTGTCGGCTTACGATTCCGGCCAACATGGGGGCGGGTTTCCGGCTTCGGTCCCCGGCGTGATCGCCGTTTCCGATCATGCTCTGGCACCCGCATCCGGGCGCGTTTACATAGCTCCCGGCCGTGACGTGCCGACGACGCAGCCCGGAGGAAAATGGTTTCTCGTCAATGGAAGCTCCTTCTCGGCAGCCCATGTCAGCGGCCTCGCAGCCCTGGTCCGGCAGCGGCATCATTCGTCGGGGGTGACGCTCGTATCCGATCGGCCGATCGGCGGGACGATCGATGCCTGCGCGACGGTCGAGCGCGCGGCGAGCGGCTGTGATTGCAATTGCGGCGGCGGCGGAATCGCGAAAGCGAGGTTCGCGCACTAGCTTCGCCGCGCGAGCCGCTGTTTGTCTCCTCATGTCCTGCTCGGCCGCACCCGCAACGGCGGAGGTCGGCGCGACCGTCTCGATCTTCAGTGACGATCGCTTCCGCGGCTATTCGCTGAGCGACAGCCGGGCCGTCGCAATTCTCGACTTCGCCTATGATGCGCCGAGCGGACTTTACGGCGACGCGTCTGCGACCGGAGTGCTGGAGCAAGGCGGCAAGCCGGAGCCCCTCAGCATTCAGCTGACCGGAGGCTACGCGAAGCGGCTGAAGTCCGGAACCACGCTCGACTTCGGCGCCACTCATTCGCGCTACGTCCATTATTCGAGCGGCGAGGGTGGCACCTCCTACACCGAGCTTTATGCCGGCGTGTCGCGCGGCGCCATTTCCTCGAGGATTTTCCTCTCGCCCCATTATTTCGCGCCCGGGCTGTGGACGGCCTACGGCGAGCTCAACGGACGCGTCAGCCCCGCGCCCGACTGGGGACTCGACGCACATGCCGGCTTGCTCGTCCCGCTCCGTACGCCGGGCGGGGCCGAGCGCTATCGTGCAGGCTTTGACTGGAGCATCGGCGCGACGCGTGAACTCGGCCGGTTGTCGCTGCGCGCGGCGTGGAGCGAAGGTGTGCGTGGACGCGGCTATTATCCCGGTCGCGTGCAGAGCAGCCACGCGTTCGTGGTCGGCGCGACCTTGGCCCTCTAAGCCAGGGCGCGAGCCGCGATGAACCGAAGGCATCGTAAGCGGCACATACGGGCGTCGCCGTGAGCGCGTGCGCGACTCTCGCAACTCCCCCCGCGCGCGCGCTCCGGCGGCTCCTCGAAGGGAGAATGCGCGATGAAAAAAGCGACAATCCTCGTGTTCGGCGCGGCTGCGACGGCGCTCCTGCCGACCGGCGGCATGGCCGCACCGCACAATACGGCGCCGACTCAGCAGAACGGGCCGGCGACCACAGGGCAGCCAAGCCAGGACTGCGAAGAGCTGGTGGCAAGCGGGGACGGGGCGAGACCCGGCCACACCACCACCGCGCCCGGTTCGGCCTTCAATCCGGCGGGCGTGTCCGGTTCGGTCTATGCCGGCGAGCAGACGCAAAACTCGAAGAACACGGCGTCGGTCTCACAATATGACGTCGCCTGCGCGAAACAGCCGCAATAGGCGCTCGCGCCCCATCAGGGCCGGTCGGTCCCCTGCCGGCCGGTCCTGACCCGGCACAAAGAAAAGGCGGGACGCCGTCGAGGCATCCTGCCATTTTCGCTGTGAACGATTGTCTGGCTTAAGCGACCGCGGCCTGCGGCTCGGGTTCGCTCGCCTCGTCCGAATCGCGCAGCACGTAGCCGCGGCCCCAGACGGTTTCGATGTAGTTCGCGCCGCCGCAAGCGAGGCTCAGCTTCTTCCTCAGCTTGCAGATGAACACGTCGATGATCTTCAATTCCGGCTCGTCCATCCCGCCGTAGAGGTGGTTGAGGAACATTTCCTTGGTCAGCGTGGTGCCCTTGCGGAGCGAAAGCAGCTCCAGCATCGCATATTCCTTGCCGGTCAGGTG
>JAICXO010000065.1 GCA_025980335.1 Sphingomonas sp. | reverse complement strand
GTGCCGTAGACGCGGCTCAGCATCGGGTTCCTGGGGTCGCCGCGCCAATAGGCGCCCGATACCCGGGTCAGCTTGAACGCGTTCGGATCGAGCTTTCCGGTCGAGGCAAGGTGCGGCCCGCGGCACAGGTCGACCCAAGCCTCTTCACCGTCGCCGGTCCGGTACATGGTGATCGTTTCGCCTTCGGGCAGCTCCATCACCCACTCGGCCTTGAACGCCTCGCCCTGCTTGACGAAGAAATCGCGGACCTGCTCGCGCGTCCAGACTTCGCGGACCAGCGCCTTGTCGGCAGCGATGATGCGCCGCATCTCGTCCTCGATCGCGGGCAGCTCCTCCTCGGTGAACGGGCCGTGCTCGGCGGTCGGCGCGAAGTCGTAATAGAAGCCGTCGTCGGTCGCCGGACCGAAGGTGATCTGGGTTCCGGGGTAGAGGTTCTGCACCGCTTCGGCGAGGACGTGAGCGTAATCGTGGCGAACGAGCTCGAGCGCGTCCTTCTCGTCGCGCGAGGTGATGAGCGCGAGACTCGCATCCGCTTCGAAGGGGCGCATGATGTCGCGGACCTCGCCATCGATCCTCGCCGCCAGCGCAGCCTTCGCCAGCCCCGGCCCGATGGCCGCGGCAACATCCGCCGGCGTCGAGCCCTCGGGCATCTCCTTCACCGACCCGTCGGGAAGCGCGATCTTGAACATCTTGGTCATGGGCAATGGCCATGTAGCGACGCCGCGGCGCGCCCTCAACCGCCGGTTCCGGGCGCCTATTGCCAACCACTCCGTTCCATTGCAGCTTCACTGGTGCTCGGGGGAGGGCCTGTCCATGGACGCTCATACGTCGGTGCCGGTCGCCGGAGGGGACCGCGCCGTTCGCTTCACTGGAACCTGGCGCGAATATCTGCCGATCGCCGCGACCAACGCGCTTCTGATCATCTGTACGTTTGGCGTGTACCGCTTCTGGGCGGCCGCGAGGCAGCGGCGCTATCTCTGGTCGCGGACCGAGTTCATCGATGACACGCTCGAATGGACCGGCACCGGCAAGGAGATGTTCCTCGGTTTCCTAATCGTGATTTGCGTGCTCGCGCCCTTGTTCCTGTTCATCCAGTTCCTGTTCCCGGCGCTCGTCGCGCGCGGCAAGATCGACGCGGCCGGCGGGATCATGTTCCTGTTCGAGATCGGCTTCATCTATCTCGCGGGTTTCGCGCGCTTCCGCGCGCTTCGGTACCGGCTATCCCGGACCTACTGGCACGGCATTCGCGGCGGCAGCAACGATCCGGGCTGGAATTACGGCGGAGAATATCTCGGCCGCCTGGCGCTGTGTTTCATGACATTGTTCATTGCGTATCCGTGGGCGGCGACGCGGCTGTGGAATTCGCGATGGGACGCGATGAGCTTCGGGCCGCTCGAGTTTCGCGCGACCCTCGATGCCGAAGGCCTGAAGGGCCGCTGGGCGCTCGTTTATCTCGTGCCGATCGGCGCAGCGGCCTTGGCAGCGATCGTCTTCTTCGGCGTGCTGGGGCTCGGCGATCGCCACCTTGGCGCCGGACCAGCCGCGGGGCTCGGGATCGCGTTCGCGGCGGTCATTCTTCTATTCTACATCGGCATCCCGCTGATGACGCTGAACTGGTACGCCGCTTACTATCGCAAGGCGGCTTCCGTGACCTCGCTCGGCGATCTCGAGTTCGGATTCGACGCAACCACCCTGGAATGGCTCGGCCTGTTGCTCGGGAATCTCGCGCTCGCCGTCGTGACGCTCGGCTTCGGGATCACCTACTGGGGCTATCGAAGCTGGTCATTCATGGTCCGGCACCTGCAAGTCTACGGCACGATCGACGTTTCGGATCTGACCCAGTCGACCACCCATGCGCCGCGCGAGGCGGAAGGGTTCGCCGACGCCTTCGACATCGGTGCGATCTGAACCGTTGATCGACGCGAAGCTCTACGACGGGATAACCGCGCACCCGCAGGAGGTGAAGGTCAGCCGGTTCGGCGATGCGCTCCTGCTGTCGCAGGAAAGCGGATGGAGCGACCGCGTGAATGCGGCGCTTCTTCAGCGGCTCGATGGCGGCAGGTCGTCGCTTCGCCTCGGCCGAACGGACGTGGCCGGCTGGCGGCTGATCCTCCCCGAAACGGCAGCAGACGAACTCGGGACGCTTCTTGGACACCAGGAGCGATACGGCCGCTGGATCGACCGCATCGGCCTCGTCCCGGCGCTCGTCGTCAGCGCGCTGGTCACGGCTTCCGTCGTGGGAGTCGGCTATCTCGCGCCGCACTGCCTCGCGCCCCACGTGCCGATGAGCTGGGAGCGCAATGTCGGCGGCGCAATCGTCGGCGACTTCGGCAAGCTCCGCTGCCGCGATGCGGCCGGGCAGCGCGCACTCGAGGCGCTGGTCGACCGTGTCTCGCCGGGGGCGGCCGGCGGGCCGAACGCGATCAAGGTCGCGGCGCTCGACGTTCCGGTGTTCAACGCGGCGGCGCTGCCCGGCGGGTACATCGTCGTGTTCAAGCCGGCGATTACCGAAACGGATCCCGACGCGCTCGCCGGCGTGCTTGCGCACGAGGTCGCGCATGTCCAGCGGCGGCATGTGACGGAGGCGTTGATCCGCGAGCTTGGGATTGGCGCGCTGATCCGGCTGTTCGCCGGCAACGTCGGCGCGAACGCGGAGCAGATCGTGTCGCTCAGCTATACCCGGGCGAACGAGGCACAGGCGGATTCCGACGCGATCGACATGCTGAAGCGGGCGCACATCTCGCCGCAGCCCACCGCGCAGCTGTTCCGTCGGCTATCGAAGGAAGCGCCGGAGTTCAGTGCCGAGTTCCTCAACAGCCATCCCCTGAGCAGTGAGCGCGCCGCGAAGTTCGCCACAAGCTTCGACCCGCACGCCCGCTACCAGCCCGCGCTGAGCCGCGACCAGGCAGACGCGCTGTTCGATATTTGCAGGAAAAAGAGGTAAAGCTCGCTTGACATAGCTCGGGGTTCAATGTAAAGGTCACTTTACCGAACGTAAAGGAGCCTTGAAATGGCTGAGCAACGGGCCTTCTGCATCACCACGCCGGCGCAGCGCCGTCATTCGCGCCGGGTGTTTGCCGCCGCGATCATCTACGCGGCAGTCCTCGTCCCGATCGTCTATGTCGTGAAGCACGGCATGGTGACCGGCCCGTGGCGCATGATCCTGGCGCTTATCCCGGCGCTCCCTGTGATCGCGATGTTCGGCAGCTACGCCCGGTACCTGAGCGAAGAGACTGACGAATACATCCGGACGATGGTCGTGCGGCAGATCCTGACCGCGACGACGATCGCGATGGCCTGCGCGGTCGTCTGGGGCTTCCTCGTCGACCTCGGCGGAGCACCGCCGATCGCCACCTACTGGATCGCCTTCGTCTGGGTCGTCGCGCAGGGCGTCACGGCGATGATCGACAAGGTGCGGGGGTGATGGAGAACCGCCTTCGGGTCCTCCGCGCGGAGCGGAGCTGGAGTCAGCAGGACCTCGCGGGGCGGCTCGAAGTCTCGCGCCAGAGCGTCAATGCGATCGAGACCGGCAAGTACGATCCGTCGCTCCCGCTCGCCTTCCGAATCGCCGAGCTGTTCGAGCTGCCGATCGAGGAGATTTTCGTCTCGCCTTCGCGCCGCAGCTCGAAAGCGATCTAGGTCGCCGCGTTCGCGCCCACGGCCACCTTCAGGTCCATGTCGGCCTTGAGGAGCTTCGAAATCGGACAATTCTTCTTCGCGTCCTCGGCTAGCGCGCGAAGGCGCGATTCGTCGACGCCGGGCACATCGGCGCTGAGCTCCAGGTCCGAGCGAGTGACGGTGAAGCCGTCGCCCTCCGGCACCAGCGTAACCCGCGCGGTAGTCTCGAGCCGGGCGTCGGTGACGCCCTGCTTCGCCAAGGCGAACGACAGCGCCATGGTGAAGCAGCCCGCGTGCGCTGCCGCGATCAGCTCCTCGGGATTCGTCCCCGGCGCGTCCTCGAACCGGGTGTGGAAGCCGTAACGCTCGTCATCGAGCACGCCCGACTCGGTCGTCAGCTGCCCTTTGCCTTCCTTGCCCGTGCCCTCGTAGCGAGCGGTCGCCCATCGCGTGATTGCCATCCTTGTTCTCCTTCAGGTCAGGCCGGTTCGCGGCTGAGCGCTTCGTCGACGATCCGCTCGGCACGCATGAATAGCTGGGTGTCGATCACCACGCCCGACGCCTCGGAATTCTCGCGCACCTGATCGGGACGCGAGGCGCCGATGATCGCGCTCGCAATATTCGGTTCGCGCAGAACCCAGGCGAGGGCGAATTGCGGCAGCGTCAGGCCCGCCTCTTCGGCGATCGGCTTTAGCTGCTGCACCGCGCGGAGGACGGCAGGCTGCATCAGCCGGTCCATCCAGCCGCCCATCTCCTCGCTTGCCGCGCGCGAATCCTTCGGCGGCGGCTTGTCGGGGTCGTACTTGCCGCTGAGCACGCCCGGGCCGAGCGGCGACCAGACGAACTGCGAGATTCCGTTGGCGGCGCAGAGCGGAATGACTTCCCCCTCCGGCTCGCGCCACAGCAACGAATATTGCGGCTGGCTCGACACGAACTTGGCGAAGCGGCCGCTGCCGGCGAGCTCGATCGCGGCCTTGATCCGCTCGGCGGGCCATTCGGAAAAGCCGATGTACCGCGTCTTGCCGCTCTCGACCGCGCGGGTCAGCGCCTCCATCGTCTCCTCGAGCGGCGTGTCCCAGTCGTAGCGGTGACATTGATAGAGATCGACATAGTCGGTCTGCAGCCGCTTCAGCGACGCATCGAGCTGTTTTTCGACCTGCGCTCGCGAGAGTCCGCGATCGCTTTCGCTCATCGGAAAATAGAGCTTCGTCGCAAGGATATAGGAATCGCGTCCGCGGCCCTTGAGCGCGTGCCCGAGGAAACTCTCCGCAGCGCCGCGGCCATAGACGTTGGCGGTGTCGACGAAGTTGATTCCGCGATCGAATGCCTCGTCGAGGCAGGCACGCGCCTTGTCCGCTTCGACTCCGACGCCGTACGTCAGCCACGAGCCGAGCGAGATTTCCGAAACTTCGAGGTCGCTGTCGCCGAGCTTGCGATATTCCATGCTTGCCCTCCTTGGGTCGAATGGAAAACCGGCGCGAGCCGGCGCCGTTCCGGCGCATTGCGCTTTCGCGGACTTGCTGGGAAGAGTCGTGCTCCATGATCGACGAGCTTCAGCGCGCAGACGAAATAACGGTAGCCGAGTTTGGCGCGGGCGTTCCGCGGACGAGTCCGGCGGTGATCCGCGGCGCCGCCCGGGATTGGCCGTTCGTCCAGGAAGCCTCCAAGTCGGATGAGGCGGCGGTCGCCTATCTCGAGCGCTTCTACAACGTAACGCCGGTCAACACCGTCGTGGCGCCCGCGTCGGCGCGCGGGCGGCTCTTCTACGAGGGAGAGTCGAAGGAGCTGAACTATCGGGAAGCGCCGCAGCAGCTTCCGAACGTGCTCAAGGGCCTGCTCCAGCAACGGTCCGCAGATGAGCCGCTCGGGATCGCCATTCAGGCCATCTCGGCCGCCGATTGCCTCCCGGGACTGGAAGAGGACAATCCGAACCCGTTCGTTCCCCCAGGGACGAAGGCGCGCGTCTGGATCGGCAACCGCGTAACGGTCGCGCCCCACTTCGACGTGGCGGACAATCTCGCCTTCGTCATGGCGGGCCGGCGGCGGTTCATCCTGTTCCCGCCCGAGCAGACGGCCAACCTCTATCCCGGGCCGATGGACGCGACGCCCGCGAACGTGCCGATCAGCATGGTGTCGCTCGACGCGCCCGAGCTCGACCGCTTTCCGCGCTACCGCCAGGCGCTCGACGCCGCCGTGGTCGCGGAGCTCGAGCCCGGAGACGCGGTCTACATCCCCTACATGTGGTGGCACGGAGTCCAGTCGCTCGGCCTGTTCAACGTGCTGATGAACTATTGGTGGAACCGCGACGAGCTTTCGAACGGTCATCCGTTCGGCGCGCTTCTCCACCTCGCGTACGTTCTCTACCGCGATGTGCCGCCCGAGCACCGGCAGGGGTGGCGCGCCCTCTACGATCATTATGTCTTCCAGACCGGCGGCGACCCGACCGAGGCGCTTCCTCCCGGGCAGCGCTACCGCGGCCGTGATGTCGACCCGGAGAGGATCGCGCGTCTCAAGGATGCACTGCGGGACCTGCTCGGCTGGTGACCCCCGAGCTGCGGAAATTGGAGGTGGACGGCCGCCGGATCGCTTACCGGCTGCGGCCGGGCGCTTCGCCGGCGACTGTCTTTCTGCCCGGCTACGCATCGGACATGGAGGGCACGAAGGCGCTCGCGCTCGACGAATTTGCCGAACGGCGCGGCCTCTCCATGCTTCGGCTCGATTATTCGGGGACGGGCTCCAGCAGTGGCAAATTCGAAGACGGCACGCTGGCGATCTGGCTCGAGGAGGCGCTCGCGGCGGTCGATGAGTTGACGAGCGGGTCGCTCATCCTGGCTGGATCCTCGATGGGCGGGTGGATTGCGCTTCACCTCGCGCTGCTCCGACCCGAGCGCGTCTGTGCAATGGTCGGCATCGCCGCCGCGCCGGACTTCACCGACTGGGGTTTCTCCGAAGAGCAGAAGGCTGCGTTGGAGCGCGACGGCAGGATCGAGGAGCCGAACCCCTACGGACCCGAGCCTTCGGTCTTCACCCGCGCATTCTGGGAATCGGGGCAGCGACTCCGGCTGCTCGACAGCGAGATCGCAATCGACTGTCCGGTCGGGCTAATCCACGGCGAAGTCGATCGGGAGGTCCCGCTGGAGGTCGCATTCCGCCTGATGCAGCGGCTCCGTTCATCCGATGTCCAGCTCAATGTGCTCAAGGGCGGCGGCCATCGCCTGTCGGAGCCGCACGAGATCCGCGCGATCCTCGGAACCGTCGAAGCCCTGCTGGAGCCCTGAGTTGATTTTCCTTCTTGCCGCTGCCGTCGCCGCCGCCGCTGCCCCGCAGGCGGCGGGCTGCCCGGACCTGGTGACGCCCGACGCGCTGGTCTGCAATGCGCTGGCCGAGGAGAAAGCCGGCGACAACGCCGGTGCAGCACAGGCGTTCGAGGAAGCAGCGAAGGCCTCGCTCGACAAGGACCCGAAGACCGCGCGCATGTGGGCGGCCGCCGGCAATTTGTGGATTGCCGCGAAGGAGCCCGGCAAGGCCGCGCTGGACCTCGACAAGGCGCTCGCTTTGCCCGGGCTCGAGGCGGAGCAGCGCGGTGAGGCGTTGCTCGACCGCGCGCGTGCGGCCGAAGCGCAGGACGATCTCAAGACCGCCAGGGCCAAGGTCACCGAAGCTGCCGAGACCATCTCCGACGATCCGTTCCTGTGGTACTTCTCGGCCGCGCTCGCGATCCGCGAGAACGACGCCGCGACCGCGCAGTTGGCGATCGGCAAGGCACTGACCCTCGCGCCATCCGACCCGACCATCCTGTTCGAGGCCGGGCATGTCGCGGACTTCACCGGCGACGACGACAAGGCACGCAGCTACTGGATGCGCGCGGCGGGGAACGATCCCAATGGCGCGATCGGCAAGGCGGCGGCGAAGGCGGTCGAAATGCTCGGAGTCACGCCGACGGTGAAATTGGATTCGACACCGCCTAAGTAGCGCGCATGCGCTTTCTCCATTCGATGCTTCGGGTCAGCGATCCCGAGACCACCGTCCGCTTCTTCAATTTGCTTGGGCTCGAGGAACGCCGCCGGACGGAGAATGACTCGGCGCGGTACACGCTCATCTTTCTCGGCGTGCCCGGCGACTCGGGCGGCGAGGTCGAGCTCACCTATAATTGGGACGAGAAGGGTTACGGCGGCGGCCGCAACTTCGGTCACCTCGCCTACCAGGTCGACGACATCTATCAGACTTGCCAGCGGCTGATGGATGCGGGAGTCACGATCAACCGGCCGCCGCGCGACGGGCACATGGCGTTCGTGCGGACGCCGGACAACATCTCGATCGAGCTGCTCCAGAAGGACCAGCCACTCCCCGCCGCCGAGCCGTGGTCGTCGATGCCCAATAGCGGCGAATGGTAGGCTGGCCCGATCGCCGCTTCGTCGACCTGGTCGGGACCGAGTTTCCGATCGTCCAGGCGCCGATGGCAGGCGCGGGCGGAGTCGAGCTCTGTGTTGCAGCAATCGAGGGCGGAGCGCTTGGCTCGCTGCCCTGCGCGATGCTGTCGCCGGAGCAGGTTCGCCAGCAGGTCACCGAGGTGCGCGGGCGGGTTTCCGGACCGCTGAACCTGAATTTCTTCTGTCACCGCATGCCCGAGCAAGTGGACGACGGTGCATGGCGCGCGCTGCTTCGGCCTTATTATGACGAATATGGAGTAGAGGTGGGCAATGGCGGCGCACTTCGGCTGCCGTTCGACGAGCAGATGTGCGCCGTGGTCGTGGAGCTTCGGCCCGAAGTTGTGAGCTTCCACTTCGGACTGCCTGAGGCCGAGCTGCTTGGTCGTGTGAAACGCAGTGGCGCCGTGATCGTCGGCAACGCGACGACGGTCGACGAGGCGCGCTGGCTCGAGGACCGCGGCGCCGATGCGATTATTGCTCAGGGCTTCGAGGCAGGTGGGCACACCGGTCGGTTTCTCGGATCCGATCCCGGCGAGGCCATGGGGCTGTTCGCGCTTCTGCCGCAGGTCGGGGATGCCGTCCGAATACCTGTCATCGCAGCGGGAGGAATCGGCGACGGCAGAGGGATTGCCGCGGCAATGGTGCTCGGCGCGAGCGCGGTTCAGCTCGGTACTGCCTATCTGCATGCGCCCGAGACGCGGATCAGCGATACGCACCGGCAGCGGCTGACGGAGGGAGGGACGCTGTTTACCAACCTGATGACCGGCGGGCTCGCCCGCGGCGTTCGCGGGCGCCTGGTCGACGAGCTCGGCCCGCTGCGCGCCGAAGCCCCGCCGTATCCGCTCGCCAGTGCGGCGCTCGCGCCGATCCGCGCAGCCGCCGAGACGCGCGGCGAATATGGCTTCGGGCCGATGTGGGCAGGCCAGGCTGCGCCGCTAGGGGAGGCTCTCCCGGCAGCCGACTTGACCCGAGAGCTCGCAGCGGACGCGGTGGCGATCCTCCACCGGCGCGGCTAGGCGGCGGCGATGGAGATCGTCGCGGTGCCCGCCTTCACCGACAATTACATCTGGCTCGTCCATGATCGGGAGAGCGGCGAAACCGCGGTCGTCGACCCCGGCGATGCCGCGCCCGTCCTTGCCGAAGCCAGCCGGCGCGGGTGGACCATCGGGCAGGTGTGGAACACGCACTGGCACCCCGATCACACCGGCGGCAATGTCGCGATCAAGCAGGCGAACGGCGCGCGCGTCTCCGGCCCGGCGGCCGAGAATATTCCCGCCTCTGACGTTGCCCTGAAGGAAGGCGACGAGGTCCGGCTCGGAAGGCACGTCGGCCGGGTGATGGAAGTGCCGGGGCACACGTCCGGGCATATCGCGCTGGTGTTCGACGAGGACGGCGTGGCGTTCGTCGGCGACACCCTGTTCGCGATGGGATGCGGCCGCCTGTTCGAGGGCAGCCCCGAGCAGATGTATCGCTCGCTCCAGCGGCTCGCCGCGCTGCCTGGCGACACGCGGCTCTATTGCGCGCACGAATACACGCTCGCGAACGCGCGCTTCGCCGCGCATGCCGAACCGGAGAACCGCGCAATCGCCGACCGCCTCGCCGAAGTCGCGGCACTTCGTGACGCCGGACAAATCACGCTTCCGACAACGGTCGCGCAGGAACGTGAAACCAATCCCTTCGTTCGCTCCACTAACGTGGAGGAATTCGCGCGGCGTCGCGCAGCGAAAGACAGCTTCGGTTCATGACTCGAAGCGCTTTCGGAACGGCTGCGGAAGAGTTGAGGAGATCATGATGCGGAGCATTCTTCTCCTGGTCGCGGGCACGGTCCTCGCTTCCTGCACTGCGGCGCCTCCGCCGCCCGACACGGCAATACAGACGCCAAGCGGCGCGCGCGCCGCGCAGAGCCTGCTGAGGGGCAAGGTCGCGGGCCAGCCGATCAACTGTCTTCCCAATTATAATGCGAACGACATGTCGGTGATCGACGGCCGCACGATCGCATTCAGCGTCGGGGCGAGCACCGTCTATCTGGTCCACTTGAACCCGGGCTGCGACATGCTCGGCGGCGGCGGCCCTTATGCGCTGCTGTCGCGCCAGTTCGGCGGCGCGGGCACCTGCCGCGGCGACATCGAGCAGGTCGTCGACACGCTGAACCACATCAATGTGGGCAGCTGCACCGTGGCCGAGATCGTCCCTTACAGGCGGCCGTAGGGCTCACTTGCCGTAGAGCGCGTCGAGCCGCGCTCCGTACACTTTGGAAATCACATGGCGCCGAATCTTCATCGACGGCGTCAGCTGCTCGTTCTCGATGCTGAACGGCTCGTCGGCAGTCACGAACCGCCGCATCTTCTCGATCACGGAGAGGTCGGCGTTGACCCGGTCCAGTGCAGCTTGCAGCCGCTGGTGCAGATCGGGCGAGTCGGCGAGGTCGGCGTCAGGGACGAGCAGCACTACGAGGTGCGGTCGGCGGTCGCCATAGACCATCGCCTGCGCGATCTCCGGCTGCAAAGTCAGCATCCCCTCGATGCGCTGCGGCGATACGTTGTCGCCCTTGTCGTTGACCAGGATATCCTTCTTGCGATCGGTGATGACGATCCGCCCCTTGGCGTCGAAGTGGCCGACGTCGCCCGTCCCGAGCCACCCGTCGCCAAGCACGCGCGCCGTCTCCTCGGGGTTGCGCCAGTAGCCGTGCATCACATTCTCGCCGCGGACCATGATCTCCCCGTCGTCGGCGATCCTCACCTCGCTGTTCATCACCGGCACGCCGACCGTCTCGAGACGGATTCCGGCGTTCGGCCGGTTGCAGCTGATGACGGGCCCGGCCTCGGTCTGGCCGTAACCCTGGAGGAACGTGATCCCGAGCGATTCGAAGAAGATGCCGACTTCCGGGTTGAGCGGCGCACCGCCCGACACCCACGCCTTCTGCCTCCCGCCGACCTTCGCCCGAACCTTCCTGCGCAGCGTCGCCGAGAGCAGCGCGTCCATCGGCAGGTCCCACGGCTTGCGCCGGCGGTGATATTTGTCGGCGCCGATCTTGAGCGCGCGGTCGAGCAGGTAGCGGGCAACCCCGCCCTGTCCTTCGATCGACTTGATGATCCGCGCGCGCAGCAGCTCGAACAGCCGCGGCACGACGACCATGATGGTCGGCTGCACTTCCTCGATGTTCGCGGCCAGCTTCTCGAGGCTCTCGGCGTAATAGATCTGCGCGCCCAGTGCGATCGGGAACATCTGTCCGCCGCTATGCTCGTAGGCGTGGCTCGCGGGCAGGAACGACAGAAAGACCTCATCGCCCCAGCCGAAATCGGTCGAAATGATGTCGGTACAGCCTTCGAGATTGTGGAGGATCGCGCCGTGATGCTGGCGCACGCCGCGCGGCGCGCCGCCCGTGCCGCTGGTGTAGATCAGGCAGGCGAGCTCGTCGCGGCCGATGCTTGCGGACTCGCTTCTCAGCGCTCCGACATCGGCCTCCGCCGATGCCAGCTTGCGCCAGCTGTGGCAGCTCACCCAGTCCGGCGCCTGCCCCGAGCGGACCGTCTCAATCCCGATCACGTGCCGGCATTCGTTCGAGGTCAGCACGGCGGGGATCAGGTTCTTCGCGAGCTTCTGGTTCGAAACGATGACCGCCCGTGCGCCCGAATTCTCGAGGATGTGCGCGTGATCGCGGGTCGTATTCGTCGTGTACGTGGGGACGGTGACGCAGCCCGCAGCCATGATCGCGAGATCGGAAATGAGCCACTCGGGGCGGTTCTCGCTGACCAGCGCGACACGGTCGCCAGGCTGGAGGCCGATGCGCTTCAGCGATGCGGCGAGTCCGGCGACCTGGCGGGCCGCGTCTGCCCAGCTGGTCGAGCGCCATTCGCCATCGCGCTTCGCCCAAAGGAACGGCGCGTCCCCCTTCTCCGCGGCACGCGCGAGAAAGAGGGAAACGAGATTTTCGAAGCGTTCGAGCTGCCGGGCCAAGTTCCCCCCGTTCGACCTATTCTGAAACCGCAGCGCCTTCGCTGCGCGGGTCCGCGCCGCCGACCCAGCGGCCGTTGAGCCATTCGATGGCATTGGCCTTGAAGGTTCCGGGCGGAAGCGTCTTCACGTCGGCGTGCCCGAGCCCCTTCAGCTGCGGGATCATGGCTTCGAGGAAGGTGCCGCTCTCGACGAACAGGGTATCGCCCGGAGCGTAGATCATCGGCAGCGCGATCGCCTGCTGCGGCGGCAGGTGGAAGTCGATCACGCCGACGATCGTCTTCACCACCTGCGCTGGGATGGTCGAGCCGCCCGCGGCGCCTACGCCGAGCACGACCTGCCCGTCCGGACCATAGACGATGGTCGGGCTCATCGAGCTCCGCGGGCGCTTGCCGCCTTCGACGCGGTTGGCGACCGGACAGCCGTCCTTCTCGGGTTCGAAACTGAAGTCGGTAAGCTCGTTGTTGAGATAATAGCCGTTGACCATCAGCCCCGACCCGAAGCTGCTCTCGATGGTCGAAGTCTCCGACGCGACATCGCCCCAGCGGTCGACCGCGACGAAGTGCGACGTCCCGCGCTCTGGCTGCGGGGCAGGGGTGCAGGTGACCTCGGCGCCCGCGGGAGTGCCGGGATGAACGTCCGCGATCGTGCGCGTCGGCGAGATCAGCGCCGAACGGCTTGCGAGATAGGCCGGATCCGTGAGCCCGGCGAGCGGCACGTGAACGAAATCCTCGTCCGCCAGATATTTGTCGCGGTCGGCATAAGCGAGCCGCTCGGACTCCGCGATCAGGTGCCAGGCGGTCGGCGAGTGCGGCCCGAGCGCCGATAGGTCGAACCGCTCGAGCTGCTTCAGCGTGGCGAGAACGCTGAACCCGCCCGAAGAGGACGGTCCCATGCCGCAGATGCGGTAACCGCGATAGCTGGCGCAGACGGGTGGCCGCGGCTTGGCTTCGTAGGAGGCGATGTCGCCGGTGGTCATCGGCGCGGGATTGTGCGGAGCGTGGCCGACCGTCGCGGCGATCGCCTGCGCGTTCGGCCCGACATAGAAGCTGTCGGGCCCGAGCCGCGCGATCTTGTCGAGGAATGCAGCGAACGCGGGGTTCCTGACCAGCGTCCCGACCGGCTTCGGCTGACCGTCGGCCTGGTAGAAGATCGCGCGCGCCTCGGCCGAGAGCGCGCCGGTGGCAGGATAGTGGAGCAGCGAATTGTGGAGCCGCGGCGTGATCTTGAAACCATCGCGCGCAAGCTTGATCGCGGGCTGGAACAGCGCCGCCCACGGCAGCTTGCCGTACTGCTGGTGCGCGAGCGCCATCATCCTGAGATTACCGGGTACGCCGACGCTCTTGCCGCCCGGTTGCGCGTCGCTGAACTCCATCGGCCGGCCGTTTTTGAAGAACCAGGTACCGGTTGCGGCCATCGGCGCTTTCTCGCGCCCGTCGAAGGTGACGGGTGGCCCGTTCCGATCCGAATAGACGAGGTAGCCGCCGCCGCCGATTCCGGAACTCTGCGGCTCAACCACGTTGAGCGCGAGCAGGGTCGCGAAAGCGGCGTCGGCCGCACTGCCGCGTTCGCGCAGGATTTCGACGCCTGCCTCGGCCGCGCGCGGGTCGGCGGCGCTGACCATGCCTGGACTGACAAGCGGTGCCGAAAGGGTGGGAGTGCCGCAGCCAAGAGCGAGAGCCGCAGCAATGGGCAGCAAGTGACGCAGACGCATGGAAGCGGGCTACTCGGTCCCGACTGCCTCGGCAATGTTGGCGAAGCCGTCGCGGTGAAGACGCTCGACGAGCCCCCGTGCGATGCGGCGCGCGATGCCGGGCCCTTCGTAAACCATCGCCGTGTACAGCTGCACCAGGCTCGCGCCGGCGCGGATGCGCTCCCAGGCGTCGTCCGCGTTCGAGATTCCACCGACGCCGATCAGCGGAATCTCGCCTCCGCTCGCGCGGCGGAACCGCCACAGTGCCTCAAGCGCGAGCGGATTCAGCGGCTTTCCCGAGAGGCCGCCGGATTGATCCGCGTGGCGCGACTTCAGCGTCGGCCGCGACAAAGTCGTGTTCGAAACGATGATCGCGTCGATTCCATGATCGATCGCGGCGCGCACGAT
>JAICXO010000119.1 GCA_025980335.1 Sphingomonas sp. | reverse complement strand
TAGAACTACTGTAAGTAGCGACCCGATATCGCCCCAACCGCTGAAATCGCCGAAACGCTCCTCGCCGAACGAAGGGAGGAAGACGTGAATCAGGCTGCGCTCACGACACTCGACGATGGCTTCGGAGGTGCGCGACCCGCTGCGGCGAACGCGAACGTCATCCTGCCGATCGCACGGCAAGGTGCGCCGAACGGCCTCACCGGCGACAAGGTGCGTCGGATCTGCAACTTGCGCCGGAAGCGCCACGAGGTCCTGCCCGGCAAGCTGCTCGGCGATCCGACCTGGGAGATTCTCCTGCAGCTTTATGCGACCCACCTCGATGGAGGGCAGATCAGCGTCTCCCGCCTGACCCGAAGCGCGCGCCTCGCGCTGACGACGGTGTTGCGCCGGATCGCAGCGCTCGAAGAGCGCGGGCTGGTGACTCGTACCGACGACCCGTTCGACGGCCGCCGCGCCTACGTCGCGCTTTCGTTCGCCGGCGCCGAGGCGATGGACGGCTGCTTCAGCGCCGCGGGCGACCGCGCGCTGTTCCTCTAGAAATCGAGCACGAACATGGTTCCCACCGGATCCGATTACTGGCTGCGGCGGTTCGAAACCGCGATGGTCAACGCCGCCGACGCGCCCGGCGAGCGGTCTCGCCGCGCGTATCTCGAGCTCGCGGAGCACTACCGGTCGATGCACGCATTCGTCGTCAAGCGGACGAACGCGACGCCGATCCACAGCGGCATCCTCAGGAACGATCAGCCGCTCATCAGCTGGGCGGCCTGAGTGAAGCCAGCCGCAAGAGCAGTTTACGTGATCGACGACGACCGGGAAGTGCTGGCCTCCATCGCCTTCCTGCTGCCGACGCTCGGCTACGAATGCGCGGCATTCGCCGGTCCCGAGGAGTTCCTCGGCCAGTGCGACCGGCTTTCGCCGGGATGCGTCCTCACCGACCTTCGAATGCCGGTCATCGACGGCTTCGCCCTCGCGTCGAGGATCCGCGACGGCCTTGGCTGGCCGGTCGTGATGATGACCAGCGACGCGGACCGTGACGTGGAGCGTCGCGCGGCCGAGCACGCTGTCTGCGCCGTGCTGCACAAGCCGGTCGATGCGGAGGTCCTGGCGGATGCGCTCGACCGAGCGTTCACCGGCCGGGACGGCTAACATCAGCCGGCCCTCGGCACTCGGAAGAAGAAGGACGCCCCGCCCTCGTCGTTGTTTTCGGCCCAGATGCGGCCGCCATGGGCTTCGACGATCATCCGGCTGATCGAGAGGCCGAGCCCCAGACCGCCGTGGGACGAGCCGATCCCGGGCGCGAACAGCCTGGCGAGACGATCTTGCGGGATCCCCCCGGAGCGGTCGCGAACCTCGACCGCCGACCAGCCGTCCTCCGCCCGCGCGGCGACCAGCAGCTGCGGTTGCGATCCGCCGGTAGCCTGGCAGGCGTTGCGGAACAGGTTCATGAGCACCTGCTCGATCTGAACGGGATTGACCTCGAGCGAGTCCGCATCGGCTTCGATTCGCGTGCGGACCACGGCGTTTTCGCATGGGCCGGCGGCGCGAAGCGGTTCGTGCACCCGCTCGACCAGCGTCTTGAGCGACACGCGCTCACGCGATTGGCTGACGTTCCCCACGAGGTTGCGCGCGTGGCGGATGATTTCGCCGGTGCGCCGGATCTGCGCTTCCGACTGGGCGAGGCCCGAAACGATCGGCTCTTGCTGGTCGCTTCCGAGGCGCTCGACCATCCTCTTGCAGGCGGCGATGTAATTGGTCGCCGCCGCAAGCGGCTGGTTGAGCTCGTGGGCAAGGGTGGAGGCGATCGCCCCGACGGCGCTCTGCGTGTGCGCCTGTTGAAGCTCCGCCTGCAGGCGGAGCGCGCGCTCCTGCGAGCTTTTGAGGTGCGCCGCGAACACCAGCATCGCAGCCCCGGTCACGAGGAAGACTCCGAGGTTCGCGAGAACGTCCAGCGAATCGATCGAAGTGTGGGCCGGAAGGATGAAACCCAGGGTTCCGGCAACGAGGCTGAGCACCATCGCGAAGATTCCCGGCCGCACTCCGTAGCGGCCGGCAGCAATCACGATCGTCGCGGTGAAGATGAGAAGCGGCGAACGGCCGGCCATCCACGGGTCGAGTCCGAACCGCACCAGGTACGCAATGATGACGAAAACAGCCGCCGAAATGTAAGGATATTCTTTATCTTTCAACGGCTCCTGTTCGCCTCCCGGGCGTCATGCGAGGCGGGAAGCTCAGCGAGCGGCGCCGGTGGCCAACCGCAGCGATCGTCATTGTCCGGCGCAGAATCATTGCGCTCCCCACAGCGTGGGTGATCCGAGCGCACCAATCAAATACCCGCTGCTGACAGAAGTCAAATAAGCCGATCAGGGTCGGCGGGTCAGGCCGCGATATCGTAGGGCTGGATCTCGCCCGAGAGATAGAGGTTGCGCGCCTTGGTCCGCGACAGCTTGCCCGAGCTTGTGCGCGGGAGCGTGCGGGGCGGGACCAGCTCGACCACCGGCGTAATCCCGGTGATCGCGCGGACCCGCTCGCGGATCTCGTCGCGAAGGCGGCCGCGCTCCTCATTGTCGGAAATGCGGCAATGGACCAGCACGGCCGGTGTTTCCTCGCCCGCGGGGCCGGTGATCGCGAAGGCGGCAATGTCGCCCGACTTGAAGCCGGGAAGCTGCTCGACCGCCCACTCGATGTCCTGCGGCCAGTGGTTGCGGCCGTTGATGATGATCATGTCCTTGGCGCGGCCGACGATGAACACGTAGCCGTGCGACATGTAGCCCATGTCGCCGGTGTCGAGCCAACCGTCGTCGCTGAGCACGGCCCTGGTCGATTCCTCGTCGCGGAAATAGCTGTGCATCACGCTGGTGCCGCGGACGAACAGCTGGCCGATGCCGCGGTCGGGAAGCACTTCGCCCGAAGCATCGCGCGCCTCGACCTCGATGCCGGTCACGGGGCGGCCGCAATTGACCACGGCGCGGAAGCGCTTGGGCTCTCCCGGCTCGGCGGCGGCGCAGCCCGAGAGCTCGTTCTCCTCGACCAGCTCGAGCCGGATGCCCTCGCCCGGGGGCATCAGCGAAACCGCGAGCGTCGCCTCGGCAAGGCCGTAGCTTGGGCAGAAGGCCTTCGCCTCGAACCCCGCGGCGGCGAAGCAGTCGACGAACGCCTGCATGACGTCGGGGCGGATCATGTCGGCGCCGTTGCCGGCGATGCGCCAGCGCGACAGGTCGAAGCGGTCCTCGGCGCGGGTCTGCGAGCTCATCCGGCGCGCGCAGATGTCGTAGCCGAAGGTCGGCGAATAGCTGACCGTCGTGCCCGGGTTGCGGGTGATCATGTCGAGCCAGGCAAGCGGCCTGCGCGCGAAATGCTCGGTCTTCATGTAATCGGCCGAGAATTGCTGCGACATCGGAGACAGCAGGCAGCCGACCAGGCCCATGTCGTGGTACCACGGCAGCCACGAGACGCAGCGGTCGCTCTCCTGCACCTTCAACCCGACGCCGTGGGCATGGAGGTTGTCGAGGAGCGCGCGGTGCGTGACCGCGACCCCGTGCGGGAACCGGGTCGAGCCGCTCGAATATTGAAGATAGGCGATGTCGTCGGGATCCGCGGCCGGCAGCTCGCCAGGGGTCGCGTCGACCTGTGCGAACGACTGCCAGTCGCGCGGCGTGACGCCCGCGCGCTCGGCCGCGGCGGTGCAATATTCGGTCAGCTCGACCGGGAACAGGAACAGCACCGGATCGCTGCTCTTCAGCTGGATCGAGAGCTGCTCGACATAAGCGTCGCGCCCGCCGAAGCTGGTCGGGAGCGGAAGCGGCACCGGCCACGCGCCGGCATAGACCGCGCCGAAGAAGCAGGCGGCGAAATCGGGACCCGTCTCGGCAACCAGCGCGACCCGCTGGCCCGGCTTGATTCCGAGCGCGACGAAACGGTGGGCGCAGGCGAGCGAATCCTCGCGCAGCTCCGAATAGGGATAAGCCCGCTCCAGCGTCCCGCGGGCGTCGTGGAAGTTGAGTCCGCGCCGTCCCTTCGCCGCATAGTCGAGCGCTTCGCCGAGCGTTGTGAAGTCGGCGATGCGGCGCGGCAGCGTGTCGAGGGTCGGCGTCGCCCCCGGCGGGGCCAGCCCATTCTTCACAGAGGCGTTGCGTTCGAGCACGCCGTCCCTTCCTTTTCGATCCATCTCAAGCGCGCGGCATGACCGCCGCGGGCGAGTTCCTGTTGGCGAGCGAGTGTGGCACAAAAACGGCGCAATGGCACCTCCAAGGGGCTTACGGCAGCGGCCTCCGCTCGATTCGAACCGGCTCGAAGAGCTCGCGCTGCGCTATGTCGCGCGGTTCGCGACGAGCCGGGCGAAGCTTCGCGCCTATCTGTCGCGGAAGGTCCGCGAACGAGGATGGAGCGGACCGAGTGAACCGGACCTTGACGCGCTTGCCGAACGCATCTGCGCCCTCGGCTATGTCGACGACGCAGCCTATGCGCTGGCCAAGGCCCAGGCGCTGGCCGGCCGCGGCTACGGCAAGCGGCGGCTCAACCAGAAGCTCCAGGTCGACGGGATCGCCGAGGAGGACGCCGCCGCGGCGCTCGACCATGCCGATGCCGAGGCGGTCGAGTCCGCGTTGCGCTTCGCTCGGCGGCGGAGACTCGGGCCGTTCGGCGCGGCAAGCAGCGATCCCAGGCAGCGCGAGAAGGCGATCGCGGCGATGATTCGCGCCGGTCACCCGTTCGGCCTGGCGCGGAGCATCGCCGCCCTCGCGCCCGGCGCGGAGATCGATGTCGACGCCCTGCGAGAGCAGGCTCCGCGCAATTCCTAACCCAGGTCAGCAAGAGCCACTAACTAAAGATAATGGAACGAAAGTCGGTTTGCCGACACAGCCTGAAATGTTAATACCGCCGCATGGTAAGCGCGTCAGTCGGTCTCGCCGGGGAAGAGGTACGGCCCATCGTGGTGTCAAAGGATGATCCGCCGGAGGAGGCGGAACTGCCGCCGGTAACGGGGCGGGTGAAATGGTTCGACGCGACGCGCGGGTTCGGTTTCCTGGTCAGCGACGAAGTCGACGGCGACGTGCTCCTGCACTTCAGCGTGCTTCGGGAGCACGGGCGCCGGAGCGTGCCCGAAGGCGCGCTGATCGAGTGCGTGCCGGTCCGGCTGGAGCGCGGGCTCCAGGCCAAGCGAATCATTTCGATCGACGTGAGCTCGGCCTTGCCCCAGCAGCCGCGCTCGTCCATTCCGTCCGGAGAGCGGGCTGACCGCAAGGCGCTGGCGGATGCCGCCGGCGAGTTCGAGCCGGTGGAGGTCAAATGGTTCAACCGCGTTCGCGGCTATGGTTTCGTCAAGCGTCCGGACGAGCTGGGCGGCGAGGACGTGTTCGTGCACATGGAGACGGTGCGCAGCGCGCATTTGCCGGAGCTCCAGCCGGGGCAGAAGCTGGAGGCGCGGATCGCGCCCAGCGGCAAGGGCCTGACCGCCGTCGAGCTTCGCGGCTTCGACGCATTGGAGGACTGACGCTCGCCTTCGTCGCATTCGGCGCGTGCGGCCCGCAGGCGCCGGCGCAGAACACCCAGGTCGAGCAGGGCGTACCCCAGTCGGGATTGCAACAAGTGCCGCTGACGATCCATTCCTCGACTGGCGTGCACCGCTTCACCGTTCAGGTCGCGGCGACCGAGGAGCAGCAGGAAAGGGGCCTCATGTTCTACCGGTCGCTCGGGCCGGACCAGGGCATGATCTTCCCCTACGACCCGCCGCAGGAAGTGTCGTTCTGGATGGAGAACACGCTGATCCCGCTCGACATCATCTTCATCCGACCCGACGGGACGATTGCCCGGATCACCAACGCCAAGCCGCTCGACCGAACCCCGCTCCCCTCGGGCGCGACGATCGGCGCGGTGCTCGAGATCCGCGGCGGCCGGGCGGCGGAGCTCGGCATCCGCGAAGGCGACAAGGTCGACTGGGGAACCAGCGCGTCGCCGGAGCGAGGCGCCTAACCCCGCGAGTTTGCGAGGCACGTCGGCACGCTGCGGCTTCGTCGCTTGCGCTCCCCGCTCCAACACGGCAGAGGCACGCACCCATGGGTTTCTGGTCGAAAACATTCACGTGGTGGAACGGGGCGACGGTCGGGACCGCGCTGTGGACCCGCCGCTTCGGCTCCGAGGTCGGGCGCGACG
>JAICXO010000056.1 GCA_025980335.1 Sphingomonas sp. | reverse complement strand
TTCCTCCCTGCGAGCGAAGCTCGTGGGGAGGGGAACCATGCGCAGCATGGTGGAGGGGTAAACGGCGTTCGAGTCAGCTACCCCTCCACCATTCACTCTTCGGTGAATGGTTCCCCTCCCCACCGCTTCGCGGCAGGGAGGAACGGAATCAAGCCGCAGTCGCCTCGGCGGTCTTCTTCGCAATCTCTTTCTTGAGCTTGCGGACCTTGGGCGAGAGCTTGTCGTCGCTGGTCTTGAGCAGCCAGTTGTCGAGCCCGCCGACATGCTCGACCGAGCGCAGGCCGTGGGTCGACACGCGCAGCTTCACGCTCTGGCCGAGCGCATCGGAAATCAGCGTGACGTTCTGCAGGTTCGGAAGGAACGTGCGCTTCGTCTTGTTGTTGGCGTGGGAAACATTGTTGCCCACCTGCCGGCCCTTGCCGGTCAGCTCGCAAACCCGCGACATGGTATCTATCCTGATTTTTGGACGAGCCCTGGAAGGCCCGTGAGAGCGCGCCCGTTAGCCGCTCGGGCCCCTTTCGTCAACGCCGCCGCGGAGCCGGCGGCAACCCAACAGCAATGTCTGCGTTAGAGGCCGCACCATGCTGCGCACCATCATTTTGATCCTGATCGTCGTCGTCCTGCTGATCATCGCGGCGCTTGCGACGGGGCTGCTCGACATCAACCAGATCCGCGGTGCGCGCGTGCCGCAGGTTTCAGCGACTGGCAGCGGCGTGACCGCGCAAGGCGGCCAGGCACCCGCCTTTGACGTGCAGACCGGATCGGTAAAGGTCGGGACCACTCAGAAGAGCGTGAAGGTCCCGACTCTCCAGGTCCAGAAGCCCGCGGAGAACGAGGCCGAGGCGAACGCCGTCAACGCGATGTGACTTCGGCTGCCGGCTCCGCTAGCCGCGCGACGATGGCATTTCCGCTCCCTGCCCCGATGCGCCGCGCGCTCGATCTTGCGGCAGAAGCGGGGCAGGCTGGCGAGGTTCCTGTCGGCGCCGTCGTGACTTGCGGCGACGACATCGTTGCGGAGGCGCGTAACGCGATGCGCGGCTCGTCCGACCCGACCGGCCACGCGGAAATGGTTGCGATCCGCGCCGCCGCCGCGAAGCTCGGCACGTCGCGGCTGGACGAATGCACGCTGTGGGTGACGCTCGAACCCTGCGCGATGTGCGCCGCCGCGATCTCGCTCGCGCGGATGAAGGCGCTGCGCTTCGGCGCGGAGGACGCGAAGGGCGGCGGCGTGGTCCACGGCCCGCGCATCTTCGCTCAGCCGACCTGCCACCACCGGCCCGACGTGCTCGGCGGCATCGGCGAGGAAGAATCGGCCGCGTTGCTGCGCGCCTTCTTCGCCGAACGGCGCTAGCCGGTGAAAGGCAGGACGCGGATTTCGACGCGGCGGTTCGCTGCTTTTTCCGTCTCGCTGGTCTCCGGACTGTACAGCGGCGAGGTTTCGCCGAGGCCCTTGGACGCGATCCGCGCTCTCGAAACGCCGTGCCCGGCGAGATAGGTGGCGACCGCAGCCGCGCGGCGATCGGACAGCGCCTGATTCGGCCCGGGTGATCCCGACAGGTCGGTATGCGCGTAGACGTCGACGAAGCTCTGGCTGTGAGTCTTCAGCTCGCGCGCGATTTCGAGCAGGGTCGCGTCGAACTCGGGCTTCACGCCCGCGCTTCCGCTGTCGAACGTAAGCGCTGCCGGGATGCGGATGACGATCCCGTTGCCGACCCGAAGGATGTCGAGCCCGATACCGGCGGTCTGCACGCGCAGCTCGCGGTCGAGCTCGGCGATATACGCGGGAGCGGCCGCAGCAGTCAGCGGCCGGATCTTCGCTGCGCGCATCTTGGCGGCGCGGACACGGTGTCCGCCGATCACGTCGCCGTAGAGGTAAGGCGCATTGAGTCCCAGCGGGGTGAATGCCGCCGGGCGCACCAGCGGCGGCGGCGGCGCGGTGCTGCATCCCGCGAAGAGGGCGATCGAGCAGCCAAGGGCAATCGCTTTGACGCTGCGGCAGACGGACATTGCGTTGGGCTCCCGGACGAACGAGCGAGTCAAACCGGCGTGTAGCACGGCCGGTTCCGATGGCGAATCGCGCGCCCGCTTGTGAACGGCAGCAGCAAGGCTACATTCGCCCGCCGACGCTTATGAGCGACCATTTGGCTCCCATCCCCTGGCTCGACGTCATCCTGATCCTGGCGCTGATCCTGTTGAACGGCGTGCTGGCGATGAGCGAGCTTGCGATCGTCTCGTCGCGCGATGCGCGGTTGCGGGCGATGGCTCGCAGCGGCAGCCGCGGGGCCCAGTGCGCGCTCGATCTCGCGGCCGAGCCCGGGCGGTTCCTGTCGACCGTCCAGAGCGGGATCACGCTGATCAGCATCATTAACGGTGCCTTTTCGGGAGCAAGCCTGGGGCAGCCCGCAGCCGACCGGCTTCAACTCCTAGGCCTCAGCGAAGGCACTGCGCACACGCTGGGCTACGGCATCGTCATCGTGCTGATCACGTTCGTTTCGCTGGTGATCGGCGAAATCGTGCCGAAGCAGGTCGCGCTCCGTTCGCCCGAGCCGATCGCAGCGATCATCGCCAAGCCGATGAAATGGCTGTCGCGGATCACCGCGCCGTTCGTCTGGCTGCTCGACCGATCGAGCCTGCTCATCTTCAAACTGTTCGGCCTCGACCGCGAATCGAAGAACCAGGTCACCGCCGAGGAACTGCATCTCGTCGTTGCCGAAGCCCAGACCGCCGGCGTGCTCGAGGAAAGCGAACGCGCGATCATCTCCGGAATCGTGCGGCTCGCCGATCGCCCGGTGCGCGAAGTGATGACTCCGAGGACGGAGATCGACTGGATCGACGTCGGCGCCAGCCCCGAGGAAATCCGCGAGGCGCTGCTCGAAAGTCCGCACACGCGAATCCCCGTCGCCGCCGGCTCCGTCGAGAATATCGTCGGGGTGATCCAGGTCCGCGACGTAGTCGCTGCGCTGCTCGAAAATCGCCCGCTCGACCTCGAGCATCTATGCCGGGCCGCGCCGGTCATTCCCGACCTCATGGACGCGATGGACGCACTTGCCGTGCTTCGCCATGCCGAGGTGCCGCTCGCGCTGGTCAACGACGAATATGGGCACCTCGACGGGATCGTCACTCCGGGCAGCATCCTTGCCGCGCTCGCCGGCACCTTCGCTCACGACATCGAGCAGGGCGAGGAGCCGCCGATCGTCGAACGCGACGACGGGAGCTGGCTGATTTCCGGTGCCGCAAGCGCCGATCTGCTCGGCGACCGGCTCGGGATCGCGATGCCTTCAGACCGGGACTTTTCGACCGTTGCCGGTTTCGCGCTCTCGGTCCTCAAGCATTTGCCCGAGACGGGCGAAAAATTCCGCCACGACGGCTGGTTGTTCGAGATCGTCGACATGGACGGCCGCAAGATCGACAAGCTGATCGCGTCGCGGGTGAAGAAGCGCTCGGCCGCGAACGAAGCGGAAGCGATCGGCTAGCACCAATCGTCATCCCGGCCTTGAGCCGGGACCCGCTTGTCTTTGTTCCGCCGTGATCAAGAAGGCAGGCCCGGCTCAAGGCCGGGATGACGAACGCTTACAGCTTCCCGAACCTCTGCTCGAAGCCGTCGGTGTCGCCTCGTGCGAGATAATCCGCCTGCTCGACAATCCGATCGCGGGTGATGCGGCCGCTGAATGCGCCGAGTTGCCGGTCGAGCCGATCGACCTCGACCGGGGTCAAGCCGCCGATCTGCGCGAAATTGTAGAAGCCCGCCTTGTGCAGCGCGTCGGCGAATTTCGGCCCGACGCCCTTCAGCATGCACAGATCGTCGCGCGGGACCTCGCCCTCGAGCGCGCGGTGGACCGGTGCGCTGATGATGTCTCCGGTGAGGTCGCTCGTCGCCGCGGCCGCTTCGCCGGCAATTCCGCGCCCTTCGCGCGGCGCGGCGTACTGCATATGCGGGCGGACCGGCGCGCTCTCGGTCAGGGTCACCCGCTGCCGCGGCCGCAGGAACAGCAGCGCAAGGGCGACGAGCACCGCGACCGCGATGATAATGAGAATCCAATATTCGTGAAGAAAATCCATTCGGTCACCAGTTCCATTGAGCGTTGTAGCGACGGCGAAGCTCGCGCAGATAGGCGACGAGCAGGCCCAAAAGGAAGCCCAGGATCGCCACTGCGGCTCCCTGCGCAATCAGCGGAACGCCGCCTCGATCCGATGACCAGGTCGCGGTCGAGACGCCCGGGACCTCGGCGATGATGCGGACGAGCTCGCTGCGTTGGAAGTCGTCGGCAGGCCCGGAGAGGATGATCCGACGAGTCAGCGGACCGCGATGCAGGTGGCCGCTGACCTGCGGAATGTCCCAATAAACGAGCGTCGCCCGCACATCGCGCTCGACCTTCGCGGCGAACCTGTCGGCGGCGCCGAGCGGGCCGTGCCACAGCGCCGCGAGCGCGAGCGCGGCGACCAGCCCGATCGCCAGTGCGACGGCGCGGCCGCGCTTGCGCCGGAATGCGAAGGCACCCGCGATCAAGCCGGCGACGAGACCCGCTCCGAACGGCGGCCAGAAATAGCTCCAGAAGGCGTTCACGCGCTCTCCCGCGCAAGCTCGCGCCAACCGATGTCGCGACGGTGGAATCCATCGGCGAAATCGATCTGGTCGACTCCGCGATAGGCGCGCGCCCGAGCGTTCGCGAAGGTGTCGGCGGCGGCGGTGACAGCGAGCACGCGTCCGCCCTTTGCCACCAGGCCCGCCTCGCCGAGCGCGGTACCGGCGTGGAACACGGTAACGCCGTCCACCTGCTCGGCCGCATCGATCTCGCGGATGACGCCGCCACTCGCGGGCGCAGCCGGATAGCCGCGGGCGGCGACGATCACCGTCACTGCGTGCTCGCCAGAAAGCCGCGGCGGATCGATCTCGGCGAGGCGTCCGGCGGCAACGGCGTGAAGCAGCTCCGCGAAGTCGCCTTCGATCAGCGGCATGATCGCCTCGCATTCGGGGTCACCGAAGCGGACGTTATATTCGATCAGCTTGGGACCGTCGGCGGTCAGCATCAGCCCCGCATAAAGCACGCCGCTGAACGGCGTTCCCGCGGCAACCAATGCGCGCGCGGTCGGGCGCACGATCTCGTCGATCGCGCGTTGCTCGAGCTGCGGTGTCAGCACCGGGGCAGGCGCATAGGCGCCCATGCCGCCGGTGTTCGGCCCTGTGTCCCCTTCACCGACCCGCTTGTGGTCCTGCGCCGAGGCGAGCGGGACCGCGGTTTCTCCGTCGACGAGCGCGAACAGGCTCGCTTCCTCGCCGTCGAGGAACTCCTCGATGACCAGCGGCCCGTCGCCCGCGGCATCGATCGCCGCTTCCGCTTCGGCGCGCGAGGCGGCGACGGTCACGCCCTTGCCGGCCGCGAGCCCGTCCGCCTTGATCACCACCGGCAGCCCGAACGCGCCGAGCGCCGCGCGCGCATCGGCTACGCTCTCGACCCGCACATAATCGGCTGTGGGGATATCGTTCCCGCGGCAGAGGTCCTTGGTGAACCCCTTGGACCCTTCGAGCTGCGCCGCAGCAGCACTCGGGCCGAAAACCGCAATCCCGGCCTCCCGCAGCGCATCGGCGACCCCTGCCACCAGCGGGGCCTCTGGTCCGACGACCACGAGATCGATGCCGTTGCTCGTAGCGAGGTCGGCCACCGCAGCCGCGTCGCATGGGTCGCCCCCGACGCACTCGGCCCACCGCGCGATCCCGGGATTGCCGGGCATTGCCAGCAGCTTGCCGCAGCTCGGCGATTGCCTAAGGCGCCAGGCGAGCGCATCCTCGCGACCGCCCGACCCCAAGAGCAAGATATCCATGGACCTTCCCGAAGACACGAGAGCCGGCCTGTTAGCGAACGTCGCTCTCGGCGACAATTCGCCGGCGCTCAGCGTCAGCGAGCTGTCGGGCGCGCTCAAGCGGACGGTCGAGAGCGCGTTCGGGCACGTCCGCGTGCGCGGGGAGATCAGCGGGTTCAAGCGCCACGGCTCGGGCCACTGCTATTTCACGCTCAAGGACGAGAACGCCTGCATCGATGCGGTGATCTGGCGCGGCAATGCCGCCGCGCTCGCTTTCCTTCCCGAGGACGGCGCCGAGGTGATCGCGACCGGCAAGCTGACGACCTATCCAGGCCGCTCCAAGTATCAGATCGTCATCGACCGGATGGAGATTGCGGGCGAGGGCGCACTGGTCGCGCTGCTCGAAAAGCGGCGCAAGGCGCTCGCGGCCGAAGGCCTCTTCGACGCGACACGCAAGCGCAAGCTCCCGTTCCTGCCGCAATTGATCGGGGTCGTGACCTCGCCGACCGGCGCGGTGATCCGCGACATCCTCCACCGTCTTTCCGACCGCTGCCCGACACGGGTGATCCTGTGGCCGGTGCCGGTGCAGGGGGAGGGCGCGGCAGCGAAGATCGCGGCGGCGATCCGCGCCTTCGCTTCGTTCGATCCTTTGCCCGAGGTGCTGATCGTCGCGCGCGGCGGCGGCTCGATCGAGGATTTGTGGGCATTCAACGAGGAGGAGGTGGTCCGCGCCGCCGCCGATTCGCCGATCCCGCTGATCTCGGCGGTAGGTCACGAAACCGACACGACTCTGATCGACCATGCCGCCGACCGCCGTGCGCCGACCCCCACCGCGGCTGCGGAAATCGCGGTTCCGGTCCGCGCCGAGCTCTTGGCGCAGCTTTCGGGGCTTCAGCATCGCGCTCGGGAATGCCTGTCGCGGCGGGTCGAGCGCACGCGCGAGCGATTCGAGCTGACCGTCTGCCGCTGGCCCGAGCCGCAGGCGATCTTCGCACCGGCCGTGCAGAAGCTGGACGAAATCGGCGAGCGCCTCCCGCGCTCGCTTTCGGCGCGCGCGGGCAGCGCACGCGCGGACCTCAATCTCGTCGCCGGCCGCCTGCGCAGCGATCTCGTCGAGCAGCGGATCGCGCGCTTGTCCGAACGGCTGAGCGCCGTGTGGAAAATGGCCGAACTCGCCCATCCCGAGCGGCCGCTGTCGAAAGGCTATGTCCGCGTGACCAGCCGCGACGGCGCGACCCTGACCCACGCCGCCGACGCGCGCGCGGCGATGCTGCTCACGCTGCGGTTCGGCGACGGCAGCGTCGACGCCTCGGTCGACGGCGGCAGCGCGCCGCGGCCAGTTGAGCGCAAGCCGCGGCGTTCCTACATTGCGCCCCAGCCAGGGCTGTTCGACGGCCAAGAGGAATAGACGCATGCTGATGACCGGAAGCGGCCGCGCCGCCCGAGTCCACTATCTCGCCGGAACCTTCCGGCTGCTGAGCGACGGCGATCACGTGGTCTGTGCCGTCACCGGCGCGCACATCCCGCTTCACGAACTTCGTTATTGGAGCGTCGAGCGGCAGGAGCCGTACGTCGACGCGGATGCGAGCCTCAGGGCCGAGCAGGCAGCCGCCAGCCGTTAGCCGACCCGCTTCACCTTGATCCCGTTCTGGCCGGGGATCGACAGCCAGAAACTTCCAAGGATGCCCCGCTTCACGACAACCTTCTTGCCTGGCCGAGCGTCGAGGCCCGGCCAGTCGTCGGTCTGGGACCACACCGATCCGTCCTGCAGCGTGATCATCCAGCCGCCGTCCTGATTGCGGCCCGCGCTCTTGATCGTCCCGTCGATCTGGCTGACCTCGCCGCCGCTTCCGAACAGCCCGCCGAAATTCGGGATCGAGAATCCGAACAGCGACCGGCCCGCCTCGCGCGCTTTCTCCTTGTCGATCAGCACCAGGTCGTTGCTCGCGATGGCCTTGTCCATCGCAGCGGTTTCGCGATCGTAGCAGGCGAGTCGCTGGTCGGCCGCGACGATCTTGCGGCACGCCATCAGCTGCTGGACCTCTGCCGGAGTGCCGGTCTGTGCGGGCCTTCGCGCATCCGTCGCGGAAGCGGCGACCAGCGACGATGCGGTGACCAGAACTATCCACTTTTTCATCGCTGCTTCGCCCCTCCGGAGATCGCCGCCACACTATCCAGCGGCCGTGATTTTGCGCAAGCGAGCGCTGTTGCAAAATTGATACAGCGCTTTGACAACTTGTCCGTAACGACCCGCCAAGCGTTGCAAGCCTCTCCACGCTTCACCTATCACAAGGCGCAGTTCGGCGAATTTCAGTTCGTCGTTCCACGGCAGCCGTGGCCCCGCGCTCGGCTAGTGAAGGGGAAGAATACATGAAGCTCGATTTCCGTCAGCGCTTGCTCACGACCACCCTTTTGGTTGGCGCGGGCATGATCGCCACGCCGGCCTTGGCGCAATCGACTCCGCCGTGCCCGGCCGGCACGGTCCCGGGGAACAGCGGCGCCTGCAATCCTGCCGACACGTCGGGGGGAATCGGTACCCAGCCCGAAACGACCACTCCGCCGGCAGGAACGGTGACGCCGCCGTCGCAGAACGCGAACGGCGCGCCGGTCACCGGCCCGCAGGAAATCATCGTTACCGGTTCGCGCATTCCGCAGCCGAACCTCGAAACCGCGAGCCCGGTCACCACCGTGACCAGCCAGGAAGTCAAGCTCCAGGGCACGACCCGCACCGAGGACCTGATCAACTCGCTGCCGCAGGTCTTCGCCGACCAGGGCTCGAACGTCACCAACGGCGCGACCGGTACCGCCGAGGTCGACCTTCGCGGCCTCGGCTCGAAGCGCACCATGGTCCTGATCAACGGCCGCCGGCTGATGCCGGGCGATCCGACCGATCCGAACCCGGACATCAACTTCATCCCGAACCAGCTGATCAAGCGCGTCGACGTGCTGACCGGCGGTGCATCGTCGGTGTACGGCGCCGACGCCGTCGCGGGCGTTGTCAACTTCATCCTCGACGACACGTTCACCGGCTTCCGTATCGATGGCCAGGCGAGCGTGTTCAATCACCAGAACGGCGGCATCAACAGCGCGGTGCAGAATGCGCTGAGCAACAGTTTCTGGAACACGATCGGAATTCCAACCCCGCCGTTCGAATATCCGCGCGGGATGAGCACCAACGGCGGTGCGCAGGACATCTCGGCGATCTTCGGCGCGTCGTTCGACGACGGCCGCGGTCACGTCCAGGCCTATGCGACCTATCGCAGCCAGGATCCGGTACTCGAATCGACCCGCGATTACTCGTTCTGCGCGCTCGGCTCGTTCCAGCCGCAATATGTCGCCTCCTACGGCCAAGCCTATTGCGGCGGTTCGGGCACCAGCGCGCAGGGTACGTTCTTCGTCGACAACCCTGTTACCGGCGGCACCTATCACGTCGGCAACGGCAACCAGCTGATCCCGGGCGAGGTGCTGTTCAACTACGCACCGTATAACTACTACCAGCGTCCGGACGAACGCTACACGTTGGGCACTTTCGCCAATTACGAGATTGCGCCTGGCGCCCAACCGTATCTTGAAGCGATGTTCATGGACGACCACTCGGACGCGCTGATCGCGCCGGGCGGAGATTTCGGCGATACGCTGACCGTCAACTGCGACAACCCGCTTCTGTCCGATCAGGAGCGCGGGATCATCTGTCCGGGCTTCACATTCGATGCGGCCAATCCACAGTACGGTAACGTCCAGATCCTTCGGCGTAACGTCGAAGGCGGTGGCCGCGACGACGTTCTCGACCACAACGACTTCCGCATCGTCGCCGGCATGCGCGGCGACCCGTGGAAGGGCATCCACTACGACACCTACTACCAGTATGGGAAATCCACGCTCAACGACCTCACGACCGGCTTCTTCTCGAAGCGGCTGATGCAGAATGCGTTCGACGTGGTCTCGGTGCTGGACGGCGCGCTCGTCGCTCCGGGAACCGCCGGCGCAACGGTCGAATGCCGTTCGGTGTTGCTCGGCACCGACACCAACTGCGCGCCGTACAATATCTTCCAGCAAGGCGGCGTAACGCAGGCGGCACTGAATTATCTTCAGGTGCCTGCACTTTCCAATGGTACGGTGGCCGAGACGATCGGCCACCTGGACGTCACGTTCACCGGTTCCGATTACGGGCTGCAAACGCCTTGGTCCGATACGGGCATCGGCCTCAACGTCGGCGTCGAATACCGCAAGGAAGCGCTCAACTATTTGCCGGACCTCGAAAACATCACCGGCGACCTTTCGGGCGGCAGCGGAACGGTTCCGACGGTTCGGGGTCAGTTCGATGTGCGCGAGGCATTCGGGGAACTTCAGGTCCCGATCATCGAGCACAGCTTCATCGATGAGCTCAGCGTCAACGGCGGCTACCGTAAGTCGAGCTACAACGTCGGCGAGCGCAGCTTCAGCACGAACACCTACAAGATCGAGGCTCGTTTCGCGCCGGTTCGCGACATCCGGTTCCGCGCCAGCTACAACCGCGCGGTTCGTGCGCCGAACATCGTCGAACTGTTCCAGCCGACTCGCTCGATCCTGTCGGGATCGGTCGATTATTGCGCCGGCCCGGATCCGGAGGCAGCCTTCTCGTTCGCGACGCCGGCAGCCTGCGCCCTCAGCGGCGTCACAGCGGCGCAGTACGGGAATCTGCAACCAAGCCCTGCGAAGCAGTATAATGCGGTTGCGGGCGGCAACGTCGACCTGAACCCGGAAACCGCCGACACGTGGACGGCGGGCGTGGTCATCCAGCCGCGGTTCATTCCCGGCCTGGCGGTCACCGTCGATCACTTCAACATCCACGTGAAGGACGTGGTCGGCAACATTCCGTGGCAGACGATTCTCGAAACCTGCTTGCAGAGTGGCACGCTGTGCGACCTGATCCATCGTGACCAATTCGGCTCGCTATGGCGGACGCCCAATGGCTTCATCAGCCTGCAGAACGCCAACGTCGGCATCCTGCAGACCAAGGGCTTCGACTTCCAGGGCACATACAATCATCGCCTTGGCGGTCTCGGCACGCTGAATGTCAGCTTCGTTGGCACGCTGCTTAAGCGGCTCTATTCGGAGTTCCCGGGAAGTGCTTTCGACTGCGTCGGATTCTATGGCACCACCTGCGGCACGCCGAATCCGGAATGGCGGCACAAGCTACGGGTTGGCCTGACTCTGCCCAACGGCATTGGCGTATCCGGGCAATGGCGCTATTTCAGCGGAGTCGACATCGACACGTTGAGCACGGACACCGATCTGAACGGCGGTTCGCCGCACTCGAATCCGTTCGATGCGCACTTCGCGGCTCAGAGCTACTTCGACCTCGCCTTCACCGCGAGGATGGGTCAGAAGCTCAACCTCCGCCTCGGCGTGAACAACATCTTCGATCGCGATCCGCCTCTGCAGGGCTTCGCGCTCGGCAACGGCAACACCTTCCCGCAGGTGTACGACGCTCTCGGGCGCTACATGTTCGCGGGCTTTACCGTCGACTTCTAAGTCCGTCGGAAAGCGAAACTCTGGCGGCGGGTCCGAAAGGGCCCGCCGCTTCTTTTTGTGCTCGGCAGACGCGCAACAGGCGAACCGTTGATTCTGGCGCAGCTTCGCGCATGATTGAGCAATGGCGACGCGAGCCCGGATCGACGAAGCGGACCGCGCGGCGGCAGCGGGCGATTTTGGGCGCGCGCGGCTCCTTCTCGAAGAGGCGGTAAGCGGCGGCACCGTTGATCCGCGCCTGTGGGTCAAGCTGTCGGCGTTGCGCAAAGCGGACGGCGACCTCGCCGGGGCGCTCGCCGCGATCGAGCGCAGTCTCGCCGCCGATCCGCGCGACTTCACCGCCCTTTTGCAGCGCGCGGTGCTGCTCGAACAGCTCGGCGACCGGCGGTGCGACAAGGCGTTCGGCCATGCGCTCGCGCAGCTCCCGCCCGGCATGGACGTCCCGGCGCCGATGCGTCCGGCGCTCGACCATGCCCGCGAGCGGTGGGACAAATATTCGGCCGCGATGGAGCAGGGTTTGCGCGCGGCGATCCCCGAAGGCTTGCCACCGATCGCGCGCAAGCGGGCGGAGCGCCTCGCCTCGAATACCGCGCATACAAGCCGCCATTTTCACCAGGAGCCAACCGAGTTCCACTACCCGGGCGTCCCGGAAATCGAGTTCCACGACCGGTCCGAGCACCCGCAGCTCGCGCTGCTCGACGCCGCGACCGACGCGATCCGCGAGGAATTCGATGCGCTGATGCGCGCCGAGGCCGCCGAGATGGTGCCGTACATCCAATATCCCGAGCACGTGCCGCTGGCGCAGTGGAAGGAGCTCAACAACAGCCGCGAATGGACCGCGGTGCACCTGCTCCAGAATGGCGAGCGGGTCGAAGCCAATGCGCGCCACTGCCCGACCACGCTCGCCACGATCGCGAAGCTCGACCAGCCGCAGATCCGCGGAGCGTCGCCGAACGCGATGTTCTCGCTGCTCGCACCGCGCACCCGAATCCCGCCGCACACCGGAGTCGCGAACACACGCCTCGTGTGTCATCTCCCCCTGATCGTTCCGGACGGGTGCGGGTTCAGGGTCGGGGCGAGCACGCGCGAATGGCGCGTCGGCCAATCCTTCGCCTTCGACGACACGATCGAGCACGAAGCGTGGAACGACAGCGACGAGCTTCGCGTCGTCCTCATCATCGACCTGTGGCAGCCCGCCCTAACGGCCGACGAGCGCGCCGGCGTGACGGCAGTCATCGAGGCCGCGGGCGTGAGCTTCGCGGGCGGCTGATGTCCGCGAAGACCCTGCTCCACGGCGTGGCAGCGCCGGCAGATTTCGACGACGCGTTCGCGCGGTACCAGCAGGGCGAGCGGGAAGCGCTGCTTCCGGGGTTGGCCGCTGCAATCGCCTCCGGCTCGGCCGACCCGCGTCTGTGGCACCTGCACGGTCTCGTCCTCCGCGGGCTCGAGCGGCACGGAGAAGCGCTGCCCTCGCTCCGGCGCGCGGCGCAAATGGCGCCAGCCTCAATCAACATCGCACACGCGCTTGCGCGAACCCTGTACGAAACCGGCCAGCCGAGCGTCGAGGTCTACATGCGCGCGGTTCGGCTCGCGCCCGGCGACGCGGAGCTGGTCGGGGGATTGGCTGCCGCGCTCGCGGCCGATGGACGCATGACGGATGCGATCGCGGGACTCGAGCGGAGCCTCGCGCTGTCGCCACAATGGGTGCGCGGTCACGAGATCCTTGCCAACCTCCGCTGGATCGAGGGCGATCGGAAGGCGTTCGCGCGCAGCTTCGACGAGGCGCTCGCGCGCATGCCGGAAAACTTCGATCTGAAGAGCCAACAGCTGATGACGCTGATCCAGGCCGAGCAGTGGGACGAAACTCGCGAGGCGGTCGCCGCTGGGCGCGCGGCGTTCGGCGACCACGCGATCTTCGACGCGAGCGAAGCGACGGTCCTTTCGGAAACCGGCGAGTGCGCGCGCGCCGAAGCGATTTACGAGAGGCTCGCCGACATTCCGGACCCGACCGTGCAGTTGCGCCACGTCCGCAACCTGTTGCGGCTGGAGCGGCCGGCCGAAGCAAGCGCAGTAATCGACTCCTGGCTCGCGACACCCGATGCGTTCCATTTCTGGCCCTATGCATCGATCGCCTGGCGGATGACCGGCGATCCGCGATGGGAATGGCTCGAAGGCGATCCGCGATTCGTCGGCGTCTATGACATTGCCGACCGGCTCCCGCCGCTGGACCAGCTCGCAGACGCGCTGCGACGGCTGCATAAGCTGCGCGGCGAGCATCTCGACCAGTCGGTCCGTGGCGGCACGCAAACGGATGGAAATCTATTTTGGAGGATCGATCCGGTCATTGGCCGGGTGAAGGCAGCGGTTTCCACGACGATTGCCGAGCACGTCGCACAATTGACCCCAGCCGACGAGAATCATCCGCTGCTCGCGCCGGCCCGCCGTCCGATCCGCTTCAGCGGCGCCTGGTCGGTGCGGCTGAGCGGCGGCGGCTATCATTCCAACCACGTCCACCCGATGGGCTGGATCAGCTCGGCGCTTTACATCGTGCTCCCGCCGGACATCGGCGAAGGGGAGGCGGGCTTCCTCACGCTCGGCGAACCGCAGGCGCAGCTGAAGCTCGATCTCGAGCCGACGGGGCTGGTCGAGCCGAAACCCGGCCGTCTGGTGCTGTTCCCATCGTGGATGTGGCACGGCACGCGCCCGTTCGGGACGGGCGAGCGGATGACGATTGCCTTCGACGTCGCCGTTCCCTCCTGAATTGCGCGCGACCGGCGCGATACGCTAGCGCAGCCTGGATGGCTCAACCCGCACCCCAGCAATCCGTGCTCGCCGCGCAGGCCGCGGAAGAAGCGCGCCGCAGGCTGCGCGCTAATCCGCGCGATGCGGAGGCGCTCCGCGTGCTCGGCCGTGCGCTTCGCGACCTCGGCCGCGACCAGGAAGCGAGTCAGGCCGAAATCGCGGCGATCGAGGCGTCACAGCACGATCCGGAGGTCGCCGCTGCAAGCCAGGCGATGATCGCCGCCGACCTGCCGCGCGCCGAAGGAATCCTGCGATCGGTGCTCACCCGCCGGCCCGACGATGTCGCGGCGATCCGAATGCTTGCCGAGATTGCGATTCGCATGGGCCATCCCCGGGAAGGGGAGCGGCTTCTTCGCCGCGCGCTCGAGCTCGCACCGGGGTTCGAGTACGCGCGCCACACCCTCGCGGCCGCGCTCGATCTGCTCAGTCGCTCGGGCGAGGCGTTGGCCGAGCTAAACCGGATTTCGGGCCCACTTGGGGATCGCGAGCAGGTCGTTGCGCTGAAGGCCGCATTGCTGAGCAAGGTCGGCGCGGACCAGGAGTCGCTCGCCCTCTACCGCGCGCTTGCCGCGCGCCAGCCTGACAACCCGGACATCTGGATCAGCGTCGCCAATCTCGAGAAGACCGTCGGCGATGCGGGCGCAGCCGGCAGCTATCGAAAGGCACTCGAAGTCGCGCCGACCAACGGCGAGGCATGGTGGAGTCTCGCTAACCTCAAGACCTTCCGCTTCGCCGAAGAGGACATCGCTGCGATGGAGGCGGCGCTGCAATCCGAGGGGCTGAGCGAGGACGATGCGTTGCGTCTTCACTTCGCGCTCGGCAAGGCGCGCGAAGACCGCGGCGAGGACGAACCGTCGTTCGAGCATTACCGCAAGGGCAACGCGATCCGCTCGGTCCAGACCCGCCACCGCCCGGCGGAAACGACCGCGCTGGTCGATCGAAGCGAACGGCTGTTCACGCCCGAATTCCTGGCGGCGCGCGCCGGGTTCGGCTCACAAGCGCGCGATCCGATTTTCATCGTCGGCATGCCGCGCTCCGGCTCGACTCTCGTCGAGCAGATCGTCGCCAGCCATCCGCTGGTCGAAGGAACTGGCGAGCTTTCCGACATCATCGTCCTCGCGCGCGAGCTCGAGGAGGGCAGTCCGGGCGGCGTGGCCGAAGGATGGCACAATTATCCCGATGTCCTCCGCGAACTTTCGGCGGGCGACTTCCGCCGCCTCGGCGATACCTATCTCGAGCGCACGCGGATCCAGCGCAGGACCGACGATCCGTTCTTCCTCGACAAGATGCCGAACAACTGGGTGCACGTCGGCCTCATCCAGCTGATGCTTCCCAACGCGAAGATCGTCGATTCACGCCGGCACCCGCTCGCCTGCGGCTTTTCGAACTACAAGCAGCATTACGCACGCGGGCAGGAGTTCTCGTACGACCTCGAACATTTCGGCCTCTATTACCGCGACTATGCGCGGCTGATGGCGCATTTCGACGCCGTCGCCCCCGGCGCGGTCCACCGCGTGATCCACGAGCAGCTGCTCGCCGACCCGGAAACCGAAATTCGCAAGCTGCTCGACTATCTCGAGCTTCCGTTCGACCAGGCCTGCCTCAACTTCCACCAGAGCAAGCGCGCGGTGCGCACCGCGAGCGCCGAGCAGGTCCGCCGCCCGATCGACCGCCAAGGCGCCGAAAGCTGGAAGCGGTTCGAGCGCTGGCTCGATCCGCTGAAGAAAGGTCTCGGACCGGCGCTCGACCACTGGAGCGGCGAGACGGCCTGAGCGGCTATTCCGCCGCTTCGGCGACCTCGTGCACTGGAGTGAGCACAAGCTGGCCGTCGCCTTCGTCGACCCGCACCGTGGACCCGTCGGGAATTTCGCCCGACAGGATTTCATCGGCGAGCGGGTCCTGCAGATATTTCTGCACGGCGCGCTTCAGCGGCCGCGCGCCATAGACCGGGTCATAACCGACGCGCCCGAGCCACGCGCGCGCGGCGTCGGTCAGCTCGAGCTTGATCTTGCGATCCTCGAGCAGCTTCCGGAGCCGTGCGACCTGGATGTCGACGATCGGCCCCATGTGCCCCGCACTGAGCCGATGGAACAGGATGATCTCGTCGAGCCGGTTGAGGAACTCGGGCCGGAAGTGAGCGCGGACCACCTCCATCACCTGCGGCTCTGCCTTCTCCACCGGCTCGTCCTCGCCCAGCGACGCGAGATATTGCGAGCCGAGGTTGGACGTCAGGATGATGATCGTGTTGGTGAAGTCGACCGTTCGGCCCTGGCCGTCGGTCAGGCGTCCGTCGTCGAGCACCTGCAGCAGGACGTTGAACACGTCGCCGTGCGCCTTCTCGACCTCGTCGAACAGCACCACCTGGTAGGGGCGGCGCCGCACCGCTTCGGTCAAGACGCCGCCTTCCTCGT
>JAICXO010000144.1 GCA_025980335.1 Sphingomonas sp. | reverse complement strand
GCAGGAGCATGACGATGCCGGAGATGGCGTGGGTCGCATTGGCCTCGAAGATGGTACGGCTTGCCTCCTTATAGCCGAGCTCGACCGCCATGATGACATTGCGGCCGCGCCTCAATTCCTCGCGGATTCGCTCGTTGATCAGCACGTTCGCGTCGACCGCAGCGCCGATCGTCAGGATGAAGCCGGCGATTCCGGGCAAGGTCAACGTTGCGTTGAACATCGCCATGATGCCGAGGATCAGGAAGGCGTTCACCACCAGCGCGATGTTCGCATAGACGCCGAAGCGGCCGTAGGTGACGAGCATGAAGATGATCACCGCGACGACGCCGATGACGCTCGCCAGCGCGCCCTTGTGGATCGAATCCTTGCCGAGGTCGGGCCCGATGCTCCGCTCCTCGATCACGTTAAGCTTCACCGGGAGCTTGCCCGAGGAGAGGCTGACGGCGAGGTCGTGGGCACTCTGGACGGTGAAGTTGCCGCTGATCTGAGCGCGGCCGCCGAGGATCGGCTCGTTGATGTTCGGCGCGGACAGGATCTTGTCGTCGAGGATGATCGCGAACGGCTTGCCGACATTCTCCTGAGTCACCCGGCCGAACCGGCGCGCGCCTGCGGTGTTGAAGGTGATGTCGATGTCCGGCCGGCCGTCCTGGTCGAAGCTCTGCTTCGCATCGGTGAGCTGATCGCCCGAAACCATCACCCGCCGCTTCACGGCCATGAAGCCGCCGCCCTCGACCATCGGAAGCACCTGGCTGCCCGGGGGAGCGCGTCCCTGCTGCACGTCTTGCGGGTTGGCCGACAGATCGACCAGCTTGAACTCGAGCCGGGCCGTCTGCCCGATGAGCTTCTTCAGCTCTTCGGGATTCTCGACTCCGGGCACTTCGACCAGGACGCGGTCGCTGCCTTCGGTGACGACAGTGATTTCCTTGGTCCCGCCCGGATCGATTCGGCGGCGGACCACGTCGCGGGCGACGCTCATCGCGTTCTTCATCGCCTGCGCCGTTCCGCTCGGTGTCGGGGTCAGGACGATGCGCGTGGAATCGACCACCTGGACGTCCCAGTCGCGCTTTCCGGTCAGGGCGACCGGCTGGCTCAGCTCGCGCAGGCGGTCGACCGCGGCATCCACCTTGGTCGGGTCGCGGACCAGGAATGACAGCTGCCCGCCGGTTGTCGAAATATCGCCGATATCGATGGCCGGGTCGCGGTGAAGCTCGGTCGAAACCTCGTCCTCCTTCGACTGGAGGCGCTGCTTCTGCATGTCGGAGGAGTCGGCCTCGAGCAGCAGGTGGCTGCCGCCCGCGAGGTCGAGGCCGAGGTTGATCTTGTACTGCGGCAGCCACGCGGGCCAATAATTCCGCAGCTCGGTTCCGGAGATCAGGCTCGGGATCGACAGAATAACGCCGATCGCGACGACCAGGCTGACCAGCCAGACCTTCCAGCGGGGAAATTCGAGCATCCGTCAGACCTTAGTCGTTGGCCGGCTTCACAGTGCCGGTCAGCACGTTGCTGATCGTCGACTTGACCACGCGGACGCGCACGCCCTGCGCGATTTCGACTTCGACTTCATCCTCGGCGACTTTGGTGACTCGGCCGCGGACTCCGCCGCCGGTCACGATCTCGTCCCCCTTCTTCACCGCCGTGATCGATGCCTGGTGGTCCTTCACCCGCCGCTGCTGGGGACGAATCCACAGCAGGTAGAAGATGAAAAAGATCGCGATCAGCGGGAACATCTGGATGAGGAAGGCGCTGACGCCGCCCGGCCCTCCGGCGGGCGCCGCCTGGACCATGCTCATCAGGATGGGTGATGGGGACATGAAGAGTTGCGGACTTTCCGTTGAAAAGCTGATCATCGGCATGGCGACTGTCCTCCCGACAGTCTATCCCGATGATGGTCGGGGCGACTGGATTCGAACCAGCGACCTCCACACCCCCAGTGTGATGCGCTACCAGGCTGCGCTACGCCCCGACCGGCTGGCGCATCTAGGCAGGGCCGCCAATCATGGCAAGGTGCGGCGGGAGGGTGGATGGCCAGGCGGCGGAGAAAAAACGGCTTCGGTAAATCGGTTGGCAGGCTGCTGACTGTCCTGCTCGCGGTGCCGGCGGTGTACATGGCTGCCGCGCTTGCCGGCTCGCTCGTCCCACTCAATCGCGGCTGGAGCGAGCCGGCGCAGGGTACGACCGTGTACATGGCAGACAACGGAATCCATGCCGACCTGATCATGCCCGTCGAGGCGCAGGGGCTCGACTGGCGACCGCTGTTCCCGGCGGGCGATTTGGCCGCAGCCGATCCGAATGCCCGCTGGATCGCGTTCGGCTCGGGCGAGCAGCAGGTCTATCTCGACACGCCGACCTGGTGGGACCTGACGCCGAGAACGGTGTGGTCCGCGCTGACCGGCGGCAAGCGGGTAATGCATGTCGAATATCTGTCATCGCCATCCTACGCGGTGCGCCAGATCAGGTTGAGGCCCGAGGAATACCGGCGGCTATGGGCGGCGGTCCGCGCCGATTTCGCGCTCGATTCCGCCGGGCGTCCGCAGCGGATCGATCATCCCGGCTACGGCCGATCCGACGCGTTCTACGAGGCGACCGGAAGAGCCAATGCGATCCGCACCTGCAACGCGGTTGCCGCACGGTGGCTCAGCCTCGCGGGCGTGGAGACGAGCGTCTGGCCGCCGTTCGTCGAAGGTCTCGTCTGGCGGTATCGCAAAGCCGATCAGAGCACGTAGCGGCTCAAGTCGGCGTTCCTGGCGATGCTCGCCAGCTGCTGCTCGACGAAAACGGCGTCGACGACGAGCGTGTCGCCGCGGCGGTTCTCGGCGTCGAAGCTGACCTCCTCGAGCAGCTTCTCCATCACCGTCTGAAGCCGCCGTGCGCCGATGTTCTCGACCGCTTCGTTGACCTCGGCGGCGATTCGGGCGAGCGCGTCGATTCCGTCGGAGGCGAACTCGACGGTGACGCCCTCGGTGCCGAGCAGCGCCTGATATTGTTCGGTGAGACTGGCGCGCGTCGCCGACAGGATGCGCACGAAATCGTCCTGGGTCAGCGCCTTCAGCTCGACTCGGATCGGGAGCCTGCCTTGGAGCTCCGGCAGGAGGTCCGCAGGCTTGGCGAGGTGGAAGGCTCCGCTCGCGATGAACAGGATGTGGTCGGTCTTGAGCGGCCCGTATTTGGTCGCGACGGTCGTCCCCTCGATCAGCGGCAGAAGGTCGCGCTGGACGCCCTCGCGGCTGATTGAGCCGCCGCGCACGTCGCTGACCGCGATCTTGTCGATCTCGTCGAGGAACACGATCCCATTCTCTTCCGCGTCCCCCAGCGCGACGCGATTGATGTCGTCGGGGTCGACGCGCTTGTCGGCTTCTTCTTCGGCCAGCCGTGCGAACGCATCAGGCACCTTGAGCTTGCGGCGCTTTTTGGGGCCGCCGCCGCCCATTTTGCCCATCAGCGATTTGAGGTCGAACACCTGCGCGCCCACGCCGGGAATTTCGAACGGCATCGCCGGCTGCTCGTCGACCTCGATCTCGACCTCGGCATGCGAGAGGCTGCCGTCGGAAAAGCGCTGGCGGAAGCTCTGGCGGGTCGCCTCGCTCGAGCCCTTGCCGGTGAGCGCATCGAGCAGCCGGTCCATCGCCGCTTCCTCGGCCGCGTCGCGCACCTTCGCCCGGCGCCGGTCGCGTTCCAGCCGGACCGCTTCCTCGACGAGGTCGCGGGCGATCTGCTCGACGTCGCGGCCGACATAGCCGACCTCGGTGAACTTGGTCGCCTCGACCTTGACGAAGGGCGCATCGGCCAGCTTTGCGAGGCGGCGGCTGATCTCGGTCTTGCCGCAGCCGGTCGGCCCG
>JAICXO010000087.1 GCA_025980335.1 Sphingomonas sp. | reverse complement strand
GCGACCGTCGCGCGCGGCGTCACCGGCACGTTGAGCGCACCGACCGGGCCGGGCCCCGTCAGCACCTTGAAGAAGATGTAGGACGCGTTCTCGCGCATCAGCTCGCGACCCTGGTCTGGATTGGCGCGGATCCAAGCCTTGATCTGCTGCATGCTGGCGCCGCCCGGCGGGAGGATTCCCTGGTCCCTCATCAGCTTGCCGATGGCCGTATAGGGCAGCCCGTTCTGGTCGCCGTAGCCGATGCGGATGCTCGTCCCGTCGGGAAACACCACGCGGCCCGATCCCTGGATTTCGACGAAGAACAAGTCGAGCGGGTCGGCTGCCCAGGCGATCTCGAGGCCCTTGCTCGCGAGTGCCCCGTCGTCGATCTCGGCCCGGCTGTAATAGGGGACGCAGGTGCCTGTCTGGTCGACCCTGCCGCGGCCTGTAGTCCCGTCGGGGCGGGTGCACCGCACCAGATCGGGCGGGACCATATAGATTGGCGCATAGCCCGGCTGCGGCACGTGCGAACCCTGGATTTCCGGTTCGTAATAGCCGGTCGCAAACGCCTTGCCGTTGCCGACGCGGACCCAATCGAAGCCGTCGCGGAAGAAAGCCGCGGCCTGCTCTGGCGCAATCGCGGCGGCCTGAGCGCATAGCGGCGCCCAATCGGGACCTTGCGCCAGCCCGGACTGGTCGTTGCGCCGCACGAGCACCGGGCAGCTGGTCCGGAATGCGGTCAGCGCCCGCTCAGCCCATTCGTCGTAGATGGTCGGTGCCGGCGGAACTTGCGTCACCCCGGCGGCGCGCGCGTTCGCCGGTGGCGGCGGAGTCACCGGAACCGGCGTCGGCGCAGGGGTTGGAGTCGGCGGCGGCGCTATAACCGGAGGAGTCGGGCGGACGGCGCAGGCGGCGAGAAGCAGCGCGGAGGCGAGCGCGACTGCGCGCGGCGCGAAGCTCACGCTTCCTCGTCGGTCTCGATCAACAACCAGTTCGGGTCGCGCGACGCGAGATCGCGGCGGAAGCTCCACAGGTCGCGAGTCTGGACCGCATCGCTCAGCGACCCCGCAACGACCTGCCGTTCGGCATTGCGCGTGACTGCAGCAATGTCCGCTTCGAAGCGGACCGTGACCACCGCAACGGTACGTTCCATGGTCGCTTCCGAAATCACTGCCTGCTCGATGGTCACGAGGCGATTATCGAGTGTCAGGCCATCTTTCTTGCGCTGCTCGATCGCCGAAGCGAAGGTGTCGAAGACATGGCCGTCGACGTGCGGCTTGATCGTGTCGAGGTCGCCCTTCCAGAACGCCTCCAGGATCAGCCGGTACGCCGCTTTCGCGCCTTCGAGGAAGCGCGCGACGTCGAAGCTCGAATCCGCAGCGAGGATGGCCCTGACCCCGGGACCGGCAAGCGGCACGTACGCCAGATCGGCGGAGCTGTCGGGGCTCGGCGCGGCCGCCGGAGGCTGGGCCACCGGCGGGTGAACGCGCGCATCCTGATCGGCCGGCTTCAGGATCGGCTGCTGCTCATGCCCGGTGCGCTCGCCGAGCACGCTGTAGAGGCGCAGGCCGATGAACAAGGCGACCAGCGCGAGGATGACAATGACGGTCAATTCGAGAATCCCATTCGCATCGCCCTCAACATAGTGCGGGCCACGTAAATATTCCAACACCGGCAACGCACGAAGGCGCCATTGCGCCTCATAATTGCGGCTGCTAGGCGCAGGCCCCTGACGTGCCGCCCTGCCCGGCGGCTCCCGACATCGCGCAACAGCTTGCGTAATAACGCTAAAAGGACAGGGACACAGATCAATGGCGGACCAGCAACCGGCCTCGGGCGGCAACGGCTCGGGCGAAAACAGCAATGAGCCGCAGGTCTCGATCCTCGCGCAGTACATCAAGGATCTGTCGGTCGAAAATCCAAGCGCGCCGCAGGTCTTCTCGTGGCAGGTCCAGCCGAGCCTCGACGTCCAGTTCAACATTGCCGTGAACCCGGCCGGGGAAAGCGTGCATGAAGTCGCACTGAAGATCGAAATCGCGGCGCGTTCCGAGAACGGGCCGCACTTCATCGTCGATTTGAGCTACTCCGGGCTGTTCGGCCTGCGCAACCTGCCCGACGAGGCGCTCCAGCCGTTCCTCCTGATCGAAGCGCCGCGGATGCTGTTCCCGTTCGCGCGCCAGATCGTCGCCGAGGCGATCTCGAACGCGGGCTTCCCGCCGCTGCTCCTCGACCCCATCGACTTCACCGCCGCCTATGTCGCGCAGCTGCAGGCGCAGCAGGGCGAACAGGCTGCGCCGGCCGACGGCCAGGCGGGCGGCGCAAGCGGCGAAGGACCGGCCGAGTCCTGACCGGCCAAAGGTCCGGCGGGACAGCCACATGAATCTCACACGCGCGCTGGGCTCGGTCGGCGGACTGACCCTCGCGAGCCGGGTGCTCGGGCTCGCGCGCGACATGCTGTTCGCCCAGTTCGTCGGCGCGAACTTCGCCTCGGACGCTTTCACCATCGCGTGGCGGATGCCGAACATGTTCCGCGCGCTTTTCGCCGAGGGGGCTTTCTCGGCGGCGTTCATCCCGATGTTTAACCGCAAGGTCGCGGACAAGGAGGGTGCAGGCCTCTCCGCCGGGGTCGAATTCGCGCAGGACGCGCTCTCGGTCCTTCTTCCGGCGCTGATCGTGATGACCCTGCTGCTCGAGGCGTTCGCCTGGCCGGCGACCTACATCATCTCGGGCGGGTTCAACGGCGTCAGCGCCGACAAGTTCGACTTCGCGGTGCTGCTGTCGCGGATCACTTTCCCCTACCTGATGCTGATTTCGCTCGCCTCTCTCGCGGGCGGAATTCTCAATTCCCTCCACAAGTTCTGGGTCGCGGCGGCAGCGCCGATCCTGCTCAACCTCGCGCAGATCGTGGCGTTGGTGTTCTTCCACACCCATGAGCCGTTGCTGACTGCCGAGAACCAGGCGATCGCGGTGACCATCGGCGGCGCGCTCCAGCTCGCGTGGCTGGTCCAGGCGTGCTGGGCGAGCAAGATCCACTTCAAAATCCGCATGCCGCGCCTCACGCCCGACGTGAAGCGGCTGATGAGGCTGATCGCGCCGGCAGCCGCGGGCGCCGGCGCGGTTCAGTTCAACCTGCTCGTGTCGAGCGCACTCGCGACCGGGCTGCTGCCGCATGGCTCGGTCTCGTACATTTATTATGCCGACCGCCTGAACCAGCTTCCGCTCGGGCTCATTGGAATCGGGCTCGGCACCGTCCTGCTTCCGACGATCTCCGCGCAGCTCGGACGGGGCGCCGATGCCGAAGCGATGCAGACGCAGAACCGCGGTCTCGAGCTCGCGCTCTTCTTCAGTCTTCCGGCAACGGTCGCGCTCGTGGTGTGCGGCGTTCCGATCATCACCGGGCTGTTCCAGCACGGCCATTTCGACGCGTCGGATGCGCTCAAGACCGGCCAGGCGCTCGCCGCCTTCTCGCTCGGCCTTCCCTCTTACATTCTCGTGAAGGTGCTGACGCCGGGCTATTACGCGCGGTCGGACACCAAGACTCCGATGCGCTTTGCGATGATTTCGATCGCCGTGAACCTGGTCCTCAATCTCGCGCTGATCCTGCCGCTCAAGCATGTCGGCCCACCGCTTGCGACGGCGCTCGCCTCGACCGTCAACGTGTGGCTGCTCTATCACACGCTCAGGAAGCGCGGCCAGTTCGAGGCGGACTCGCGGCTCCGCCGCCGCGTGCCGAGGCTCGCCATCGCGGCTGTCCTGATGGGCATCGCGCTCTATTTCGTCACTCCCTTCGTCGTCCCCTACCTAACCGGATCGATTCTGCGCCGGGCCGGTGGCCTGATCGTGCTCGTCAGCGCCGGGCTGGCGGTTTACGCCGTCGGCTGTTTTGTTACGGGAGCCTTCGTGCTCGACGACATCAAACTTCTCACCAAACGGGCGCGGCAAGCATGACCGAAAGCAACGCAAGGGTCGTTTCCGGCATTCAGCCCACCGGCGACCTGCACCTTGGCAATTTGCTCGGCGCGATCCTGCGCTGGGTGCGAATGCAGGACGAGGCGCAATGCCTGTTCTTCCTCGCCGACCTCCACGCGCTGACGGTCGACATCGATCCCGCCGAGTTGCGCGCGAACGTGCGCGAAATGGCCGCGGCCCTGATCGCCAGCGGAATCGATCCCGCGAAATCCATCCTGTTCCGCCAGAGCGCCATCCCGGCCCATTCGGAGCTCTGCTGGATCCTCAACGGTACCGCCCGGATGGGCTGGCTCAACCGCATGACGCAGTGGAAGGACAAGGCGGGGAAAAACCGAGAGGGCGCTTCAGTCGCCTTGTTCGACTATCCCGTGCTCCAGGCGGCGGACATCCTGCTCTACCAGGCGACGCACGTCCCCGTCGGCGAAGACCAGAAGCAACATGTGGAGCTCACGCGCGACATTGCGCTCAAGTTCAACAACGATTTCGATGTCGAGCTGTTCGTCGTTCCCGAGCCCTTCATCGGCGGTGGAACTACGGCGAGGATCATGTCGCTGCGCGACGGCAAGGTGAAGATGTCGAAGTCCGATCCGTCGGACATGAGCCGGGTGCAGCTGACCGACAGCGACGATGAAATCGCGCAGAAAATTCGCAAGGCCAAGACCGACCCCGAGCCGCTGCCGGACAATGCCGATGCGCTCGAAGCGCGTCCCGAAGCGAAGAACCTCGTCGGTATCTATGCCGCGGTCACCGGTGAGAGCATCGACGAGGTCCTGTCCCGCTTTGCGGGCCAAGGCTTCGGCGCGTTCAAGCCGGCGCTCGCCGAGGTGGTGGTAAACCTGATCGCGCCGATCCGGCAGCGCCTTGGCGAGCTTCGGCGCGAGCCGGACGAGCTCGACCGCATCCTTGCGCACGGCGCGGCGCGCGCGAGCGAGATCGGTGCGCCGGTCCTCGCAAGGGCCAGGGCTGCCGTCGGCCTCGACTGATAGCAGCTCAGAACCTTGCCCCAGGACAGCCAGTCCGCGCAGTCGCGTCCGCTGCCGCTCTCTCAGCGGCTGCATCAGATCGTCGAGGAGGAGGGACCGGACCGCTTCAGCTTCTCCGATCTCGCGCTGAAGCTGCAAGCGCGGGCGTGGGGAGGTCTGTTGGTGATCTTCGCCGCGATCAACGTCATCCCGCTGCCGCCGGGCGTCAACATCTTCTTCGCGATTCCCTTGATGATCGTATCGGCGCAGATGGCTTTCGGCAGGACAAGTCCGTGGTTCCCGGCGCGGATTGACCGTCGTGGAGTCACGAAGGAGGAACTGCGCCGCCTGGTCGTGAAAATCGGTTGGGCAGAAAGCCGCATCGAGCGGATGTTCAGGCCGCGCCTTCCAAGCCTCACCGGCCCCGCGGCAACGCGGGTGATTGGCGTCGTGTGCTTCATTTTGGCGCTGTTCGCGATGCTGCCCATCGTACACATCGCCCCGGCCGCCGTGATCGTCCTGTTCGGTCTCGCGCTAATCTATCGCGATGGAGCGCTCGTGATCGCCGCTGCCGTCGCCGGCGTGGTCGGCGCAGTGGTCGCGGCCTTCCTGGTGGCGTCGGGCGCCGTCGCGGTCAACTATCTCGCCCATCGGATGGGATTCTCGTTACCATAGACGAACGGGCCCGCCGGAATTGCTCCGGCGGGCCCTGGCCTTTCCGGCGAGTTCGGGGCGGCCGGAAAGGTCAGCTCTCCCCACTGACGAATCGGTCAGGTCCAGCGGACCTGCCCGAAGGGTCAGCCCTCCAGCTGTCGAGTCAGCAAACGGATGTCGGCATCGAGCTCGGCATCGCTCGCACGCAACTTCTCGATTTGACGCACTGCATGGATCACGGTGGTGTGATCCCGTCCACCGAAGCGGCGCCCGATGTCCGGCAGGGACTTGGGCGTCAGTTGCTTCGACAAATACATCGCGACCTGGCGCGGCCGGGCGACCTCGCGCGCTCGACGCGCAGAGGTCATCTCCGCCTTGCGGATCCGATAATGCTCCGCGACCTGGGTCTGGATTTCATCGATCGAAATCCGGCGCTGGTTGGCGCGGAGCACGTTCGCAAGCACTTCCTCGACGAAAGCGATGTCGATCGTCCGCCCGGTCATCATCGCGTAAGCGCCGATGCGGTTGAGCGCGCCTTCGAGCTCGCGGATCGACGAGGTCACGCGGCGCGCGAGGAAATCGATCACCGGCCGCGACATCTCGACCCCTGGGAGTGCTTCGAGCTTGGCGCAGATGATGTTGAAACGGAGCTCGTAATCGGCGGCGTTGATGTCGGCGACGAGGCCCCACGACAGCCGCGACAGGATTCGCGGCGCGATCCCGTCGAGGTCCTGCGGCGCGCGATCCGAGGTAATCACCAGCCGCCGGCCGGCGGTGATGATTTCGTTCATCGTGTGGAAGAATTCCTCCTGCGTCGAATCCTTGCCGGCGATGAACTGGACGTCGTCGATCAGCAGCAGGTCGGCATTCCTCAGCCGCTGCTTGAACCCGATCGTGTCGTTCTCCTTCAGCGCGCGGATGAACTCGACCATGAACTTCTCGGCCGACATCGAAACCACGCGCGAGCCGCGGTTCTGGGCGAGGAAGGCATGGCCGATCGCATGCAGCAGATGGGTCTTTCCGCGGCCCGTCCCGCCGTGGATGAACAATGGATTGAAGCTGACCTTTGGCGAGGTGGCGAGCGTCCGCGCGGCCGTCGACGCGACCTCGTTCGCCTTGCCGACGACGAAAGTTTCGAAGCGGTAGCGCGGATCGAAGTTCGGCGCATCGGGGTCGCGCTCGGCGGGCGGCGGGCTTTCGTCGAGGATCAGCAGCGGTGCCGGCCTCGGCGCGTCGGCCGCCGCGATCACCCGAACGTCGCGCACGACCGGCAGAACCGTCTTCCATGCAAGCGTCAGCCGCTCGCCGAAATGCGAGCGCACCCAGTCGGCCATGAACTGACTCGGCATCACGAGGTCGAGCGCGCCCGTGTCCGGCTCGAAAGCCCCGAGCTCCGCCGGCTTCAGCCAGCCGTCGAAGGTGCGGGCCCCCAGGTCGCGGCGAAGGCCGTTCCGAATCGACTCCCAGGCTGCATCGAGCGGCGCCGAGACTGGTGGTCCGACAAGCTCAACGGACGAATTCGCCCCTCCCGCGTGCACTGCTCTGCGCCTCCTCGTCTTCCCCCATGCAAGAGGCAAAGCGATCCCGTTGCGCGTGACCCGAGTCGCGCGCGTGAGGTTTCTTTTCTCTCTTGCCCCCGGCGCGGATTCGCGCCCGGAAAGGCCTTTGTGAAATTGTCCGGGGCAGCTTGCAAGGGCCGATTTTTGCGCAGGCAAAATAAAATGCCTTGACACAGGAAACGGGCCAAAACTGATCGGGAGTGGCGGAAATCCGCCGTAAACTGGGTTAGCTTCTGGTTAACGAATCCCGCGAATCGCGGGAATTGCTGTGTTTTTTGAAAGTCCCAAAACAAGACGGGCCGCCGGTCGCCCGACGGCCCGCTAGGGCGTGTCTTTGAGGCCGATTTTCAGCCGAGCGACGCAACCCGCTTGGACAGCCTCGAAATTTTGCGGGCGGCCGTGTTCTTGTGGATAACTCCACGGGCGACTCCGCGGGCCATTTCCGGCTGGACCTTCTTGAGCGCTTCCGCAGCGTCGGCCTTCTTGCCCGAGGCGATCGCCGACTCGACGTTCTTGATGAAGGTCCGGATGCGGCTGATCCGCGAATGGTTGATCTCGGCGCGATTCGCGTTGCGGCGGATGCGCTTCTTGGCCTGCGGCGTGTTCGCCATTCTATTCCTCTAGCTCAATGAAAAACGGCGCGGGCCGCAGCCTCGCACCGAAGTGCCGGCTCCCCTACCCTCAAGCACCCTCGAGGTCAACGCTGGCAAGCGGGACAGTAGAATGTCGAGCGGCCGCCCTGGACGATGCGTTTGACCGTTCCGCCGCACGCGCATCTCTGTCCTTCGCGATCATAGACCGCAAAGCTCTTCGGGAAATAGCCGAGCTCTCCGTCCGGCGCGGCGAAGTCGCGAAGGGTCGAGCCGCCGGCAGCGATCGCTTCCGCGAGCACGTCGTGGATTGCAGGAACAAGGCGTTCGAGGCGGGCGAGCGACACGCTTCCGCCGGCGCGTGTCGGATGAATCCCCGCCCGGTGGAGCGCTTCGCAGACGTAAATATTGCCGAGCCCCGCGACGATCCGCTGGTCGAGCAGGAGCAGCTTGATCGCCGCCTTGCGACCGCCAAGCCGCCGCTTGAGCTCGCGCGCGTCAATCTCGAGCGGCTCGGGTCCGAGCGCCTTGATCGCCGGCCACTCGTCGAGCTCTTCGGTCCGCACGAGATCGAGCGAGCCGAAGCGTCGCGCATCGTTGAGTGCGAGCCGGCGCCCCTCACCGGTCTCGATGATGAAATGGTCGTGTTTGGCGGTTTCGCTCGGGTCGATCCGCCAGTGCCCCGACATGCCGAGGTGGAAAACCAGCGTGTCGCCGCGGTCCGTGTCGATCAGCCCGTATTTCGCTCGGCGCCGAAGGCCAATCACGCGCGCGCCGGTCAGCCGCTGCCCAAGGTCCTCGGGCAACGCGCGCCTGAGGTCCGGACGCCGCGCTTCGACGCTCGCGATGCGCCTCCCCTCGATCACGCGCGCCAAGCCGCGAACGGTCGTCTCGACTTCGGGAAGCTCCGGCATGCCCAGCGATATGGCGGAGCCCTGACAAGCCCGCTAGAGGGCAGCGCTATGCCCGAGCAGGTCAATTTCGGCCACGAGCTGGTCAGCCCTGAGGAGAAGACGCGCCGCGTCGGCGAGGTCTTCAGCTCGGTCGCGCGACGCTACGACGTGATGAACGACCTCATGTCGGGCGGCATGCACCGGCTGTGGAAGGACCGCTTCGTCGCCCGCGTGAAGCCGCGCCCTGGCGAGGACATCCTCGACATGGCCGGAGGCACCGGCGACGTGGCGTTCAGAATGGCCCGGCGCGGCGCGCGCGTGACCGTCTCGGACATCAATGCCGACATGCTCGAGGTCGGAAGGCAGCGCGCCGAGCGCCGCGGCCTCGAAGGCCTGACGTGGAAAGTCGAGAACGCCGAGGCGCTGAGCTTCAACGACGCGAGCTTCGACGCCTACACCATCGTTTTCGGAATCCGCAACGTCACCGACATTCCGGCGGCGCTGCGCGAGGCGCACCGGGTGCTCAGGCGCGGCGGCCGCTTCTTCTGCATGGAATTTTCGTCGAGCGACTGGCCCGGCTTTTCCAACCTCTACGATGCCTGGGCATCCAACGTGATCCCGCGCATCGGCAAGGCCGTCGCCAGCGACGAGGAGAGCTACCGTTACCTGGTCGAAAGCATCCGCCGCTTCCCCCGGCCCAACGCGTTCCGGAAGATGGTCGCCGAAGCCGGCTTCGTCCGCGCCGCGGCGGAGCCGATGCTGGGCGGTCTGGTGACGATTCACAGCGGCTGGAAGATATGACGAACGGCAGTTCGTACCCCTGCGAAGGCAGGGGTCGAGCCCAAGACGAAAGGCGTCTGTGCTCCTGCCTCCGCAGGAGCACAGGCACATGACCACCAGCGTCACCCACCTATGGCGTCTGCTGAAATGGGGCCGCACGCTGGCGCGTCATGGAGCGCTTCGCGGAATCGAGCGCGACCCGGCGACGCCGGTTCCCGTGCGGCGGCTCGCACGGATCGCCCGCTTCGGCGCTCGAAACCCTGCGGTGCCGCAATATGCCGACGCGCTGGTCGCGATCGGACCGGCGGCGGTGAAGCTCGGCCAGGCGCTCTCCACGCGTCCCGACCTCGTCGGGCCGCGGGCGGCTGCCAACCTGTCGCAGCTCCAGGACGACCTTCCGCCGGCACCATTCCCGCTGGTCAGGCAAACCATCGAGCGCTCGTTCAACGCGCCGCTCGAGAAGCTGTTCGCGAGCTTCGACGAGACGCCCGTCGGCGCAGCCTCGATCGCCCAGGTCCATCATGCGATCACGACCGAGGGGCGCGAGGTTGCGGTTAAGGTGCTCCGCCCCGGCATAGAGGAAGAATTCGCCAAAGCGATCGACACCTACGAATGGGCCGCCGCGCAGGTCGAAAGCTATGGCGACGAAGTTGCCCGGCTCCGCCCGCGTCAGGTCGTCGCGCAGTTCCGCCAGTGGACCGCACGCGAGCTCGATCTACAGCGCGAGGCGGCGTCCGCGTCCGAGCTCAAGGAGAACATGGTCGCGGAGCCGGGCTATTATGTGCCGGAGATCGACTGGCGCCGAACCGCGCGCCGGGTGCTCACGCTCGAATGGCTGGACGGGATCAAGCTCAGCGACCGCGACGCCCTGATCGAAGCGGGCCAGGATTGCCATGCGCTCGCGCAGACGCTGGTTCGCTCGTTCCTCCGCCAGGCGGTCGTTGACGGCTTCTTCCACGCCGACCTCCACCACGGCAATTTGTTCGCGCTACCGGACGGCCGGATTGGAGCGATCGACTTCGGAATCATGGGCCGGATCGACCGCCGCGCCCGCGTATGGCTCGCCGAAATCCTCTACGGGTTGATCACCGGCAATTACCGGCGCGTCGCCGAGATCCACTTCGAGGCGCAATATGTGCCGGGCCATCACAGCGTCGAGGAGTTCGCGACCGCGCTCCGCGCCGCCGGCGAGCCGATCCGCGGGCTTCCGGTCAAGGACATCTCGGTCGGCCGGATGCTCGAAAGCCTGTTCTCGATCACGCGCGATTTCGACATGCCGACGCAGCCGCATCTTCTGCTTCTGCAGAAGACCATCGTGATGAACGAGGGGGTGGCGTCCGCGCTCGATCCGGACATCAACATGTGGGAAACCTCGGAACCGTTCCTCAAGGAGTGGATCCGCTCGGAATTGGGTCCCGAAGCATATT
>JAICXO010000143.1 GCA_025980335.1 Sphingomonas sp. | reverse complement strand
GTGCTGCGCCCATGGGTCGTTCGGGTCAGCCACGGCAGGAGCAGCCGGCCACAGCAGCTTCATGACGAGCATCACCGCGCCGAGCGCCAGCACCGCAAGCAAAGCGATTCCGAGAACGGCAGAGTGGCTCACTCTTCGTCCTCCTTCTTCTTGTGAGTCACCGTCCGGTCGATCTGGGTCACGCGCGGGCCGCGGCGCAAGCCACCCGCCGCGAGGATGAGCACGATGACGATCGCGATGATGACGATGATGGTCTGTGTGCTCACGGGCGCGGCCCCCTTCCGCGCCGCCGGGCCCGGCGCATCGACAGGATCACCGCGAAGATGATCACCAGCGCAACGAGCATGATCGCGCTCATTCCGCCGTCCTCGCCGGTGTGGTTGCGATCCGATACGCGGCGAGCGCGAGCAACGATCGCATCGCGGGACGGTTCAGCTCGACGTTTTCGCCCTTCTTCAGGCAATCATTGAGCACCGGCTGCAAGACTGTCTCCGCGTCCGCTTCTTCGCGGGTCGCCGGCTCGGTCTGGAGCAGCGCGGCCGTCGGGCCGGGAGCACGCATCACGGTGCAAAGCGCCATTTCGTCGGTCGCGCTGCGGGCTTCGATGAGTGCCCGCGCCGGATCGTAGGCGAGCCTTGCGGGAAGCGCCGCGCCGTTCACTTCGGCCTTCAGCAGCGCTTCGGCGATTGCGCCGGCGAAGAGGAGACCGGAGGAGCGGGCTTGGAGTCCCTGAGGCATGCAGCGGCCGGACGCTCTGCCGAGGTCCCTCAGTCTGCGGGAATATTCCCGAGAACGAAAATCGACCTCCAACACCTCGCGGGCAGTCGCCGGCGAGGTGCTGGCGACACATTCCCCGACGACGTGCAGCGATTGGATCGACAACGGGTCGGTTGCTGCCGGAGCAGCGGCAAGCGCTAGGGCTGCGAACACGATCATTCCGCGGCCTCCAGCATGCGCCGTCCGGAACGCTCGGCGATCCGGCGTTCGAGCTCGGGGCGGAAATGGCGGATCAGGCCCTGGATCGGCCAGGCCGCCGCATCGCCGAGCGCACAGATGGTGTGGCCCTCGACCTGCTTGGTAACGTCGTAGAGCTTGTCGATGTCCTCGACGTCGACGTCGCCGGTGCGCATCTTCTCCATGATTCGCCACATCCAGCCGGTGCCCTCGCGGCATGGGGTGCACTGGCCGCAGCTCTCGTGCTTGTAGAAGTACGAGATGCGGCTGATCGCGCGGACCACGTCGGTCGACTTGTCCATCACGATCACCGCCGCGGTGCCGAGCCCCGAGCCGAGCGCCTTGAGCCCATCGAAGTCCATCGGCGCGTCGAGGATCTGCTCGGCGGGAACCAGGGGAACCGAAGACCCCCCTGGAATAACCGCGAGCAAGTTGCTGAAATCATCGGGGTTCTTGCCGCCGCGCACCCCGTGACCGTGACGCGTGATCAGCTCGCGGAAGCTGATGCCCATCGATTCCTCGACCACGCACGGCGTATTCACATGGCCCGACAGCTGGAACAGCTTGGTGCCTTCGTTCTTGGGATTGCCGATGCTCGCGAACCAGCTCGCGCCGCGCCGAAGGATCGTCGGCACGACGGCAATGCTCTCGACATTGTTGACCGTCGTCGGGCAACCGTAGAGCCCCGCGCCCGCGGGGAACGGCGGCTTCAGCCGCGGCTTGCCCTGCTTGCCCTCGAGGCTCTCGAGCATCGCAGTTTCTTCGCCGCAGATGTAGGCGCCGGCGCCGCGGTGGACGAAACAGTCGAAGTCGTAGCCGGAGCCCGCCGCATTCTTTCCGAACAGCCCGGCGTCGTAGCATTCCTGCACGGCCTTCCTGAGGACGTGGGTTTCCTCGATGAACTCGCCGCGGATGTAGATGTAGGCGGCACGCGCGCGCATCGCGAAGCTGGCGATGAGCGCGCCTTCGAGCAGCTTGTGCGGATCGTGGCGGATGATCTCGCGGTCCTTGCACGATCCGGGTTCGGATTCGTCGGCGTTGATCACCAGGAAGTTCGGCTTCCCCGGCTTGGGCTCCTTGGGCATGAAGCCCCATTTCATGCCCGTCGGAAAGCCGGCGCCGCCCCGCCCGCGCAGGCCCGAGGCCTTGATCGCATCGATGATCGCGTCCTGGCCGACCGCCATCAGCCCCTTCGTGCCGTCCCAATCGCCCCGCTGCTGCGCGGCTCTCAGATACGGCGACTGGAAGCCGTAGAGGTTGGTGAAAATGCGGTCCTTGTCCGCGAGCGGTCCGGTGTAGCCCATCAGCGTATCCGTTTCCGGCCGAACTTGTTCTGCGCGAACATGACGATCCCGACGCAGACCGCGACGATCAGTGCGATCTTGATGAGCTTCAGCAGCAGCCCGATCAGCAGGATGCCGACGACCACAGCGATAATCAGGGCGATCATAGCCCCTCTCCGCCTTGCGGGAGAGGAAGGGGCCCGCGCGCGCAAGCGCGTGGGTGGGTGAGGGGGCGAGCTGCGCAATCCCCGCATCCCCTCACCCCGCTCGCGCTTCGCGCGAGTCGACCTTCTCCCGCAAGGGGAGAGGGGCGGAAGCGGATGCCCATCACTGCGCCCCCTCGCCTGCGGGTCCGGCGGTGGGCGTCCACTGGGGACGGTAATCGTAGTTGCGCTCGGCCATCTTCTTGAGGGTGGTCGGGCCGCCGACGGGGCAGCTCGTCTGGCGGTCGATTTGCGAGCCGGGCTTGGGCGTCTTGCCGCTCGCGAGCGCGTCGAGGATCGCCGCCATGCTCTCCTCGGTCAAATCTTCGTAATTGTGGTCGTTGATCTGGACCATCGGAGCATTGGCGCAAGCGCCGAGGCATTCGACCTCTGTCAGCGTGAACAGCCCGTCCTCCGTCGTGTGCCCCTTCCTCAAGCCGCGCTTGTAACAGGCCTCGAACACGTCGTCGGACCCGCGGAGCATGCACGGCGTCGTCCCGCACACCTGGACGTGGAAGCGGCCGACCGGCTCCAGGTTGAACATGGTGTAGAAGGTCGCGACCTCCAGGATCTGCACGTACGGCATGTCGAGCTCGCGCGCGACGAATTCCATCACTGGGATTGGCAGCCAGCCTTGCGTGTTCGTGTCCGCCCCGACCTGCCGCTGCGCCAGGTCGAGCAGTGGGATCGACGCCGACATCTGCCGGCCAGCCGGATAGCGCGCGACGATCTCCTTCGCCGATCGCGCATTCTCGTCGGTCCACTGGAAATTCTCCCAGCGGGCGCGCTGCTCGGCGCTGTCGAGGATTCCTGCCTGTCCGGCCATCAGCGCTGGGTCCTTCCGGCGTTCCGCACTTCGTCGAGGTCGCGCCGGACCTGAACCTGCGTGGTCCGATAGGCGATGACTCCACCCGCGACGCAGACGAGGCCAATGGCGATCGCGAAGACGATTGCCTCGGGCTTTGATGGAACCCAGCCAAGCTCCTTCGCGCCGCGCTCAGTGAAAATGACGAACAGCGGAAGGAAGGCGCCGAGGACGGCGAAGCGTTGCTGTGACGTCTGCTTCATTGCTCGCTCTCCTCCTGCGACCGCCGGAAGCGTGCGGAAACGGCTGCGCTCAACATCAGGAGAACAGCGCCGAACACCGCAGCCGAGCTTCCCAGCGACGAGGAGCCGTGATCCGGATGGGTGAAGGCAATGACGAATCCGATTCCGGCGGCGAGGATCGCGCCGAGGATCGCTCCCCAATTTCTTCGCGCTCATCGGTCCACCTCCCCGAAGACCACGTCGATGGCCGAGAGAATCGCAGTGGTGTCGGCGAGCATGTGGCCCTTCATCATGAAATCCATCGCCTGCAGGTGCGAGAAACCCGTGGGTCTAATCTTGCAGCGGTACGGGCGGTTGGTCCCGTCGGCGACGAGATAGACGCCGAGCTCGCCCTTGGGGCGTTCGGTCCCGACGTAAACTTCGCCCGCGGGCACATGAGAGCCTGCGGTGTAGAGCTTGAAGTGATGGATGAGGGCGTCCATCGAGGTCTTCATCGTCGAGCGCATCGGCGGGAAGACCTTGTCGTCAGCGCCGACAGGCCCCGGCGGAAGTTCCTTCAGGCACTGGCGCGCGATCTTCCAGCTCTGACGAACCTCCTCGACCCGGACCATGAAGCGGTCGTAGCAGTC
>JAICXO010000081.1 GCA_025980335.1 Sphingomonas sp. | reverse complement strand
GGCTACGCCGCCGATGGGATACTCTGCTTCGCTGTCGCGCCGGGGTTCACGGTCTCGGAAATGACGGTCGAATATCTCGAAGGTCGCGGCGGCGCGCAGATCGTCGCCGACATCCCCCTCGGCCGGGTCGCAAGCACCCACGAAGTCGGAGAGGTGATCCGCTGGCTTTCGACCGAGGCACCGGCGTCCGCGACCGGGAGCATCATCGACGTCAACGGCGCGAGCTATGTTCGCTAGCGTCCTGCTCGCGGCAGCGGCGCAGGTTTTCCCGATCGTCGTTCCGCTCGGCAAGCCGCAGCAGATCGAACAGCCGCGGGCGCCGATTGAAAGCGCCGGGCCGCTGTTCGCCTATCGGTGCAAGGATTGGGACGATTACGACAAGCCGGCGCCGCCCGTCCGCATCTTCGGCAACACCTATCTGGTCGGCACCTGCGGCATATCGTCGATCCTGATCACCGACCCGGCGGGCGATATCCTGATCGACGGCGGCACGGACGTGGACGCCGACCTGATCGCCGCCAATATCCGGAAGCTCGGATTTCAGCTCACCGACGTGAAGTATCTGCTCAACAGCCACGAGCATTTCGACCATGCCGGCGGCCTTTCGAAGCTGCAGCGGATGACCGGCGCGCAGCTGATCGCGTCGGCGGCGGCTGCGCCGGTGCTCGGCAGCGGCCAGGCGAGCCAGGACGATCCGCAATACGGTCTCAATCCGACCTTCCCCGCGGCGCACGTGGATCGAATCGTCCACGACGGGGAGCAGGTGCGAATCGGCAATGTCGTCGTGAAGGCGGTCGCGACTCCGGGCCACACGCCGGGCGCGCTCACCTGGCACTGGGGCAGCTGCCAGGACGGCGTCTGCCGGCAGATCGTCTATGCCGACAGCCTGACTCCGGTCAGCAGCAAGACCTACCGGTTCAGCGACCACCCGGCCTATCTTGCCGCCTACCGCGCGAGCATCGCCAGGCTCGCGGCGCTGCCGTGCGACATCCTGCTGACCCCGCACCCTTCGGCGAGCGGCATGGTCGACCGGCTGCGCCGGGCACAGATCGAAAGTCCGGATGCGTGCCGCGATTATGCCGCGGGACTAACGAAAAAGCTCGACGAACGGCTGGCGAAGGAAGCGGCCGCCAAGTGAGCTTCCGCGTGACGGTCCCTTGCACCCGCGCGGAAGGGGAGGCGATCGGCGGCGGCAGCGATCCGCTGCCGGATGTCGTGCTGGTGGCCGACGAGCCCGATCCCGCCAGGCCCGACGACTGGCTGATCCACGCCTATTTCGAACATCCGCCCACGGCAGAGGAGCTGAACGCTCTTCGCACGCTGGGGTCGGGCGAGCCGCGTGTCGAGGAGCTCGGCGAGGCGGATTGGGTAACGATGAGCCAGGCCGGCCTGCAGCCGATCCGCGCCGGCCGCTTCTATGTTCATACGCCAATGTACCGAGGTGTGCCGCCGGGCACGATTCCGTTCGAAATCGATGCGAGCCTGGCGTTCGGGACGGGTCAGCATGCGACGACCAGCGGCTGCCTCGAAGCGCTCGATCGCCTCGAACGCGGCGGCGCGCGCTTCTCGAACATCGCCGACATCGGGACCGGCACCGGCCTGCTGGCCTTCGCCGCGCTCGCGCTGTGGCCGCAGGCGAAGTGCATCGCGATCGATATCGACGCGCAGGCTGTCGCCGTCGCCCGCGACAATGCCGCGATCAATGGCGTGAAGCTCGGCCACGGCGCGGGCGAACTCCTGCTCGCCGAGGCGGACGGAATGAACTCGCCGCTTCTCGCTGCCCGAGCACCGTTCGATTTGCTGATCGCCAACATCCTCGCGGGCCCGCTGATCGAACTCGCCCGCGATTTCGCGGAAGCCCTCGCGCCGGGCGGAACGATCATGCTCGCCGGCCTGCTCGAAAGTCAGACGGAAGCCGTTGCAGGCGCGTACCGGCATGGGGGTCTTGCGGTGACCGATCGCGGGTCCGGCGAATGGCCGGTGCTCGTCCTGAAGCGCTGAACTCCGCGGCGCAGCCGCCAAAAAAGCTTTGTTCACACGAAGGCACGAAGGACACGAAGAGCACTAAGGAATCATGCGCATCTTCGTGTCCTTCGTGACCTTCGTGCCTTCGTGTGAAAATTGAATCCGCTTCGCGGAAGCAGGGCGAGAGGGTTTCCCTTGCGCGGGCAACTTGCCGCTGCAACACCGGGGCAATGAAAGTCGCGCTTCTTCTCGCCGCAACGGCTCTCGTCGCCTCGTCGTCCGCACTCGCCGCGCCCGGCGCGAGGCACCACGCCCGGACCCACGCGAAGGCACCGCCGAAAACGGAAGCGACCGACGTCAAGAACCCGAAGGCGAGTGCCGACCACGATCGCGACGTGTACTTCAAGCCGGCCGAAACGCGCTCGACCGGGACGGTCATCGTCGGCGGGCAGCCGATCAACTACGACGCGGTCGCCGGAACGCTGGTGGTCCATGCGAAGGACTGGTCGGATACCGACGCGCTCGACGCCGATTCGGACTCCTCGGATAAGGACAAGAACGCGCCCAAGCCCGAAGCGTCGATGTACTATGTCGCGTACTTCAAGCAGGGCGCGCCGGTCGCCGGGCGGCCGATCACCTTCCTGTTCAACGGCGGCCCCGGATCGTCGAGCATCTGGCTGCACATGGGCGCGTTCGGTCCGGTGCGGGTCGCGACCGCCGACGCGCCGAACCACACGCCGCCGGCGCCCTACGGCATGGTCAACAACGACGAGAGCCTGCTCGATGCCTCCGACCTCGTGTTCATCGATGCGCCGGGAACCGGCTATTCGCGCATCGCCGGCAAGGACAAGGAAAAGGCGTTCTACGGCGTCGACCAGGACATCCACGCCTTCACCGATTTCATCACCCAGTTCCTGACCAAATACGACCGCTGGAACTCGCCGAAATACGTGTTCGGCGAAAGCTACGGGACGATGCGTGCCGCGGGCCTCTCGCTCTCGCTCCAGAATGCCGACGTCGATTTGAACGGCGTGATGCTGCTGTCGGACATTTTGAACTGGGACTTCATGCCCGACGACCCGCAGCTCAACCCCGGCATCGACATCCCCTACATCGTCGCGCTCCCGACCTATGCGGCGACCGCCTGGTATTTCCACAAGGTGCCGAATGCGCCGGCCGATCTCCAGGCGTGGCTCGCGCAGGTACAGAATTTCGCGACCGGCGATTACGCACGCGCGCTGATGGCCGGGAACCTGCTCGCACCGGCGGAGAAGCAGCGCATCGCCGAGCAGCTGTCGACGTACACCGGACTTCCCGTGCCGTACCTGATCAAGTCCAACCTCAGGATCGAATATGGCGCGTTCCAGAAGGAGCTGTTCGGCACCGAGGAGCTGACGACCGGAACGCTCGACACGCGTTTCATCGGCGCAACGCTCGACCCATTAAGCAAGGTCGCGAGCTACGACCCGCAGGGCTCGGCTCTCGGTGCGGCCTACGTTGCCGCCTACCATAATTACGTCAGCAATAGGCTGCACTACGATCCCAAGATCCAGTTCAAGTCGGGAATCCCGGTCTATTCCAAATGGGACTACAAGCATCAGCCGCCCGGCGCCGACAAGCCGCTGATCATGCTGCCGAACGTGCTTCCCGATCTGGCGACGGCGATGAAGACCAACCCGACGATGAAGGTGATGGTCAACGGCGGCTATTTCGACGTGTCGACGCCCTATTTCGAAGGCTGGCAGGAGATGCACCACTTGCCCATCCCGCCCGCGCTGCAGTCGAACATCGAATATCATTACTACCAGTCCGGGCACATGGTGTACGTGCATCTGCCGACTCTGGTGCAGCTGCACGACAACGTCGCCGACTTCATCCGGCGGACGAGCGGGGTGCGGTAAAACGCGACGCTCTTGCGCACTCGCGTTCCGCGCGCCGGATGCGTAGAGTGCCGGCATCGTCGCTCGGAGGTGCCGCATGTACATTCCGCCGGGGTTCGGGACCGTCACCCCGTACATTTTCGCTCAGGACGCAGAACGGCTCGTCCGTTTCCTCATCCAAGCGTTCGACGGCGAGGAGAGCTGCCGCACGATGCGCGGCGACATCATTGCGAACTGCCAGATCGCGATCGGCACGACGACATTGATGGTGAGCGAAGCGGCCGAGCGATTCCCGCCGTCACGAGCATCTTTCTATTTGTACGTCGAAAGCGCTGACCGGACGATGCAACGCGCACTCGATGCCGGAGCAACACTGGTGACGGAGGTCGGCGACCGGCCTTACGGCGACAGGCAGGGCGGGGTTGCCGATCCATGCGGCAATCTCTGGTGGATATCCCAGCGCCTGATCGAGGAGCCGTATGAGGCTTGAACGGCGCGGCGGCCGATCTGCCGGGTGCATGGCCAGCGCCGCCGATCCCGCGCGCTCCAGGCGAACGTCGAACAACATTACTACCAGTCCGGCCACATGATGTACGTCCGCCTGCCGGCGGTGGCAGCTGCACGACGACGTCGCCGACTTCATCCGCCGGACGAGCGGCGTGCGTTAGAGCTGCAGTATTTCTCGGTCATGCGGAGCGCGCGCTCGCGATAATTGTTTAGCTCGCGAACTACGTTCTCTACTCCGCCAAGCCACAGACCTGGCAACGCGCCGTCCGCGCCAAATGCACTTTGACTGAGCCGGGCGAACCTTGTCCGTTCGCTCGCATCAGGCTCGAAATTGAGGCCAATCATTTTGTTGCCTCGACCACTTTGCCAGACGAAGAATTCTTTCACATCGCCCCAAGCTATCTTCTTCACCCGGCTTGGGAGGATTAGACCGCCTGACAAGGAGAAACCTTCCGCATCTAAAGTAAGTCGCTGCGGCCGCACGAGCAAGAATATGAACACGATCGCGCCAAAACCGAAGAATCCGCCGCAATACAGCCGCCAGTCTTGGGACTGACCGTCGGCGGGCAGAAACACCGCTATCGCGACGAAGACCAAAGAGATGAGGAGCATCAACGCCGTCTTCGATCGCAAGCCAACGAATACTTCAGTTTCCAACAGCGGCATTCTCTAAGCTTCCGCGACGATCTTCGCCCATTCGTCTTCGCCGATTACGCGCACCCCGAGCTCTTCGGCTTTCTTGAGCTTGGAGCCGGCGCCGGGGCCGGCGACGACGAGGTCGGTGTTGGCGCTGACGGAGCCGGCGGCGCGGGCGCCGAGGCGCTCGGCCTGGGCCTTGGCTTCGTCGCGGCTCATCGTTTCGAGGCTGCCGGTGAAGACGATTGTCTTGCCGCTCCATGTCGTCTGCTTGGCGTCGCTGACGAAGGGATGCGGCGAGACCTCGGACAGGAGGTCGTCGACCACCTCGCGGTTGTGCGGCTCGTGGAAGAAATCGTGCACGGCTTCGGCGACGACCGGTCCGACGCCCTGCACCGACGATAGCTCCTCCTCGCCGCCTTCGGACAGCGCAGCGCGGCGCAGCTCCTCGATCGTGCCGAAGCATTTGAGCAAGTCCTTGGCGGTGACGATCCCGACATGGCGAATGCCCAGGCCGAACAGGAATCGCGGGCCGTCGGCCTGACGCTTGGCCTCGATCGCGGCGAGCAAATTGTCGACCGATTTGTCCTTCCACCCCTCCCGCTCGAGCAGCTCGTCGCGATGCTCGCGGAGGCGGAAGATGTCGGCGGGCGAGTTCAGCCAACCCAGTTCGATGAACTCGGCGATGCTCTTTTCGCCAAGCCCTTCGATGTCGAGCGCGCCCCGCGATACGAAGTGCCGCAGCCGCTCGAACCGCTGGGCCGGGCAGATCAGCCCGCCGGTGCAACGGACGTCGACCTCGCCTTCTTCGGCTACCGCTTCGCTGCCGCATTCCGGGCAGCGGGTCGGGAATTCGTAGGCTCGCCGCGGCTCGCCGCGGGTGAGGTTCTCGACCACCTGCGGGATGACGTCGCCCGCGCGTTGGATTCGGACTCGGTCGCCGATGCGGAGGCCGAGCCGGGCGATCTCGTCGCGGTTGTGGAGCGTGACGTTGGCGACGATTACGCCGCCGACGCCGACCGGCTTGAGGCGTCCGACGGGGGTCAGCTTGCCGGTGCGGCCGACCTGGATGTCGATCGCCTCGAGCGTCGTCTCGGCCTTCTCGGCCGGGAACTTGTGCGCGAGGCCCCACCGCGGCGCGCGCGCGACCTGGCCGAGCCGTTCCTGATAGTCGAGGCGGTCGACCTTGTAGACCACGCCGGCGATGTCGAACGGCAGGTCCGCGCGCGCTTTCTCGATCGCGCGGTAGTGGGCGAGCATCTCCTCACTGGTGTCGCAGCGGACCAGGAGGTCGCTGACCGGAATGCCGAAGCTTTCGATCCGCTTCATCGCGTCGAGCTGCGTGTCGCCGAGCGGCTCGCTGACCTCGCCCCAGCCGTGCGCGAGGAACCGCAGCGGGCGCGCCGCGGTAATGCCGGGGTCCTTTTGGCGGAGCGAGCCCGCCGCGGCATTGCGCGGGTTGGCGAAGATCTTCCCGCCGCTCGCCTCCTGCCGCTCATTGAGCGCTTCGAAATCTGTTTTCGACATGTACACTTCGCCGCGCACCTCCAGTACCCCGGCGAAGGCCGGGGACCAGGCGGCGCTCTCGGGCCGGTTCTTTTCTTGGACTGGGCCCCGGCCTTCGCCGGGGTACAGGTGCTGCGGAATATCCCAGATCGTCCGCACGTTCGCGGTCACGTCCTCCCCTACCGCACCGTCGCCGCGCGTCGCCGCGAGCACCAGCGCTCCGTCTTCGTAGCGCAGCGAGCACGACAAGCCGTCGATCTTGGGCTCGGCGGTGAACGCCACGAAGGCGTCCGGAGGAAGCGCCAGGAACCGCTTCACCCGCGCGACGAACTCCTCGACCTCCTCGGCCGAAAAGGCATTGTCGAGGCTGAGCATCGGCCGCGCATGCGCGACCTTGGCGAGTGTGCTGGTGGGTGCCGCGCCAAGCCGCTTCGACGGCGAGTCCGCCCGCACCAGCTGAGGAAATTGCGCTTCCAGCTCGCGGTTTTCGCGGACGAGCGCATCATACTCAGCGTCGGAAATCTCCGGCGCGTCCCGGTCGTGATAGAGCTTGTCGTGCCGGGCGATCTCGCGCGCCAGCCGCATCAGCCGGTTGGCGGCCTCGGCTTCGCTCACCTCAGCCAAACAGTTCCTCGAGCAGGTTGATGAAGCTCGTCCAGCTCCGCTCCGCCGCGAGCGCGTTGTATGCCACGCCATTGATCTGAAGCTCGCTCGCGTGCGGGTTGGTGAAGCCGTGGCCGACGTGGCCGTAGGCGTGGATCTGCCAGTCGGAACCCGCTTCGGTCAGCTCGTTGCCGAGCGCGACGACCATCTCCGGCGGGACCATCGGGTCGTCCCAGCCGTGGAAGCAGACGACCTTGGCCGTGATCCGCTCCTTGGGCAGCGGCGGTGCATCGAACAGGCCGTGGAAGCTCACCGCCGCGGCGATGTCGGCGCCGCTCCGCGCAAGGTCGAGCGCGCACTGGCCGCCGAAGCAATAGCCGGCGACGACGATCTTCTCGTTGGTGACCTCGTCGAGTCCTCTTGCGATCGCGAGGACGTGCTGGAGCCGGCGGCGAAGCGCGCCGCGATCGCTCCTCAGGCGGGTCATCTCGGCGAACATCGTGTCGCGCGCCGCGCCATGGAATTCCTTGCCGAAGAGGTCGGCGACGAGCGCATTGTAGCCGAGCTCGACGAGCTGCCGGCCAAAGCCTTTTTCGAGCTCGGTCACGCCCATCACCGTCGGGATCAGGATCACCGTCGGCCGCGGCTCGCTGTCGCGCCGGCCGACGAACACGCTCTCGAGCTGCTCGCCCTCGAACTGGTGACGGATCGCGCGTTCCTTGCTCATGCTCTTTCCTCCTTTATCCTCCTTCCTCCCTGCCATTCGGCGGGGAGGGGAACCAGCGAAGCTGGTGGAGGGGTCTTCTTCACGCCGCAAGACCCCTCCACCATGCTGCGCATGGTTCCCCTCCCCAGCAATTGCTGGGGAGGAAAGTCATGCCGCATCGAGCAGGCGCGAGGCCTGCGCGCGGGCTTCTTCGGTGATCGACGCGCCCGATAGCATGCGCGCGATCTCTTCGCGCCGCTCCGAATCGGCAAGCTTGCGGACGGTGGTGCGGCTGCCCCCAGCCCCATGGCTCTTCTCGATCCGGTAGTGGTGCGAGGCGCGCGCGGCGACCTGCGGCGAATGGGTGACGACCAGCACCTGCGAGTTCTCCGCCAGCCGTGCGAGCCGTTCGCCGATCGCGCTTGCGACCGCGCCGCCGACGCCGCGGTCGACCTCGTCGAAGATCATCGTCGCCGCAGTCCCGGCCTCGGCGAGCGCCACCTTCAGCGCGAGGATGAAGCGCGCCAGCTCGCCCCCCGATGCGATCCGGGTCAGCGGCCCGAACGGCGCGCCGGGATTGGTCGAGACTTCGAATTCGACGCGGTCGGTGCCGGCGGGCCCCGGCTCGGCGGCCGAGAATGCGGTGCGGAAGCGCGCCGAGTCGAGCTTCAGCGGCGCAAGCTCCGCGGCAACCGCGGCGTCGAGCCGTGCGGCAGCGTCGCGCCGCCCGTCGCTCAGCCGCGCCGCCGCGTCGGCGTAGCGCTCGCGTGCGGCGAGAAGCTCCCGGTCCATTTCGTCGATTTGCTCGCCCCCTGCCTCGATCGCCGAGAGCTGCGCACGCATCTGTTCGCCGAGCGCCGCCAGCGCGTCGGGTTCGACGCGGTGCTTTCGGGCGAGGCCGCGAATGTCGAACAGCCGCGACTCGACCAGCTCGAGCCGCTGCGGGTCGAACGCCAGCGCGTCGGCGGCGCGCGCGATCCGGTCCTCGGCGTCGCTCGCTTCGATGAGGGCGCGGTCAAGTGCCGCAAGAGCTTCGGCGAGCAGCGGATGATCGGCGGCCCCACGCTCGATCCGCCGCGCGGCTTGCCGGAGCAGCGACAGCGCGCCCTCCGACCCGCCGAGCAGCTCGTCGAGACCGGCGAGCGACTCACCGGCCTTCAGCCCCGCCTGCATCGTCGCGCGTTCTTCGGCGAGCCGCGTTTCCTCTCCGGCTTCGGGGGCGAGCACCTCGATCTCGGCCGACGCATGGGCCAGCCATTCGCGGTCGCGCTCGGCGGCTGCGAGCTCGGCGCGTGCCTGGCCAAGCGCGACCTCGATGCGCACGACCTCGGTCCATGCAGCCTCGACCGAGCCACTATCGAGTCTGCCGAAGGCATCGAGCAGGCTCCGGTGGCCCTTGGGGTTGAGCAGCCCGCGATCGTCGTGCTGGCCATGGACTTCGACGGCCAACGCGCCGACCTCGCGCAGCAGGGCCGCGGGAACGCTCGCGGCCCCTAGAAATGCGCGACTGCCGCCGTCGCTCTTCAGCGTCCGCCGAAGAATCAGCGGCTCGCCACCGCCGCTCTCGATCCCCTGCTCTTCGAGAAACGCGTGGGCAGGATGCGTCGCCGGAAGCTCGATCTCGGCCGAAACCGAGGCTCCGGTCTCGCCCGCGCGGACCAGCGACGCGTCGGAACGGCCGCCAAGCGCAAGCCCGAGTGCGTCGAGGAGGATCGACTTTCCCGCGCCGGTCTCGCCGGTGAGCACGCCGAGGCCAGCGTCGAGCTCCAGCGCGAGCTGCTCGACGAGTACGACGTTGCGGATTGAAAGCTGCCTCAGCACGCGCGGGCGTCCGCCGGACCAGGCTCAGCTGAACCGCTTCGCCCGCGCATGCGTGGGGTCACTGCCGGCCGGGCTTGCCGCCCTGGGGATAGCTGGTCGCGCTCGGCGCCTGCGGCGACTTCGACGCCTTGGAGGGCGCGGCCGCCGGCGTTTCGCCGGCGACTCCGAACGCCCTTCCATGCGTATGATTGCGCTCGTCGATCAGCAGCCGAAGCGACTGGCGGTACCAGTAGGTCTCGGGATAGTTCTTGCCGAGCACCGCCGAGGCTTTCCACGCAGCGTCCGGAATCCCCAGCGCGAGATAGCATTCCACGAGCCGCTCGAGCGCCTCGGGTGTGTGGCTGGTCGTCTGATACTGATCGATCACGCTGCGGAAGCGATAGGTCGCGGCGAGCCACTGGCCAGCGCGCTCGTAATAGCGGCCGACCTCCATCTCCTTGCCGGCGAGGTGATCAGTGATGAGGTCGAGCTTCAGTCGCGCATCGGCGGCATAGCGGCTGTCCGGATAGCGCCGGACGAGCTCGTTGAACGCTTCCGAAGCCTGGCTGGTCACCGTCTGGTCGCGCGTGACGTCCGGAATCTGCTGATAATAGCTCATTGCGACGATGTACTGGGCGTACGGCGCCTCGTCGCTGCCCGGGTGGATCGTCAGGAAGCGCTGGGCCGAGCTGATCGCGTCATTGTACTTCTGCGCGAGATAGTAATTGAACGCGCTCATCACCTGCGAGTGGCGCGCCCAGACCGAATAGGGGTGCTGGCGCTCGACCTCGTCGAACAGCTTGGCCGCCTGCTCGTAATCGCCCTGGTCCATCGTCCGCTGCGCGGCACCGTAGAGCGAGCTCACGTCCCGCGCGACATAAGCGGTGTCGCCTTTGCTCCGCCCGGTCGCGCACCCGGCGAGCGGGACCGCGCAGGCGCAGGCGAGGATGAGAGCGGCAGACCGTGAAACTTTCAGCATGGGGACCTCATTAGCGTCGGGCCCGGGGGAGGCCAAGCGTGGCATTGGCCGTCCGAAGCTTGGCCGCAGCTGAACGGATTGTCAGGCGGCTTCCGGCTCGGGCACATCCTTCTCGTCCGCCTTAAGGAAGCTGTCGGGCTTCACACCGAGCCACACAAGGACGGGCGCCGAGATGTAGATGGACGAATAAGTGCCGATCAGCACGCCGAGGAAGATGGCGATCGCAAGGCCGAAGATCACTTCCGGCCCGATCAGCATCAGCACGCCGAGCGCGATTAGCACGGTCAGCGAGGTGACGACCGTCCGCGCCAGTGTCTCGTTCAACGACAGGTTGATCAGCGGAAGGATCGCCATTCGCCGGTACTTGCGCAGGTCCTCGCGGATCCGGTCGTAGATCACGACCGTGTCGTTCAGCGAATAGCCGACGATCGTCAGGAAGGCGGCGACGACGTTCAGATCGACCTGCAATCGCGTGAAGGCGAAGAAGCCCAGCGTCATCGCGATATCGTGGGCTAGAGTGAGCAGCGCGCCGACGCCGAACTGCCATTCGAACCGGAACCAGATGTAGATGGCGATCCCCAGCATCGCGAAGGCGATCGCGAGCGCGCTGTTGTCGGCCAGCTCCTCACTGACCTTGCCTGAGACGGTGTCGACCGACTCGATCTTCGCGCCGGGATAATCCTTCTCGACCTCGAGCTTGACGCTCGTCGCGACCTTGTTCGCTGCAGCGTCGCCGCCCGGCGGCTTCGGAAGCCGAATCTGAAAGCTCTTCGGCCCGCCAAACTGGGTGATGCTCGCTTCCCCGAGGTGCATCGAATCGACCTTCGAGCGCAGCTGCTCGACGTCGACCGGCTGGGCGAAGCTGACGCGGATCAGTTGTCCGCCGACGAAATCGACGCCGAGGTTCAGGCCCCGATAGACCGTATATCCGACCGAGCTGATGGTCGCGATCAGCGACAGCACCAGCGCGAGGTTGCGCCAGCGCATGAAGTCGATGTTGGTGTTCTCGGGAACGAGCTTGAGAAGCTTCATGTCGCGTCGGGCCTCAAATGTGCAGCGCGCGCGGGCGGGTGCGGCGAATCCACAGCGCAACCAGCATGCGGGTGAAATAGACCGCGGTGAACACCGACGTGACGACGCCGATCAGCAGCACGACCGCGAAGCCGCGCACCGGCCCCGACCCGAAGTAGGCCATGATCGCTGCGGAAATGACGTGGGTGACATTGGCGTCGAAAATCGCGCGGAAGGCCTCGCGGTAGCCGGTCTCGACCGCGTCGATCAGCCGCCGCCCGCGCCGTATCTCCTCGCGTATTCGCTCGTTGATCAGCACGTTCGCATCGACCGCGGCGCCGATCGTCAGGATGAACCCGGCGATTCCGGGTAGCGTCAGCGTCGCGTTGACCATCGCCATGATGCCGAGGATCAGGAAGGCGTTCACGACGAGAGCGATCGTCGCATAGACGCCGAAG
>JAICXO010000102.1 GCA_025980335.1 Sphingomonas sp. | reverse complement strand
GGCTGATGAAATGTCGGCCCTAGGTCTTTGGTATGACCAGGCTAGCGATCTAAAGAGATGGGACGACCAAGAGGATTCGATCTGGACCGATCTCGGCTTGCTCGCACCAGCGGCCGCAAAACTTGGGCCAGTGGATCTCGCGCTGCTCCGCCGCGACCTCGTGACGGCGCGCGAGCTTGAGATCCTGACGGTGCTCAATGCGGGGCGCGAGATCAAGCGCGCAAAGGCGCTTGGTGTTGCTCCGGGCCCATCGCGGCAGGATTATGTCCAGCGTCTTTGCCAACAGGCGACCATCTAAAATATCGTGCATAGTCGCTTCGCCCGCCTGTTCGTTATGTAAGCTTTCCACCCATTGCGGACATCAGCAGCGCCTGTATCTTGTCGATGATGCGGCTATCGCAGCACCCAGCACTCGCTTGTTGTGCGTTGCTCCTGTGCGGCAACCGAGCACCGCCGACGTGGCAAGGCCTTATCGAGCATCGAAGCTTCAATGCGAGCGTCGAGTGTGTGCGTGACACCCTTACCAGGTTCGGAGTGGCTTCCGTTTCGCGCGGCTTCGAACCCGAATATGGCGACGCCAGAGTTTTCCTTCGCGGTGCGGAAGGACCAGGACCATCCAATCCGCTCTTCGCGGGCGTCGCGGGAGCGAAGGGATTAAACCCTCGGGTGATGGTTGCACTCACACGTGCGCCCGATGCGCTCCCGATTTATATGGACGCGGTCTCAGCGAAATCGAGCAGACGGCTGTGGCGGAGCGTGGTGAGACAGTGTGGCGTCACCGACTTCGGGCGCTAACGTCGGCTTTCCACCGTCAACGGGTCACGTAAAGTCAGCGTCGGACGGCGTCATAAGTGATGCTCACGCCGCTCACGTTGTCCTCACGCGTGAAGACTCGCGCTGCCTTGTCGTAGCGGATCAGCAACCGTTTCGGTGATAGCCAACGAAGCTCGACCCACGGACCGCCCCACGCCGATGCGGTCGCAACTCCGTGGTCAGTGTCAGCGACGAAGGCGTTTCCGCCGCCTGACAAAGTTGCCGCTGCGTCGGTTACCGACACTTGGCTGGAGAAGCCTGTAGTTGCACCGCAGTCTCGTTCGAAGAGTATCGCGCGATGTGAGCCATCGGAGGAGAGTTCGGTTGAAACCGCCGTGTTCCGACACGTGTCAGAGCAACCGCTGATGGACGCGGCAAGTGCGATGCTTACAATGACACTTCGCATGGCCGAAACTCGTAGCACCGTTGGGCTGCGGCTCAACTAGACGCTTTACGCGACCTCCAGAGCACCCGAAGCAGACACTAGCGTTCCTCTTCCCTCGCTCGCACTCCTTCGCCCTTCCACCTGAATGACTGGGCTTCGCTCCGCGCGATCAGCCCGGGAAGACAGTCGATCCACACTGTCCTACAGCGGCCCGCTTGTGCTTAAGCGCTGGCGATGATCTGCCTCGGAGCCCTCGCGAACTTCCCGTGCAGCTCCGGTCCTCGCGCGTGCGCCCGAATGCGCGCGTTACTGCGAACATTCGCGAACATTCGCGCCGAATCGATTCGCGAATGAGTCTGCAGCGTGCCCGCGTCGTCACCATGAATGCAGCACTCGGGCCGCTCGACTACCGCGTGCCCGACGGGATGCATGTCGAGCCGGGGTCCGTCGTCCTCGCTCCGCTTGGGCCGCGGCAGCTGCTCGGGGTCGCGTGGGAAGCGGACCGGCTCCCCACGAACGAGGTCCCGGACAGCCGTCTCAGACCGCTCGCCGCTGTCCTCGACGTGCCTCCGATCGCCGCGCCGCTCCGGCGGCTGTGCGAGTGGACGGCGGACTACTACCTCAGCCCTCTCGCCTCGGTGCTGCGCATGGTGCTGCCGTCGGCGGCAGCGCTGGACGGCCCGCGGCAGCTCACCGAATACCGGCCCACCGGCCTCGTTCCCGAGCGCCTCACGCCCCAGCGGGAGAAGGCGCTGGCGGCGCTCGAAGGACGACAGGGCACGATCCGCGAGCTCGCGCACCATGCGCAAGTGAGCGACGCCGTGCTTCGCGGGCTCGTCAATGCCGGGGCGCTCGAGCCCGTGGCGGTCGACGCCGACCGGCCGCTCCCCCGGCCCGATCCGGACCACGCGCCGCCCGAGCTCAATGACGACCAGCGCGACGCGGCGACGTCCCTCTCGACGGCCATCGGCAAAGGCTTCGATCCTGTCCTGCTCGACGGAGTCACCGGGTCGGGCAAGACCGAAGTCTATTTCGAAGCGATCGCCGAGTGCCTTCGCCAGGGCAAGCAGGCGCTCGTGCTTCTGCCGGAGATCGCGCTGACCGAGCCGTTCCTCAAGCGGTTCGAGGCGCGGTTCGGCTGCGCGCCGACTGCATGGCATTCGGACCTCCGCTCGTCGCAGCGGCGGCGCGCCTGGCGCGGCATCGCGAGCGGCGAAGCTGCCGTTACGGTCGGCGCGCGCTCCGCGCTGTTCCTGCCCTATCCCGATCTCGGCCTGATCGTGGTCGACGAGGCGCACGAGCCCAGCTTCAAGCAGGAGGAAGGGGTCCAGTATCACGCCCGCGACTGCGCCGTGATGCGCGGCAAGTTCGAGGACATTCCGGTGGTCCTCTCGACCGCCACGCCGCCGATCGAAAGCCGCCACATGGTCGAGCTCGGCCGCTACCGCGAGGTCGCGCTGCCCGAGCGCTTCGCCGGTGCATCGCTGCCCGCGATCAGCGCGATCGACCTGACGCAGGATCCGCCGCCGCGCGGCCGATGGCTCGCGCCGACGCTGGTCGGCGAAATCGAGACCAACCTCGATCGCGGCGAGCAATCGCTGCTGTTCCTGAACCGCCGCGGGTTCGCGCCGCTGACCCTGTGCCGTCACTGCGGCCACCGTTTCCAATGCCCGAACTGCACCGCCTGGATGGTCGAGCACCGGCTCATGCACCGCCTCGCCTGCCATCATTGCGGGCATGTGACGCCGCCGCCCAAGGCGTGTCCCGAATGCGGCGAGGAGGACAGCCTCGTCGCCTGCGGCCCCGGCGTCGAGCGGATCGCCGACGAGGTCGCGGCGCTGTTCCCCGACGCGCGCACCGCCATCGTCACCTCCGACACGATCTGGTCGCCGCTCCGCGCCGCCGAGTTCGTCGGCGCGATGGAGGCAGGCGCGATCGACGTGGTGATCGGCACGCAGCTCGTCACCAAAGGCTATCACTTCCCCAATCTGACCTTGGTCGGCGTGGTCGATGCCGACCTCGGCCTCGCCGGCGGCGACCTCCGCGCAGCCGAGCGCAGCTTCCAGCAAATCCAGCAGGTCGCCGGCCGCGCCGGGCGCGGCGACAAGCCCGGCCGCGTGCTCGTCCAGACCCACGATCCCGACGCGCCGGTGATCGCTGCGCTCGTCTCCGGCGATGCGCCGGGCTTCTATGCGGCGGAAACCGAAGCGAGGCGCGAGGCGGCAATGCCGCCGTTCGGCCGCCTCGCGGCGATCGTCGTTTCCGCCGAGGACGCGGGCGAAGCGGAAGGCGTTGCCCGGCGCATCGGCAACGCCGCGCCGGAGGTCGAGGGCATGGCCGTCTTCGGCCCCGCGCCCGCGCCGCTCGCGATGCTCCGCGGCCGCCACCGCCAGCGCCTCCTTGTCCACGCCCGCCGGAGCCTCGACGTCCAGGACGTGATCCGCGACTGGCTCGCGGCCGTCGAATGGAGCGCCAAGGTCCGCGTCAGCGTCGACGTCGACCCCTACAGCTTCCTGTAAAGATTGACGAAAATCTGGCTTCCACTGTCGAGATTCGATGATAGCGTGCACCTGCCGGACAAGGGGGCAGACGTGCGTTTCCAACTGACATTCCTCTGCGCAGTGGCCGCGCTCGTCGCGGCGCCAGCGCACGCCGCCTGGTATCAGGCCGCATCCAAGCATTTCGTGATCTACGCCGACGACAATCCGAAGCGCCTGAGCGCCTTCGCCGACCGGCTCGAGCGCTTCGACGCAGCGGTCCGCCTGCTCGACCACATGCCGGACCCGGACGTCGGGCTCGGCAACCGGCTCACGGTCTTCGTCCTTCCGAGAGCCGCCGATGTCCGTGCTTTGGTCGGCGACAAGACCGGCTTCCTCGACGGATTCTACACCGGCCGAGTCAGCGGGCCGCTCGCCTATATCGGCCAGGACGTCGGAACTTATGGCGGCATTTCGAACGAAACGATCTTCTTCCACGAATATACGCACCACCTGATGATGCAGGACGTCGACGAGGCGCCGTACCCGGAGTGGTTCGTCGAAGGCTTCGCCGAGTTCTTTTCGACCCCGAAGTTCGACAAGGACGGATCGGTCTGGTTCGGCGTCCCGGCCCAGCACCGCGCCGGCGGCCTGTTCTTCGGCCCGAAGGAGCCGGTCGCGGCGCTGTTCGCCGGGATGCAGCCGAACATGCCGCCCGACAAGCGCGAGGTCTTCTACGGCCGGTCGTGGCTGCTCACCCATTATCTGTTCATGGGCAAAAAGCGCGACGGACAGCTCGAGAAATATATTCAGCTGCTCGGCGCGGGAGTTCCCTCGCTCGATGCCGCGCACCAGGCGTTCGGCGATTTCAACCAGCTCGACAAGGAACTGAACTCCTACCTCACCGGCGCGATGTACGAGTTCAAAATTCCCGGCTCCAAAATCCACATCGGCCCGATCGAGGTGACGCCGCTCACGCCGGGCGCGGCGCAGGTGATCATCGCTCGGGCGAAGATCAAATATCGCGACAACCAGCCCGCCGAAGCGCTCGCGGCGCAGGTCCGCCAGGCGGAGACCCGCTATCGGGGCGACGACATGGTCGAGCGCACGCTTGCCGAGGCCGAGCTCGACGCCGGCCACCCGCAGGCAGCGGAGAGCGCTGCCGAGCGCGCGCTCGAGGCCAATCCCAAAAGCACCGAAGCGATGGTGCTCAAGGGCCGCGCGCTGACGGCCGAGGCCTCGGCCGACAAGGACAGCACCAGGGCACAGTCGCTGTTCGACGAAGCGCGCCACACGTTCATCGCCGCGAACAAGCTCGACACCGAGGACCCCGAGCCGCTCTACGAATTCTATCGCACCTATATCGAAGAGGGGCAGCGCCCGACCGACAATGCGCTCGCCGCGCTCCACTATGCGTCGGACCTCGCGCCGCAGGACTTCGGCGTGCGGATGAACTCGGCGATCGCCTATCTCAACGAAGGCAAGTTCAACGACGCGCGTTCGGCGCTCACCGTCGTCGCTTATTCACCGCATGCCCAATCGGCGGGCGACGTGGCCAAGCGGATGATTGCCGATCTCGACGCCGGCAAGGGCCGGGCCACGCTGCAGGAGCTGAAGACCGCGCCTACGGCTGAACCAGGGTCGCATTGAGCCGGCGCCGCACCCACGGCGGCTGAACCACTTCACCTTTGCGGATCGCGAGCCACAGGAGCCAGAGCCCGAACAAGGTCGCGACGGCGATCGCGATCAGCGATGCCTCGAGCCCGAAGCCGTTGCCGGTCAGCAGCCGCGGACCTACCAGCTGCGCGTCGAGGATGCCGTGCACCTTCGTGCCCGAAACCGGGATGTCGTAGATCTCGCCCTGGGTGAAGTTCCACGCCGCGTGCAGGCCCATCGGCAGCCACAGGCTGCGGGTCAGCATGTAGGCGGCGCCCAGCATCACTCCGGCTTCGAGCGCGATTCCGATCGCCGCGATCACGCTCGCGCTCGGATTTGCGAGGTGCGACGCGCCGAACACCGCCGAAGTGACGAGCAGCGCAACCCAGCTGCCGGCCGCTTGCTCGGTCCAGCGGAACAGGATGCCGCGGAACAGCATCTCCTCCGAGATCGCGGGGAAGATCGCCGACGTGATCAGCGCCGCGAGAAGCCCGGTGAGATCGCCCTGTCCCGTCACCCGGTAGACGCCGAGCGCCGCAGCAATCCCCACGGCGACCGAAAAGACCGCGAATCCGCCGCCGAGGCCGACGACCAAATGCCGCAGGGCCTTAGGATCGCGAAAGTCGTCCCGCGGATGTTCGCCGAGGTTTCGAATGAAGAAATGATAGAGAAGAAGCAGCATCGGGATCGCCAGCACTTCGAGCTTCATCTCGACGGTGAACCCCGGGATGCGCGGCATCAGGAGCACCTCGAAAAAGCCGGCGGCGATCAGCACGACGAAATAGGCAATGACGGCGACCAGCATCGCCACGAGCGGATCGACGATGGTCCGCCACAGCGGCTTCTCGTCTGCAGTGCCTGCGTCGTCCATCGGTCCTCCCCTCCACGGCTGTTGAGCCGAACGGAGGCGAGGCGGCAAGACCCTAATCGGCGAGCGGAAGAAGCGGCTCCGCGGTCTGGTGGCCCTCTGCGGCGAGCAGCTTCTTCTTGCGCTCGATCCCGCCGCCGTAGCCGCCGAGCGACCCGTCGCTGCGGATCACCCGGTGGCACGGGATCAGCACGCAGACGTGATTGTCGCCGTTCGCGCTGCCGACGGCGCGCACCGCCTTGGGCGAACCGATCGCCGCGGCGATGTCGGCGTAGCTTCGGGTCTCGCCCGGAGGGATCTTCTTCAGCTCGCGCCACACCGCCTCCTGGAAAGCGGTGCCGGCAACGTCGATCGGAAGCTCGGGCGCGGCCAGCGGCTGCTCGATCGCTGCGAGCGCCCCTTCGACCAGCTGCTTCAGCGCACCATCGTCCCGGATGACCTTCGCGTTGGGAAACAGCCGCTTCAGCGACACGTCGCTGTCGTCGAACGTCAGTCGGCAAATGCCCTTCGCCGTCGCCGCGATCAACATCTGGCCGAGCGGGCTGTCGAACCTCGTCCAGCGGATCGTCTCACCGCGCCCGCCGTCGCGCCATGCCGATGGGGTCATTCCCAGCCTCTCCTTCGCGTCATTGTAAAAGCCGCTCGGGCTCTGGTAGCCGGCATCGTACACGGCGTCGGTCACCCGCTCGTTGGCTTTCAGCGCCGTTCCCGCGCGTCGCTTGCGCAAGGCGCGCGCATATTCGGCCGGCGAGACGCCGAGGTCGCGCTTGAACATGCGCTGGAAATGATGCGGCGCGTAGCCGACGCGTTCGGCCAATTCGCCGAGCGTCGGCGCCTCTTCCGCTTGCTCGATCAGCGCGACCGCCGAAGCGACCGCCTCGCGATCGCGGCCGATCTCGTCGGGCTTGCAGCGCAGGCAGGCGCGATATCCGGCCGCCCTCGCCTCCTCGCCCGAACCGAAGAATTCCACATGCTCGCGCTTCGGCCGGCGCGCCGGGCAACTCGGCTTGCAGTAGATTCCAGTGGTCTTCACCGCTCCGACGACCCGCCCGTTCCAGCTCCGGTCGCGGCGCATGAACGCCGCCCACGCGCTGTCCGGGTCGAGATGGATGACGGTCGCCACGCCGCCGGCTCTACGCCGGTCCGGAAACGGTGCAAGACTTGCCATTTCGCTGCCTTTCGATGATCTCACGGGCGCGTTTAGAGCGGTCGCGCGACGCCCGCTTCCGCTGGCTTGCGGTCAAACCGAATGCAGGCGGTTGCATCGCAGTTCACCCCTTGCTAGGGGCCGCGCCAACCGGTCGGGGGCGTGCGGGGCTAACCCGTTTCACGCCCCGTTTTTTGCATCGGGGCAACATTTCCGTTTCTGGAGCTTTTCGCGCGTGGATAATTCCGGCGGCATTCGGGCCAGCTTAGCAGGGCGCTACGCCTCTGCTTTGTTCGACCTTGCCCGGGATCAGCGGCAGATCGAATCCGTCGGCAAGAGCCTCGACGCGCTCGCCGAGGCGCTGCTCGATTCGAAGGACTTCGACGAGCTGGTGACGAGCCCGCTGGTCTCGCGCGAGGGAGCCGGCAAGGCGTTCGCAGCGCTCGCGCCGCAGCTCGGCCTCGATCCGATCACTGGGAACTTCCTCGGCGTGCTCGCGCGCAACGGGCGCAAGCGTGAGCTTCGGAGCATCATTCGCGCGTATCGCCGGCTGGCCGCCGAGCACCGCGGCGAAACGACCGCCGAGGTCGTGACGGCGCGTCCGTTGAACGACGATCAGCTTGCCCAGCTGAGGCAGCAGCTCCGCACCCGCGCCGGGCGCGATGTGACCATTGACGCGACCGTCGATCCCGACATCCTCGGCGGCATCGTCGTGAAGCTCGGAAGCCAGCAGATCGACGCCTCGATCCGAACCAAACTCAACCGTCTCGCCCAGGCGATGAAAGGCTAAGCATACCCATGGACATCCGCGCCGCTGAAATCTCCCGCGTCATCCGCGACCAGATCGCGAATTTCGACGCCGAAGCGCAGGTCTCCGAAGTCGGGACCGTGCTCTCCGTCGGCGACGGAATCGCCCGCATCTACGGCCTCGACAACGTGCAGGCCGGCGAAATGGTCGAGTTCGACAACGGCACCAAGGGCATGGCCCTGAACCTCGAGGCCGACAATGTCGGCGTCGTCATCTTCGGCTCGGACGCCGAGATTTCCGAAGGCTCGACGGTCAAGCGCACCGGCACCATCGTCGACGTTCCGATCGGCAAGGGCCTGCTCGGCCGCGTCGTCGACGCGCTCGGCAATCCGATCGACGGAAAAGGCCCGATCGAGTTCACCGAGCGCCGCCGGGTCGAGGTCAAGGCACCCGGAATCATCCCGCGCAAGTCGGTGCACGAGCCGGTCCAGACGGGCCTCAAGGCGCTCGACGCGCTGGTCCCGATCGGCCGCGGCCAGCGCGAGCTGATCATCGGCGACCGCCAGACCGGCAAGACCGCCATCGTGCTCGATACGATTCTCAACCAGAAGTCGCTCAACGTCGAAGGCGCTCCCGAGAGCCAGAAGCTCTATTGCGTCTATGTCG
>JAICXO010000127.1 GCA_025980335.1 Sphingomonas sp. | reverse complement strand
GGCGTTGTTGAGCGCGAAGGCGCTGGTGCGCGCGACCGCACCCGGCATGTTCGCAACGCAATAATGGATGATGCCATCGACCTCGTACACGGGGTCGGCGTGCGTCGTCGGGTGCGAGGTCTCGAAGCAGCCGCCCTGGTCGATCGCGATGTCGACCAGCACGCTGCCGCGTTTCATCGTCTTCAGCATCTCGCGCGTGACGAGCTTGGGCGCCGCCGCGCCGGGAACGAGCACCGCGCCGATCACCAGCTCGGCTTCCTTGACCGCGCTCGCGATCGCCGCGCGCGACGCATAAGCCGTCTTGATCTGGCTCGAAAAGAACATGTCGAGCTCGGCGAGGCGATCGTTGTTGATGTCGTAGATCGTCACGTCTGCGCGCATGCCGGTCGCCATCTGTGCGGCGTTGACGCCCGACACGCCGCCGCCGAGGATCGCGACCTTTGCCGGCGCGACTCCGGGAACGCCGCCGAGGAGAACGCCGCGGCCGCCTTGTTCCTTTTCGAGATAGTGCGCGCCGACCTGGACCGACATCCGTCCCGCGACCTCGCTCATCGGCTTGAGCAGCGGAAGCGAACCGTTCTTGCCGGTGACGGTCTCATAGGCGATGCAGACCGCGCCCGACTTCATCAGCCCGAGCGCCTGGTCCTTGTCAGCGGCAAGGTGAAGGTAGGTGAACAGGATCTGCCCGGGCCGAAGCATCGCGATTTCCTGCGGCTGCGGTTCCTTCACCTTGACGATCATCTCGGCGGTGTCGAACACCGATTTCGCGTCCGCGAGGATGGTCGCGCCGGCTTTCTCGTAGGCGCTGTCGGGACAATCGATCCCCTGGCCGGCTTTGGTCTCGACGAACAGCTCGTGCCCGTGCGCCACAAGCTCGGCGACCGACGCCGGCGTCAGCCCGACGCGATACTCGTGGACCTTGATTTCCTTCGGCACCCCGATGCGCATTTATTCGTTCGCTCCAGCAATGATGTTCGGGCGCGCCTATAGACAGGACAATCGCTCTTGTCCCGCCTCATCGGTCGGCGAATTGCCGCGCCCATGCGCCGATGCTAGTGCGGCGCTCCGCCGCGCCCGCGGCAAGGGGGCGAAGGGAATGCGCGTTCGCAAATTGCTCGGTCATACTCGCATCACATGAGTATCGACGCGACCGGAGCAGCCGAGGCCGAAACCCGCGACCATGATTTGGATGCGCACGGCCACCAGGGGCCGCTATACCAGATGGCGCTGGGGGCGATCGGCATCGTCTACGGCGATATCGGCACGTCGCCGATCTACGCGTTTCGCGAGACCTTCGCGGGGCACCACACGCTGATCCCGGACCAGCTTCACATCTGGGGAGTGCTGAGCCTCATCTTCTGGTCGATGATGATCATCGTGACTCTGAAATATGTCACGATCGTCATGCGCGCGGACAACAAGGGCGAGGGCGGGAGCCTCGCCTTGCTCGCGCTGATCAACCGCCAGCTCAGCGGCAAGAAGAAGTGGACCGGCGGGATCGTCCTCATGGGCGTGTTCGCGACCGCGCTGTTCTACGGCGATTCGATGATCACGCCGGCGATCTCGGTGCTCTCCGCCGTCGAGGGATTGACCACCGTCAATACGGGGCTCCAGCCGTTCGTCATCCCGATCGCAGTCGGAATCCTCGTCGGCCTCTTCGCGATCCAGTCACATGGCACCGCTCGCGTCGGCGCCATGTTCGGACCGGTGATGGTGCTCTATTTCCTCGTACTCGCGGCGCTCGGGGTCATGCACATCGTCGACCGGCCTTCGGTCGTGCTCAACACGATCAACCCACTCAATGCCGTGTACTTCTTCAGCAATCAGCCGGTGCGCGCATTCGTTGCGCTCGGTTCGGTGGTGCTCGCCGTGACCGGCTCGGAAGCGCTGTACGCCGACATGGGGCATTTCGGACGCAAGCCGATCCGCGTTTCATGGCTTTATTTCGTGCTTCCGGCGCTGCTCCTCAATTACATGGGGCAGGGCGCGATGATCCTTTCGGCAGGGCCGCTCGATGCGCTCGCGAAGGTCAAGGACCCGTTCTTCTATCTCGCGCCCGACGTGTTGCGCCTGCCGCTGGTGCTGCTCGCCACGGCGGCCACGATCATTGCCAGCCAGGCGGTGATCTCGGGCGCCTTTTCGGTCACGCAGCAGGCGATCCAGCTCGGCTTCGTCCCGCGGCTGAGGATCGCCCACACCAGCGAAAGCGCCGCGGGGCAGATCTACATCCCGCTCGTCAACTGGGCGCTGATGACGATGGTCATCCTGCTCGTAATCACCTTCCAGAACTCGTCGAACCTCGCCGCGGCCTACGGCATCGCGGTCACCGGCGCGATGCTGATCGACACCGTGCTGATCGCCGTCGTGCTCCTCTACCTGTGGCACTGGAACCGCATCGTCGCTCTCAGCCTCGTCGTCCTCTTCTTCTTCGTCGACTTCTCCTATCTATCGGCGAACCTGTTGAAGGTGCCCGCGGGCGGCTGGTTCCCGCTGCTCGTCGGCGCGATCGCCTTCACCTTGCTCACCACCTGGGCGAAGGGGCGCCAGCTGATGATCGCACGCATGAACGAGGCGAGCCTGCCGATGAAGATCTTCATCAAGTCGGCGGCCCCCAGTGCTGCGCGCGTCCCCGGCACGGCAGTATTCATGACCAGCGCGTCGAGCGGGGTCCCGCATGCGCTGCTTCATAATCTGAAGCACAACAAGGTGCTCCACGAACGCGTGATCCTCCTGACCGTGCGGATCGAGGACGTCCCCTACGTGCCGGACGAGAAGAGGATCGAGTCGCGGGATTATGGCGCGGGTTTCTACCGGGTCGTGCTGCGCTTCGGCTTCATGGAGGAGATCAACGTCCCCGCCGCGCTTGCGCAGGTCAAGGCGATCGGACCGCAGTGCAGGATGATGGACACCAGCTTCTTCCTCGCCCGCCAGACCCTGCTCGCCTCATCGCGGCCCGGCATGGCCATCTGGCGCGAGAAGCTGTTCGCGTGGATGCTTCGCAACGCCGAAAGCGCGATGGAGTTCTTCAAGCTTCCGACCAACCGCGTCGTCGAGCTGGGGAGCCAGGTGGAGATCTGACGAGCGCAGATCGTCAGATCGACATTCTGACGAAGGTCAGGATCCATTTTCTCGAATGCTACGGTTGATGGATGCTGAAACAAGTTCAGCATGACGGCGGTTCGAGGCGCATGGCCACCACCATTTCCTGGGTTGCGACGATCGCGACCATCATCGCCGCGTTCATGACGGCATCGAACCTCGGCTCGCGCGTGACCGGCTACGGCTTTGCAATATTCACGGTCGGAGCGCTGTGCTGGATCGCGGTCGGCGCGCTCAGCGGGCAACCGGCGCTGACGTGGACCAACGTCGTGCTCACGGCGCTGGACGTTTTCGGGGTATGGCGGTGGCTCGGCCGTCAGGAACGGATCGAGGAAGGCGCGCGGTCGGCATCGGAAGCGAGCGAGCGAACGCCCGGCGAGGCGCTTTTCCCCGTGTCTCTCCTGACCCGCGCGCCGGTCACTTGCGAAGGCACCGAAGTCGGCCATTGCATCGACGCGATGGCCGGATGCCGCAGCGGGAAGCTCGACTATCTCGTCATCTCGGAAGGCGGCCTTGCCGGCGTCGGCGAAAAGCTCCGGCGGCTGCCGTGGAACGACGCGCATGTCGAAGGCGAAACGGTGATCACGCATTTCGCAGCCGCGCGGTTCGAGCGGCTGAAGGAGCTGCAAAGGAACGAATGGCCGGGGCGCTGATCGTCGCCGCCGAGCTCGCCGCGCCCGACTTCGCGTGGCTCGAGGGATTGCGGCGGGCGCATTATCCGCGCGAGCGCAATCAGCTTCCCGTCCACCTGACCATCTTCCACGCGCTGCCTCCATCGGCTGAAAGCGAGCTTCGAGCGCGTCTCGCCCGCATGGTCCGCACGACCCCGCCAGATGCGATGATTGCAGGCGTGATGGACCTCGGCGGCGGGGTCGCTTTCCGCGTCGTCTCCACCGATCTCGACCGCATCCGCAATGAACTGGCGGACGACCTCCACGGGCTTCTCGGGGCGCAGGACCGCGGCGGGTGGCGGCCGCACGTCACGATCCAGAACAAGGTCGCGCCGAGGGTCGCACGCGCGCTCGAGCAATCGCTCGAAGCGAATTTCCGGCCGCGCCGGCTCGGCATCAGCGGGCTCGGGCTACACCGCTATCTCGGCGGCCCATGGGAGCGCATCGCACTCTATCCGTTCAGGTGACTTCGCCGATCCCGTCGCAGCTGAGATCGAATGCGGCGAGCCCCGAATCGAGCACGGAAGCCAGCATCGGCTGCTCCATCAGCTCGTTGATTGCTTCCTCGGTACTTTCGCGCACCAGGTCCTGCGCCTCTTCCATCGCCTCGTCCCAGTCGCCGGACTCGTAGGTTCCCTGACCGACCCAGCAGAAGGCGAGCACCTCGGCCAGCTGATCCTCGCCAAGGTCCTCGAACACCGAGCGAAGCTCGTCCTCGACGCTGGTGTTGATATCGTCCTCGAGCACGCTGAGCGCGCCCTCCTGCTCGTCGTCGACGTCATCCGGCTCCTCGTCGTCGGCATAGTCGACGGTCTGCGCCTCATATTCGCGTGCACGAAGGATGATTCGGCACAAGGTTTCGAGCGGGGTCAACGGGTCCATCAGAGCCTCTTCTTCGCGGGGCTCAACGACAGCAGCAGTTCGCGGTTCCTCGCGTTGACCGTCTGCGGATGCGCACCTATATCCCGCGCCTCCGGCGCCCTCGTGCGGCGCTTCCCGGACACGGGGCGGAGTAGCTCAGCTGGTTAGAGCAGCGGAATCATAATCCGCGTGTCGGGGGTTCAAGTCCCTCCTCCGCTACCAAATCCCCTTGAGTTTCAACTACTTAGCAGATCACCCGATAAAGTCACGCACAATCGGGTTTACAAAAACCGGCGATTCGAACCCGGAGTTCGATTCATGCTACGCTGTCACGTTTAATTGAGGGGGCCGACGTGATCCGCATTCTGAAATGCCTGTTGGTCCTGACCGTCGGCCTCAACGGCCTGTTTTGCGCGCTCCAGAACGTCGCCAATTTCAGACAGGCGAAGGACGCGCTGGCCTATGTCATCTCGGGAACCGGCCATGAGGCTTATCCGCATACCTTGTTCTTCTACAGCAACAGCTCCGCACTCCACGTCGCCGCGCTGATTGTCGCGCTCGTCGGCGAGTTCGCCGTCGGCTTCTTTGGCCTCAAGGGCGCGTGGGACCTGTTCGCCGCGAGAAACGGCACCGCCAAAGAATTCCACGCCGCCAAGACCGCCGGCGT
>JAICXO010000122.1 GCA_025980335.1 Sphingomonas sp. | reverse complement strand
TGCTGATGGGCGGCGTGCAGATGGGCGATCAGATCAAGGCGCTCGAAAAGGGCGTCGACGTGCTGATCGCCACGCCCGGGCGTCTGATGGACCTTTTCGGCCGCGGCAAGATCATGCTCACTGACTGCAAGCTGCTGGTCATCGACGAAGCGGACCGGATGCTCGACATGGGCTTCATCCCGGACATCGAGGAAATCTGCTCCAAGCTGCCGAAGAACCGCCAGACGTTGCTCTTTTCGGCAACCATGCCGCCGCCGATCCAGAAGCTTTCGCAGAAATTCCTCAGCGATCCCAAGACCGTCGAGGTTGCGCGCCCGGCGACTGCAAATGTCAACATCGACCAGCGGCTGGTCCAGGTCCGCGCCGACAAGAAGAAGGACGCGCTCAAGGACATCCTCCGGCACGAGGAGTTCAAGAACGCGATCGTGTTCGCAAACCGCAAGAGCACCGTTCGCGACCTTGCAAGCAGCCTCAAGCGGGCGGGGTTCGCTGCCGGCCAGATCCAGGGCGACATGGACCAGTCCGACCGGATCGCCGAATTCGATCGCTTCAAGAATGACGAGATCACCGTCCTCGTCGCTTCCGACGTCGCCGCGCGCGGCCTGGACGTGAAAGGCGTAAGTCACGTCATCAACTTCGACGTGCCGTGGCAGCCGGACGATTACATTCACCGCATCGGACGCACCGGCAGGGCCGGAATGAAGGGCATCGCGATCACGCTCGCGACACGCGAGGACGGCGAGGCGATCGGCCGAATCGAGAAGCTCATCGGCCACAAGATTCCGCTATCGGGCGAGAGAGCGGACGAGCAGCCCCACGAGGCGGAGCCCGCCAAAGTCGAAAAAGCGGCCCCTGCGAAGACCGCGGCAAAGCGCCCGAAGAGCGAAAAGCAGAAGGCGGAGCCCAAACCCGAACGCTCGCCCGTCGTAGAGGATTTGAAATCCGACTGGAACGGGCCGATGCCGAGCTTTCTATCGATCAGCGCAGGCGCCTGAAGGCACATCGCTGACACTGGAAAGCGCCGGAACCGCTTCCTAGCTCGCGTCCCTGAGAGAAAGGGACTTGGTATGAGCGATTACGTGCCTCCGAAGGTGTGGACATGGGAGCAGCCGAGCGGCGGCCAGTTCGCGAACATCAACCGCCCAATTGCCGGCCCAACGCACGACAAGGCACTCCCCGTCGGCAGGCACCCGTTCCAGCTATACTCGCTCGCGACTCCCAATGGGCAGAAGGTCTCGATCATGTTCGAGGAGTTGCTCGAGAAGGGACACGCCGGCGCCGAATATGATGCGTGGCCGATCCGCATCGGCGAGGGCGACCAGTTCGGCAGCGGCTTCGTCGCCGTAAACCCCAATTCGAAGATTCCCGCGCTGATCGACCGCAGTGGCCCCGAGCCGGTTCGCGTGTTCGAGAGCGGCGCGATCCTCGTCTATCTCGCCGAGAAGTTCGGCGAGTTCCTGCCCCGCTCAGGCCCGGAGCGGGCGGAAACGCTCTCCTGGCTGTTCTGGCAGATGGGCAGCGCACCGTTCCTCGGCGGCGGCTTCGGACACTTCTTCGCCTACGCGCCCGAGAAGATCGAATATGCGATCGACCGCTATGCGATGGAGGCGAAGCGGCAGTTCGACGTGCTCGACCGCCGGCTTGCAGATAATGAATATGTCGCCGGGCCCGATTATACGATCGCGGACATTGCGATCTGGCCGTGGTACGGCGGGGTGGCGCTCGGCCGCACATACGAAGGCGCGAGCGAGTTCCTGGCCGTGCACCAGTACGCGCATGTGATGCGCTGGGCGAAGCAGATCGACGCGCGTCCGGCGGTCCAGCGCGGCCGCAAGGTCAACAAGCTCACGGGCGAACTGCGGGAACAGTTGCACGAACGCCATGACCCGAGCGACTTCGCGCTAAGGACCCAGGACAAGTTGGAATCGGCCGACGAGAGCGAAGCCGTGAAGGACGACGCGATCTAATTTGTACCCCGGCGAAGGCCGGGGCCCAGGAGCGCGCGAGCGCTGCTACCGCAGCGCCCTGGACGCGGCCTACGCCGGGGCACGCCGGTACTTGCTCAAAAACTCGCGCGCGAACGCGGTCAGCCGCTGCTTCGCAATCGCCGTCCGGAGCCCCTGCATCAGCCGCTGGTAAAACCACAGATTATGCTCGGTCATCAGCATCGCACCGAGGATCTCGCCCGCTTTCACGAGGTGGTGGACATAAGCGCGGCTGAACTGGCTGCAGGCAGGACACGGGCAGCCGGACTCGATCGGCGCCGGGTCCTCGGCGAAGCGCGCGTTGCGGAGGTTGATCGGGCCGTCCAGCGTGAACGCCTGCCCCGTGCGGCCCGAGCGCGTCGGGAGCACGCAGTCGAACATGTCGATCCCGCGCATCACCGCCTCGACGATGTCGTCGGGCTTCCCCACGCCCATCAGGTAGCGGGGCTTGTCCTCCGGCAGCATGTCGACCGCAAAGTCGAGGCATTCGAGCATCGCCTGCTGGCCTTCCCCCACCGCGAGGCCGCCGACCGCGTAACCATCGAACCCGATCCCGATCAGCGCTTCGGCGGAAGCGCGGCGCAGCTCCGGGTCGAGCGCCCCCTGCTGGATCCCGAAGATCGCAGAGCGCTCCGCATGTACGGAGCCGCGATCGAACTCCTCGCGGCTGCGCTTTGCCCAGCGGATGGAGCGCTCCATCGCGTCGCGCTGCTGACCGCGCGACGACGTCGTCGGCACCAGCTGGTCGAACTGCATGACGATGTCCGATCCGAGCAGCCGTTGAACCTCGATCGACCGCTCGGGGCTCAGCATGTGCCGCGAGCCGTCGAGATGGCTCGCAAAGGCGACTCCCTCTTCGGTCACCTTCGCCAGCTCGGACAGGCTCATCACCTGGTAGCCGCCGCTGTCGGTGAGGATCGGCCGCTCCCAGCCCATGAACCTGTGGAGCCCACCGAGCTTGGCGATCCGCTCGGCGCCCGGACGCAACATGAGATGATAGGTGTTGCCGAGGATGATGTCGGCGCCGCTCGCGCGCACCTCCGCGGGCCGCATCGCCTTCACCGTTGCCGCGGTGCCGACCGGCATGAACGCCGGCGTGCGGATGTCGCCGCGCTCCATCGCGATCGTGCCGGTCCGCGCGGCACCGTCGGTCCCGGCGATCGAGAAGGCAAATCGGCTCACGCGGCTGCGCTTAGCGGCTCGAGCGCTTCCCCCCAAATCGCTCTGTGCTAGAGGCCGGCGCGATGCCGCGTATCGAAGAAGTCGCGAAGTTCGTGTTCATCGTCGGAGCGCCCCGGTGCGGCACGACGACGATGGCGCGCTGGCTCCAGGCCCATCCGCAGGTGCTGTTTCCCTTCGTGAAGGAGCCGCATTTCTTCGCCGAGCACGATCTTCGCGGCCTCGACGATGCTGAGCTGAGGCGCCGGGTCCAGCACGACTTCCTCGATCATTATTTCCCCGATCCGCGCCCCGGCCAGGAGGTGGGCGCGGACTGCTCGGTCTCTTACCTCTATGTGCCGGAGCAGCTCGAACCCGTCCTGAAGCTCTGGCCGAACTCGCGCTTCATCGTTGCGGTGCGCGATCCGCTCACCCTTCTCCCGTCCCTCCACAAACGGCTGATCTTCACCGGCGACGAGAACATCCGCCGCTTCGAGGACGCCTGGGCAGCAGTTCCCGACCGTGCCGCCGGTCGGCGAATCCCGTGGAGCACGATCGAGCCGCGTTGGCTCCGCTACGACGAGGCCGGACGCTACGGCACCTATGTCGAGCGGCTGTTCGCTGCCGTCGGCCGCGAGCGCTGCATGGTGATGGTGTTCGACGACCTCGTGGCCGATCCGGCCGGCCAGCACCGGCGGCTGCTGGACTTCGCCGGGCTCACCCCGACCGACCCGCCGCAACTCAAGGCCGAGCGCGAGAGCAAGAGCGTGCGCTTCCTCTTGCTTCAGCAGCTGCTCAAGCGGCCGCCGCGCGCGCTTCTCCCATACCTCGCAAGCATCAGGCACCGCGGGCGGTTCGATCATGCGGCAGCGCGGGGAGCCGTGGACGCCCCGGTCGGACAGCCGTCGTTGCGCAAGCGCATCCTGCGGTGGAACCGTGTGCCGGACGAAAACCGCCCGGTGCCAATCGAGGTCCAGCGCGAGATCAGGGCCCGTTTCCAGCACGAGATCGACCGGCTCGGTGAGCTGATCGGCCGCGATCTCGGCCACTGGCTCCAGCCGCGCGAGTGAACCTCCACTGCCGTTGCGGCCACCGGAGCACTGCATTACGCTCTCGCGCATGAGGTGGGTTGGCGCGGTAGCACTCTGTAGCGGGTTGCTGACTGGCTCGGCCGCCGGGGCTGAGAAGCCTGCGTGCCCGCAATTCGAAGCGGGCCAATCCTACCCGTGGCAGACGCAGGGAATGATGAAGGGCGACCAATACGCCTCGGTTTACATTGATGTCGATCGCAGCGGGCGGCCGCTCCAGTGCAGGATCGGCGAGAACAACATCCCCGACCCCTACACGCGATTTCAGCTGTGCAACGCTTACACGGGCGACTGGCGCGGCCCTCCGGCTTCGCCGGGCGATCCCGACAGGCGCACAATCAAGCGGCAAACGGTCATGATCGGTTCCGAGCACGAGCTCGCGAATCGGCGAGCCCGCCGCGCATGGTTCCGGCAGCACCCGGACGAACGCTCGGAATGCTATCCCGAATGAGCTGACGGCAGCAGCAGGCTCGCGTCGCCGTAGGAATAGAAGCGGTAGCCCGCCTCGATTGCGTGCGCGTATGTGGCTTTCATCGTCTCCAGCCCCATCAGCGCGCTCACCAGCATGAAAAGCGTCGAGCGCGGCAGATGGAAGTTGGTGATCAGCCCATCGATCGCCTTGAAGCGGTAGCCGGGCGTGATGAAAATCGCGGTGTCGCCTTCGAACGGCCGGATGATGCCGTCGTCACCGGTCGCGCTTTCGAGCAGGCGAAGGCTGGTCGTGCCGACCGAAACCAGCCGTCCTCCCGCGCGGCGAACGGCGTTCAGCCGCTCTGCCGTGGCAGTGTCGATCCGCCCCCATTCGGCGTGCATCTTGTGCTCTTCGATCCGCTCGCTCTTGACCGGCAGGAACGTGCCCGCCCCGACGTGCAAGGTCAGCGTCTCACGGCCGATCCCGCCGGCATCCAGCGCGTCGAGCAGCGCGGGCGTGAAGTGCAGCGCTGCGGTCGGCGCGGCGACCGCCCCCTCCTCGCGCGCGAACATCGTCTGGTAATCCTCCCGGTCGGCGTCGTCGATCTGCCGTCGGGAGGCAATGTAGGGCGGCAGCGGCATCGTTCCTGCGCGGTCGAGCAACAGCTCGACCGGCTCGTCGCCATGAAAGTGGAGGAGCGCCGATCCGTCCTCATTCTTCTCGACGACCGAGGCGGCGACGCCTTTTCCGAAATCGATCGTGTCGCCGACGCGCGCCCGCTTCGCGTTTCGAAGGAACGCCTGCCACTCGCGCGGCCCTTCGCGCTTGTGAAGCGTCGCCCCGATGCTCGCGTCACCGCGACGGCCCTCCAGCTGCGCCGGGATGACCTTGGTATCGTTGAAGACGAGCACGTCGCCGGGGCGCAGCAGGTCCGGAAGCTGGGTGATCAGGTGATCGGAAATGTCGCCGTTCTCGACCAACAGCAGTCGCGCGCTGTCGCGCGGCCGAGCCGGCCGGAGTGCAATCCGCTCTGCAGGCAGGTCGAAATCGAAGTCGGAAAGGTGCATCTGTAGAGCCCATGCACCAACCCGCTCATCCTGAGTAGGGACGAAGTCCCGTATCGAAGGATCGTCCTTCGATACGCCGCTTCGACTTTGCTCAGCAGCTACTCAGGACGAGCGGTAGCCTTGGCTACCCGCCGAGGTACGCCTTCACGATTTTCGTGGGCTCCGCGGGCGGCTCGCCGGGCGCGATCTTGTCGACCACGTCCATCCCTTTCACGACCCGGCCAATCACGGTGTAGCGGCCGTCCAGCTCCGGATGGGGCACGAACATG
>JAICXO010000022.1 GCA_025980335.1 Sphingomonas sp. | reverse complement strand
GAGGTCGCGGCCGTGGCGACGACCGACGGCGGGAGCGAGGCGGTGAACACGTAGGGGCGGCACACCAGGCGCAATATTTCAAATTTCGGGTGGTTCGAGACGCAGAAGCCGCCAACTGTGCCGACCGACTTACTAAAGGTGCCGATGATGAAGTCGACCTCGCCGATCACGCCCTGCGCCTCGGCGACTCCGCGGCCGTGATCGCCGATGAAGCCCATCGAATGCGCTTCGTCGACCAGCACCATCGCGCCAGCCGCTTTGGACACCGCGACCATTTCCTTCAGCGGCGCGACGTCGCCGAGCATCGAATAGACGCCCTCGAGGACGACCAGCTTGCCCGCTTCCGGCGGCAATCTGCGCAGGCGCTTTTCCAGCGCCTCGATGTCGTTGTGACGGAACGGGACGATCTGGGCATTCCCGAGCGCGCAGCCGTCGTAGATCGAGGCATGGCTGTCGATGTCGAGGATGATGTAGTCATCCTTGCCCGCGATCGTCGAGATCACCCCGAGGTTCGCCTGGTATCCGGTCGAAAAGACCATCGCGTGGTCCATCGCATAGAAGTCCTTGAGCGCCTGCTCGACGGCCTTGTGGCCGGCGTAGGTGCCGTTGAGGACGCGGCTCCCTGTGGTGCCCGAGCCGAAATCGTCGAGCGCCTGCTTGCCCGCGGCGATCACGTCCGGATCGAACGTCATTCCCATGTAATTGTAGGTGCCGAGGAGGATCGTGCGCTTGCCGTTGCAGATCGCGACGGTGGGGCTTTCGACCTTTTCCATGACGAGGTTGAACGGATCGGTGAGCCCGCTTTCGAGCAGGCTCTCGCGCTGTTGGATCAGCGGGTCGAACTTGGAGAAGAGGTCGGTCATCTCAGTTAACCGACCAGGCTGAGCTTGTCGAAGCCCTGCCTTCCCTTTGGGGGCCAAGGAAGTGCAGCCCTTCGACAGGCTCAGGGCGCGCGGCCAGGGGAATCATGCCGTCAGCCGCACCAGCGCATCGACGAGCTGGCCGACGGTCTCGATCTCCGCCTGCATGTTCATGGTGATGATGACGTCGAACTCGTCCTCGACGTTCGCGACGAAGTCGAGCACGGTGAGGCTGTCCCACTCGAGGTCCTGGGCGAAGCGCGTCGCTTCGGTGATTGCGACGCCCTTCTTGTTGTAGGGCTCGATCAGCGCGACGGTCTGGACGTAGATTTGCTGGCGGTCCGGCATGGCAGGCTCGTTAGTGCGGGCGCACTGCCTTCGCAACGCAATGGGGCGCGATTGCGGCGCTTTGCAGCCGCCCGCTTGACGGCGCGCGATCGATCAATCTACGTCGTGCGCATGCAATCGAGCGCCACCAAGGAAATGATTCCGCCTTCGGCAGCCTCGCGGCAGCTTTGGTGGCGCTGGAGCTGGGCTTCGGCGGGCACGTGCGCGTGGCGATGGCGTAGGGACTGAAGTCCTTCGCTTCTTCCACCCGGAGCCCGCCTGGCGGCGGGCTTTTTTATTGCCCTCGAGTCTCAAGAGCTTCTTCGATGATCGCCAATCGAATGCGCGTCGGCACGGCCGCGCGCTGTGCCCTCCTCTTTTCGGCGGCCGCTGCTGCTCCCGCTCATGCTCAGCAGGCGCCCCACGCGCCGGAGCCGAAGAGCGACATCGTCGTGACCGGCACGCGGCTGCCCGCCGGGGTCCGGGCGCCGACCCCGCTGACGGTGATCGGCGCGCAGGCGATCGCCGACCGCGAGCCCGCGACACTCGGCGAGATCCTGCAGCAGATCCCGAGCTTCGCCGGCATGGATTCGCCCAATACGGCCGGGGTGAACTCGCGCGGAGGCGGACAGATCAACCCGGACCTGCGCGGGCTCGGCGCGAGCCGGACGCTGGTCCTGATCGACGGGCGCCGTCATGTGCCGACGGCGACGACGGGCTCGGTCGATATCAAGGTGGTCCCGACGCTGCTCGTGCAGCGGGTCGAGGTGGTGACCGGGGGCGCATCGGCGGCTTACGGGTCGGATGCCGTCGCCGGCGTGATCAACATCGTGCTCAAGGACGACCTGACCGGGCTCGAGGGAACCGCCGAGGGCGGAATCTCGCAGCGCGGCGACGGCGATGAGCGGCGGCTGTCGCTCGCCGGCGGGTCGCACTTCGGCGGCGGCCGCGGGCGGATCATGGCCGGATTCGATTATGTGAACATCGGTCCGATCGGTACGCAGCTGACGCGCGACTGGGGCAAGCGCGACGTCGGGCTGATCACCAACCCAAATTTCGCGGCGAACGGCCTGCCCAATTTCATCATCTCGCCTGATGTTCATTCGGCGATCACGACGCCCGGCGGGCTGATCGTCAGCGGACCGCTGCGCGGGACCGCGTTTGGGCCGGGCGGCACGATCGAGCAGTACGATTTCGGACAGGTGTTCGGATCGACGATGATCGGCGGCGACGGCGCCCACCAGAACGAGAATTTGCTCGCGCTGCTCGGGACTCCCGTCCAGCAATTCAACGCGCTCGCCTCGGCCAAATATGACGTCAGCGACCACGTGCAGCTGTTCGCTGATCTATCGGGCGGCAAATCGATCGTCGGCGGCGCGTCGCAGGAGGCGCGCGACCGCGGCAACCTCGTCATCCACCGCGACAATGCATTCCTTCCCGATGCCGTGCGCGACGTAATGATCGCCGATGGCCTCCAGACGATCACGATCGGACGGGTGAGCAACGATGCCGGCAAGATCGCGCTCGACCGCCGGGATACGACCTACGAAGCCGTGGCAGGGGCGTCGGCGCACTTCGGCGGATGGACCGCCGAAGCCTACGGCCAGTACGGGCGCAACGACTACGACCTGCGGTTCGGGCCGAACAACCGCAGGCAGAACGAGTTCTTCCAGGCGGTCGACGCGGTCGCTGATCCTGCAACGGGGGAGATCGTCTGCCGGTCAACGCTGACGAACCCGGGCAACGGATGCATCCCGGTCGACGTGTTCGGCGACGGATCGGAGGCGTTGAACCCGTTCGTCAACGGAAACGCGCGGTTCAAGCTGGTGACCCGGCAGAGCGTCGCAGGCGCCGACATCAAGGGAACACCCTTCTCGACCTGGGCTGGGCCGGTCGCGCTGGCGGCCGGCGCGGAATACCGGCGAGACAGCGCCGACGGGACATCCGACGCGGTCTCGCAGCGGGTCAATGCAAACGGCTCCGTTGGCGGCTGGATCCTCGGCAACCAGCTGCCCGAGCATGGCGCAATCAAGGTGTTCGAGACCTTCGCCGAAGCGCAGGCGCCGCTTGCCAAGGGGCTCAGCGTCAACGCCGCGGCGCGACGCACGCATTATTCGCTGAGCGGCACGGTCTATACCTGGAAGGCGGGCGCCATCTGGGACGCGATTCCGGGCGTTCGGTTCCGCGCGACCCGATCGCGCGACATCCGTGCGCCGAACATCGCCGAGCTGTTTGAAAATGGCGGAAGCTCGAATACGAACGTGTTCGACCCGGTGCTCGGCCGGGCGGTGCAGATCCGCGAGATCGAGGCGGGCAATACCGCGCTGAAACCCGAGAAAGCCGATACGCTGACCGGCGGCGCCGTGCTTCGTCCCGGGTTCGTGCCGGGACTGAGCGCGTCGGTCGATTATTACGACATCCGCATCAGGGACGAGATTGCGACCCTCGGCGCACCGACTCTCGCGCAGGGCTGCTTCGCCGGCAACGCCTTGTTCTGCCAGTCGATCACCTTCAATCCGGACGGATCGATCGCGTTCATCACCAACACGCGGTTGAACCTCGCGCAGGCGAAGACTCGCGGGATCGATTTCGAGGCGGGCTACTCGCGTTCGCACTTCCTCGGCGGATCGCTGTCGGCGCAGCTGCTCGCAACGCGCGTGCTCGAACTCACGTCGAGTACCCCGGGCGGCGCGGTGCTCGACCGGCTAGGACAGGTGAGCAATTTCAACCGGACCGCGGGCGTTCCCAAATGGGCGGGCGACGCCTTCGTCGACTATTCGCGCGGGCCGCTGAGGCTGGGTCTTCAGGCGCGCTACGTCGGCGCGGGCGTGTTCAGCACGATCCTTCATGAAGGCGCGGGCGCAGCGAACACGATCAACGACAATCATGTGCCGGCGTTCGTCTATCTGACCGCGACCGTGGCCTACCGCGTGCACACGAGCGGCATGCGCACGGCCGAACTGTTCGCGATCGTCAACAACCTGACCGACGCCGACCCGCCGATGATCCCGTCCGGCGCCGCCGGCGGAATCAACGAGAGCAGCGCCAACGGACAATTCTACGATGTCGTCGGCCGCTTCTTCCGCGCCGGCATCCGCTTCACCCTTTGATCGCGAGGAACCTCAAGCCATGACTCTGATTGCACTTCTCCTCAGCGCCGCGGCGCCGGCGAATGCGCCCGCCGACCTCATCATCCGCGACGCGCATATCGTCACCGTCGATCCACGATTCTCGATCGCCCGGGCGGCGGCGGTCCGCAACGGCAGGTTCATCGCCGTGGGAACCGACGCGGACGTGATGAAGTCGAAGGGGCCGAACACGCGGGTCATCGACCTTCACGGCAAGACCGTGCTGCCGGGGTTCAACGATACGCATGTGCATCTGACCGCGGGCGAGGAGCTGCCGCTCCAGGTCGACCTCACGCATATCCGCTCGATCAAGGACATCCAGGCGGCGATCGCTGGGCGCGCGACGCAAGTGAAGCCCGGCGCGTGGATCGTCGGCACGCGCGGCTGGTGGGAATATCAGCTTGCGGAAGGACGGCTGCCGACGTGCGCCGACCTCGACGCGGCGGCGCCTGACAACCCCGTCGCAATTCCCGGACCGCACTACATGATCGTCAACAGCCGCGCGCTCGCGCTCGCCAAGATAACGCGCGACACGCCCGATCCGCAGGGCGGGCAAATCTATCATGACGCGAAGGGCGAGCCGACCGGGCTGCTGATGGACAATGCGGGCCGGTTCGTCCGGCCGTTCCTTCCGCATCCGACCGAGGCCGAGAAGGAAGAGGGGATGAAGCGGGTGCTTGCGCTGGTGAACAGCCACGGGCTGACCAGCGCCGGCGATCCGAGCGGCTCGCCCGCCGACGCCGCGCTGTTCCGCAAGCTCCGCGATCAAGGGCAGCTCACCGTCCGCGTCGACTTCGCGTACAACATCGATCCCGCCGAACCGCTCGACAAGGCGGAAGCCGAGCTGAAGGCGCTGCCCAAGCCCGGCTCCGACGGCGACGGCATGTTCCGCTCGGACGAGATCGGCGAGACCGGACTCGACGGCGCCGAGCTGACCGCAATGCTCGAGCATGATTATCCCGGGAAGCCGGGCTACCGCGGCTTGCAGAAAGTGCCGACTGCACAGTTCGAAAAGTTCGCCGCGCTGGTTGCGAAATACGGATACAGGCTGCGGCCGCACGCGGTCGGCGACGCAGCGATCGACGAAGCGCTCGACGCGTTCGACTATGCCAACAAGCAGACGCCGATCACCGGACGACGGTGGATGATCGACCATGCCTTTCTGCTCGGCCCGCAGCATTATGCGGAGGTCAAGCGGCTCCGACTGATCATCAACTCGCAATACATGCACAATTACGAGCTCGGGGCGCTGATCCTTAAAGCGTGGAAGCCGCCGCTCGCCAACCGCAGCGAGCCCTACGCCGAGTGGCTGAAGAACGGGATCATGTTCGCGGGCGGGTCGGACGGGCCGATTTCATATTATGCCGAGCCGCTGCTCGAGATTTACGGCGAGGTGACGCGCGGCACGCAATGGGGCGGAACGCTCGGGCCCGACCAGGGCATCAGCCGCGCCGACGCGATCCGCTCGGTCACGATCAACGGCGCCTACACGACGTTCGACGAGAAGGTGAAAGGCTCGATCGAGCCCGGCAAATATGCCGACTTCGTGGTGCTTTCGGACGACATTTTGAAGGTCCCGGCGGAGCGGATCCGCGGCTTGAAGGTGCTCGCGACGGTGCTTGGCGGGAAGACCGTCTATGGCGCGCTGAACTAACTCTTGCGGACCAGCACTGCGCCGACGAGGACGAGCACGAGCCCGGCGGCGCGCGTGACCGTCACCGGATGGCGGGCGAGGCCGAGCAGGCCGAAGTGGTCGAGGACGAGCGCCGCGGCGAGCTGGCCGGCGATTGCTGCCGTGAGCAGAACGCCGACGCCGACCCGTGGCGCGCCGAACGCGGCGACGGCGACGAAGAAAGCGCCGTAGAAGCCGCCGACCCAGGCGTACCACGGCACTTGCTTGAGCGACGGGTCGAACAGCCGTCCCGAGGTCGCTGCGACGGCAGCGCCGAGCGCGATCGTGCCGATGAGGAACGAGATGAAGGCGGCGACGATCGGCGATCCCGAAGCCTTGCCGAGGATCGCATTGGTCGGCGCCTGGACGGCGAGGAGCACGCCCCCGATCAGCGCGAGGACGACCGAGAGCATCGCTCCGTTCATTCTATTCCCCCCAGTCGAACAGGTCCCTGTGCTGCCGCGGCGGAGAGCGCAGATATTGCGGCGGCACCCTGACCTTGCCTCCGAGCGCAGCCGCGGCGTGCCACGGCCACCGCGGGTCGTAGAGGATTCCGCGTGCGAGCGCGACCAGGTCGGCATCCCCGGTGCCGACGATGGCCTCCGCCTGCTCGAAATCGGTGATGAGCCCGACTGCGACCACGGGCATGCGGACGGCGCGCTTCACCTCGCGCGCGAAAGGGACCTGGTAGCTCGGGCCGACGGGGATCGACTGGCGCGGGTCGAGGCCGCCGCTCGACACGTGGATTGCCGAGCAGCCGCGCTCGTCGAGAGCGCGCGCGAACTCGATCGTCTGCTCCAGGTCCCAACCGCCTTCGACCCAGTCGGTCGCCGACACGCGCATCGTCACCGGGCGGTCGGAGGGGAACACCGCGCGGACGGCGTCGAACACTTCGAGCGGGAAGCGCATGCGGTTTTCAAGGCTGCCGCCATAGTCGTCGGTGCGCTTGTTCGACAGCGGCGCGAGGAACTGGTGGAGAAGATAGCCGTGCGCGCCATGGAGCTGGACTGCAGCGAGGTCGAGCCGCGCAGCGCGTCCGGCCGCCGCCGCGAACGCGTCACGGATGCGGTCGAGGCCGGCGCGGTCGAGCTCGAGCGGCGGCACTTCGCCTTCGAGGAACGGCAGCGGCGAGGGTGCGACCGTCTGCCATCCGTTCGGCGCATCCGGTGGGATTTGGGCGCCGCCGAACCACGGCTTGTCGGTGGACGCCTTGCGGCCGGCGTGGCCGAGCTGGATCGCGACGGGCATGTCGGACCAGCGGCGGATGCTTTTGAGGACGCGCGCCATCGCCTGCTCGTTCGCGTCGGACCACAGGCCAGTGTCGCCGTAGCTGATTCGTCCTTCGGGTGTGACCGCGGTCGCCTCGATCGTCAGGAGCGCCGCACCCGAAAGCGCGAGATGGCCGAGGTGGATCTCGTGCCAGTCGGACATCGAGCCGTCCTCGGCCGAATATTGGCACATCGGCGCGATGACGATCCGGTTGGCGAGGCGGAGGCTTCCGACCTCGAGCGGAGTGAACAGGGCCGACATGGTTTTCCTTAGCTTGCTTCGGCGGTTTCGGGCTGGCGCACGGCATCCATGAGCAGCTGGTATGAACGGAGCCGCGCCCGCGAATCGTAAACCTGCGCGGTGACGATCAGTTCATCGGGTTTCGTCCGATGCACGAACTCGTCGAGTTCCCGCCGCGCCGTTTCCGGGCTGCCGATCGCCGATGCCGAGAGCACCGACCGCAGGATCGCCCGCGCTTCCATCGGCAGCGAGTCGGCATAGCCGGGCTGGGGCGGCGGAAGCTTGATCGGATTGCCGGTGCGCAGCGAGACGAACGCCTGCTGGACCGAGCTCGCAAGCAACTGCGCTTCCTCGTCGGTGTCGGCGACGATCGCGTTGAAGCCGAGCATCACATAGGGGTCGTCGAGCTGGTCCGAGGGCTCGAAGCGCTCGCGATAGAGCGCGATCGCTTCCATCATCATCTGCGGCGCGAAGTGCGAGGCGAAGGCGTAGGGCAGGCCGAGCATCGCCGCGAGCTGCGCCCCGAACAGGCTCGATCCGAGAATCCAGATCGGGATGTCGAGTCCTTCGCCGGGGACCGCACGCACCCGGCCGCTCTCGCCTTCGAAATAGGCCATCAGCTCGACGACGTCGTTGGGGAACTGGTTGGCATCCGAGGCGAGATTGCGCCGCATCGCATAGGCCGCGGCCTGATCGGTGCCGGGCGCGCGGCCGAGGCCGAGATCGACTCGGCCCGGGAACAGGCTTTCGAGCGTCCCGAACTGCTCGGCGATGATCAGCGGCGCGTGGTTGGGAAGCATGATCCCGCCCGCGCCGATGCGGATCGTCGAGGTCTGCGAGCCGATGTAGGCGAGCGCGACGGCGGTTGCCGCGCTGGCGATGCCCGGCATCGAATGGTGCTCGGCCATCCAGAAGCGCTTGTAGCCGAGCGCCTCGACGTGGCGGGCGAGCTCGGCGGAATTGCGCAGCGACTGGCCGGCGTCGCTGCCCTCGACGATCGGCGACAAGTCGAGGACGGACAGCGGAATCATCGACAAAAAGTGGTGCCGACCGCGGTCTTTTCAATGCGACTGCGAGAGAATGGAAGGCCGAGCTGCGCGCGTCGTTGCAGAAATCAGGAATAAATCAGGTTTCCGCAATCGTCATTTTCCCTGCTGCGGTGCACCGCCCGAGAGAGTGGCGATGGGGGCACCATGAGTGAGGCTGGACAGCAAAATCGTCGTGCGGTGAGATGGCTTGGCCCTCGAGGCTTGCTGATTCTTGCCGGCTTGTGCGGGCAGCCGCTGAGCGCCGCACAAAACGTCGGCAAAAGCGGGACGTCGGCGGCAACCTCCCAATCGACCGGCGAAGTGATCGTCGTCACTGCAACGCGGCGCCGCGAGAACATCCAGTCGGTGCCGGTCGCGGTGACTGCAATTTCCGGGGACGATCTGCGCCGCGAAGGGATCACCGATGCGCCAGGACTGGTCGCCGCGGTCCCCGGCCTCACCTATGCCAAGTCGGGTACCGGCACGCCGATCTATTCGTTGAGAGGAGTTGGCTTCAACACGCGCAACCTCTCGGCGACGTCGCCCGTCGGAATCTACGTCAATGAAAGCAGCTATGCCTATCCGTACATGGGGGGAGGGCCGCTGTTCGATCTCACCCGGGTCGAGGTCATCAAGGGTCCGCAAGGCACCTTGTTCGGCCGGAACACGACGGGCGGCCTGATCGACTTCATCACCGAGCGTCCGGGCGCCGCCCCAGCAGCGCGGATCGAGCTCGGCTACGGCAATTACGACAGCTTCGAAGGCGAGCTCGAAGCGAACCTGCCGCTGTCCAGCACGACAGGATTGCGCATCGCCGCACGCGACGAGGAGCGCGGCAGAGGGTGGCAGCAAAGCGTCTCGCGTCCCGGCGATCGCCTCGGCAAGAAATCACTTCAGGGCGCCCGAGCGTCGCTCGACTGGCATTCCCCGCAGAACATTTCTTCGGAACTGACGATCAATTACTGGCGCAACGATTCGGACACGGAAGCGGTGCAGCCGGTTGCATTGCGCGCCGATCAGCCGGCGTTCCTTCCGCCCGACATCGACGCGGCCATTCTCGCCCATCCGAGCGCAACCGACGCCGATTGGGACAAGCCTGTGCCGGGCAAGCCCGAGTTCAAGGCGCGCGACCACTTCATCGGCATCTCCGAGCGGCTGACTGCGCCGATCGGCGCTCACGACACGCTGATTTCATTGACCGGGTACAATCATCTGAGCCGCGACGACTTCAACGACATGGACGGCACGGCTTACGAGTTCAACGCCTACCATTCGGTCGGGAAAATCACGTCGATTTCGCAGGAGCTGCGCCTCGTCGGGGAACGCAGCCGGCTGAAGTACATCCTGGGCGCCTATTACGCGCATGACGATCTGCGGGATTCGGAGGTCGGCTGGGTCAACGACGCCACGACCATCCTCGCGCTGCGCTATCTCGCCTCGCTGATCCCTCAGACGACCTACTCTCCGGAGGAGATTGCGGGCGGATTCCGCAATTTCTTCGATCAATCGCACCAGAAGAACCGCACGATGAGCCTGTTCGGCAACGTCCAGTACAAGCTCACCGACAGGCTCGAGTGGGACGGCGGCTTGCGCTATGGCCGCGACCGCCTGAGCTATGCCGGCTGCTCGTACGATTATCACGGGAATACCGCGCCGATCTGGAACACGGCGATCGCATTTCTCACCGGTGCGACGGACTTCGTCGGCACCGGCGAGTGCCTGACGTACAAGCCCGGCTACACCTCCCGCAACGACCCGCTGTTCAGGTCCGAGCTCAAGCAGAACAACCTCTCGTTCCGCACCAGCCTCAATTATCACTTCGACCAGCTGCTGCTCTATGGGTCGGTCGCCCGCGGCTTCAAGAACGGCGCCTATCCACTGATCCCCGCCAACCTCGACACGCAGCTCACGCCCGCGCGCCAGGAGGAGCTCACCGCCTATGAGCTGGGCGCCAAGGCGAGCCTTCTGACCGGCGGGAGCCTCAAGCTTCGCGCCGACGCATTCTATTACGATTACCGCAACAAGCAGACCTACGGCGCCATCCCCGATCCGGTGTTCATCACGCTCAACCGGATCATCAACATCCCCAAGTCGCGCGTGTACGGGATCGAAGGCGATGCCGACTGGCGGATGGGCTCGGGCTTTTCAGCGGATGTGGCGGGCACGCTGCTGAGCTCGAAGGTGCTCAAGTACGAAGGCTTCGACCTTCTCGGGCAACCGGTCGATTTCGCGGGAAGCGAGCTGACGTTCACGCCGAAGCTGCAGCTCAGTGCATCCATGGCCTGGGATCGCCCGATCAGCTCGATCCTGGGGATCGGAGTGACCGGCCTGTGGAGCTACCAGTCGCGCTCGTGGGGCGACCTCGAAAATACGGCGCCGTACAGGTTGAAGGCGTCCGACCCGGTCAACGTCGAGCTTGCGCTTCACCGGCTGGACGACAAGTGGCGCTTCGCCGTGTGGGCGAAGAACCTGCTCAATCAATATTACTGGACCTACACCGGGTACGAGCGCGAGACGATTTACCGCGTGCCGGCGATGCCGCGGACGTTCGGCGCACGTCTCAGCTTTGCGATGTGGTGAGCACACTGGCCGTCGCGGCCGCGAGTGCGACGGCGTCGTCGGTGCTCATGCCTGCTCCCTCGGCCTTGAACCTGGCGATGGTCTCGGGCGCAAAAGCGGCATCGAGGAGCTCTGCCACGCTGCGATGAACGCGGGCTTCGTTCGGCTGGCGGGCGGCCGCGTGCTCGCGGTAGCTGCGATCGGTGAACCCGGACGCCCGGGCGGCGTCCTCCAGCAGGCCGGCGGCAGCGTAGAAGCGGGCGACATGATCGAAGACGACCCAAATCTGCCACGGATCGCGGAGCAATGGTGCCGCCTCGCTGAACGAGCTTGCGGCGTCTTCAAGGTCGCCGCGTTCGGTGAGCATCCCGCCGAGGTTGCCGAGCACGAAACCGAGAACGGTGCTGTCGATGAACGGTTGGGCGCGGAGGCTTGCAAGCACTTCGCGGCATTGGCCGATGGCTGCGTCGAGATCGCCCGATGCCCACAGCACGTAACCGAGGCTCGTGCTGACCGTCGTCGCGGCCCCGTCCGCTCCGGCATCCTCGAACGCCTGCTGCGAACGCCGCATCATCGCGACCGCTTCCGCCGTATCGCCGTCGGCCATGAGCTGATTGCCCATGCCGCGGTAGAAGTGGCCGAGGAGCCGCTTCACGCCGCTCGATTCGACGAGCGGCCGAGCCTCTTCGAGCAGGGTTCGAGACCTCGCCTCGCGCCCTGCCACGACCTGGCTCAGCCGACCATCCATCACCAGCAGCTGAGCGAGCTCCGTGCCCACTCTGGAGCGGTAGAATGGCTCGGCCTTCTCGAGCATTTCGCAAGCGCGTGCCGGATGCGAAAAGCCGAGGGCGAGCCCGAGGCTAAAGCAGACCCTAGCAGCGGTCGCGGAGTCCGCATCGGCTGTGTGGCTCGCCGCAAGATCGAGCCGCTCGCGCGCTTCGGCGAGCAGTCCCATCGAGGCGAACAGGGGCTGCGCTGCACCGGCGATCTGCATTGCGGCGGGAATGTCGGCTCCTGCGAAGCCGCGATCGAGCGCGGCCCGGATGTTGGGGAGGTCGGCCTCGTAGCTCTCGCGGAGGACCGCATCGGGCAGATCGAGGGCACGGCTGTAGGCTTCCTCCACGACCACGCCCACGCGCAGCAGCTGCCGGTGCTCGACGTCGCCAAGCTCGCCGGCGCCGTCGAGCTTGTCGCGCGCATAGGCGAGGACCGTCTGAAGCAGGCGGTATCGCGGCTCGATTCGTGAACGGTCGCGAACCATCAACGACCGCCGCACCAGCTCGGCTAACGCATGAATGACGTCGACCTCTTCGACGTCGTCGTCGGCGATCACCGCAATCGCATCGTCGAGCGAGAAGCTGCCGGCGAACGCCCCTGCGCGGCGGAGCACCAGCCTGTCGCGCTTCGTGAGCAGATCGTGACTCCAGTCGATCGCCGCGCGGAGCGTCTGGTGACGTTTGGGCCGGTCGCCGCCGCCGCCTGCCAATTCGCGAAAGCGGTCGTCGAGCCGGTTCGCGACGCCGGTAACGCCGAACATCGGCACACGCGCTGCCGCCATCTCGATCGCCAGCGCGATTCCATCGAGAGCCCGGCAGATCCTGGCAGCGGCGGGAGCATCCCTGTCGGTCAGCTCGAACTCGGGATCGGCGGAGATCGCGCGGGCGACGAACAGCTGGACCGCGGACGACCGCTGCACGGCCTCGGCTGTTGTCGCTGTTTCGTCCGGCAGCGAAAGCTCGCTGATCCGGATGGCGATCTCTTCCGCAACGCCGACGAAATCCTGCGAGGTCGCCAGAACCATGATCCGCGGGCACGCGGCCATGAGCGCGTCGCCGAATTGCGCGGCAGCCCCGAGCAGATGTTCGCAATTGTCGAGCAGAAGCAATGCCGAGCGGGCCTTGAGGCGGTCGATGAGCTCGGCCAGCGGCGGGCGAGCGCCACTGAGCTCGATGTCCATTGCACCGGCAACCGCTGCGGGAATGAGCTTGCCGTCGGTGGTGCTGGCGAGTTCGACCAGCCACACGCCGTCCTTCATTTTCTTGCGCAGCGACTTCGCTGTTTCGCGCCCGCGGCGGGCGTTGCCGAGGACCGCTGCGACCTCCAGTGCCAGCCGGGTCTTTCCGATTCCGCCGATGCCGGTGAGAGTCACCCATCGGCTTCGCTCCAGCGCCGCCTGAATTGCGTCGACCTCACGCTCGCGGCCAACGATCGAAGGAAGCGACTGCGGCAAATTGTTCGGAACCGCGCGGGGGTCCGGCAAAGGCGGAAAGTCCTGGCGCAAGTCGGCTGCGACGACCTGGTGAACGGCTTCCTCGACGTTCGGATCGTCGAGCGGATTGAGTCCGACTTGCGGGAAGGCGACATCGTCGAACTCGTGTTCGAGCGTGCGAGCGGTGGACTGGTCGAGCAGAATTTGCTCGCCGTATGCGAGCGCCAGCAGGCGCGCGCAGCGGTTCAGTGCCGGCCCGAAATAATCGCCGTCCCGCTCGCTGGCGGGACCGTGGTGAACGGCCATCCGGACGGCGAGACCGTCCACGTCTTCCCAATCCGCGGCACCAATTCCGCGCTGCGCCTTCAGCGCGGCTGCAAGCGCGGTTCGGGCATCGGGGAAGGCGCCGAAGAATGCATCGCCGGTAGTCTTGAATACGCGCCCGTCGTTCTCCTCGATGCTCGAGCGAAGGATGGCATCGTGGCGCTCGAGCGCCGAATGCATGCTCCCGGTGTAGCGGAGCCATTTGACGCTCGACGCCTCGATGTCCGTGAACAGGAACGCGAACTGCGGACCGGGAACATGCTCACTCATGCCTGCCCCCTGAAGTGACTCTGCGGGCCATCAGCTGTATTTCGGTTGCAGGTGATGAACCGAGGCGGGGAGGTGCGCAATGACCGTATTCGAAGTCGCCGAACGGCTGGTCGCGCTATGCAGCGAACGCAAGTTCCTCGAAGCAGGCGATGAACTGTGGGCGCACGACGTCGTCAGCATCGAGCCGATGCAAGGCGAGATGGCGCGCCTCGAGGGGCGCGACGCGGTCCGCGCGAAAGGCGAATGGTGGGTCGGCGCTCACGACATCCACAGCTGCTCGATGGGTGAGCCATATTTCAACGGCGATACATTCGCCGTTCGCTACCAGTTCGACCTCACCGACAAGCCGACCGGACAGCGGCGGATGCTCGACGAGCTCGGTCTTTACCGGGTCGAAGGCGGCAAGATCGCCGAAGAGATGTTCCTGGTGCCCAAAGCCTATTTCGCGGCGAGCTGAGGAAGGCACGATGATTCATGCCTGAAGGCGGCTCGACCCAGGGAAGCAGTCCAACCCCTGTCTCCCTCGAAGCGACGGAGCGGCAGTTCGACCGCATCCAGGGATTTTTCCCGCGGATCGATTCGAAAGTCTCTTCGATTTTCGCGATCGCGTCGGGCCAGCTCGCGATTGCGTCGTTCCTGCCGGTCAAGAACCTGCATCTGTGGTGGGTGCTGGTGCCCGGCAGTCTGTTCCTGCTGGCGATCGGCTGGACGGTGTACAACCTCTACCGCTGCACGTTTCCGCATCTGAAGCCGAGTCCCGATTCGCTCATCTATTTCAACGAGATCATCGAGCTCGACCGCGAGGCTTACGTAGACCGGTTCACGAACGCTAGCGAAGATGAGCTGAAGCGCGACTTCGCCCGGCAGACGTGGCACACGTCGATGATCGCCGCGACCAAGTTCAAATATTTGCGGCAGGCGACGCTGGCGGCAATGTTGTCCCTGCTGCCTTGGGCTTGCCTGCTGGTGGCGTCCGCCTTCGCCTGAACCTCAATATCGGGATGCTGGCGCGTCGGCTAGAGCCACCCTTTGGCCCGATACCAATTCGCGGTTTCCGCCAGCCCTTGCTGCGTAGGAATCTTCGGCTGCCACAACTCGGGCGGTGCGCCGCGCTTGGGTTCGACGACCCAGTTCCGGTGGGAGAAGTAGGCGGCGCGGTCGATGGTGAGCTTGGCGCGGTCGCGACGGAACAGCTGGTCGGCGCGCGCGGCGAGCCGGAGGAGGATCCCGGGCGAGGAGACGATTGCCGGCCTGGTGCCGACGGCGGCGCCGAGCGCACGCGCGAACTCGCGGTGGGTCCACCCGCCGGGCTTGCCGTCGTCGGGCTCGATCAGCGTTCTCGAAGGTGCGTCGGGCGCGGCAAGCGCGAGCAGAAGCCGGGCGAGGTCATCGACATGGATCACCGACACGCGGCCCTTCGGCGGCATCAGCATCATGCCGAGCTTCGCCATCCGGAACAGCTCCAGAGTCTCCTTGTCGCCCGGGCCATAGACAGCGGGCGGCCGGACGATCGCCCAGTCGAGCCCGGAGCCGTGAACCAGCTCTTCGGCTTTCGCCTTCGACCCGCCGTAGAGGGAGAGCTTCGGCTCGCGCGCGGCGAGCGACGATACGTCGACGAAGCGGCGGACGCCGCCGGCCGTGGCCGCGGCGAGCATGGTCAGCGTGCCCTCGACATTGCCTTGCTCGAAGGCGTCCGCGCCGCGGCCGCTGATCACGCCGGCCACGTGGATGACGGCATCGGCATCGTCGACCAGCCGCTCGAGTGCAGAGCGGTCCTTGAGGTCGCCCGGAACCCAGGTAATGCCGTCGCGCGGCGGCTGCTCGCGGCGAGTGAGGGCGAGAACGTCGTGACCGGCGGCGAGGGCAGCGTCGACCAGATGCGAACCGACGAACCCCGTGCCCCCGGTGATCGCCAGCCTCATAGCGGCGTCCAGTTTCCTTCGTCGGCCGGTTCGATTTGCTCGGCGGCGCTGCCGAGCCGTTCGATGATCGCGTCGAGCAACGGTTCGAGTCCCTCGTCGAGCGGCGCGGAAATGGGGAATATCGTTTCGCCGGACTCCTCCGCCAGCGCTTGGGCGACCTCGGTGCGCTGGTTGTCGTCGAGCAGGTCGGCCTTGGTAAGCGCGATGATCTCGGGCTTGGCGTCGAGACCGGCGCCATAGCCTTCGAGCTCGCCGCGCACGATTCGCCAGCCCTCGAGCGGGTCCTCGGCCGAGCCGTCGACGAGGTGAAGGAGCAGCCGCGTGCGCTCGACGTGGCCGAGGAAGCGATCGCCGACTCCGGCGCCTTCGGCCGCGCCCTCGATCAGGCCGGGGATGTCGGCGAGGACGAACTCGCGGCCCTTGTGGCGGACGACCCCGAGCTGCGGGCGAAGGGTGGTGAACGGATAATCGCCGACCTTCGCCGCCGCATTGGTGACCGAGTTGAGGAAGGTCGACTTGCCCGCGTTCGGCAGCCCCACGAGGCCGACGTCGGCGAGCAGCTTGAGGCGCAGCCAGACCCACATCTCCTCGCCCGCTTCGCCGGTCTGGTGCTGGCGCGGTGCGCGGTTGGTCGAGGTTTTGTAGCTGGCATTGCCGCGGCCCCCCAAGCCGCCCTCGAGCAGGTCCACGCGCTGGCCCTCGATCGTCAAATCGGCGAGCAGTGTCCGCTCTTCGTCGTCGGCCAGGATTTGGGTTCCGACGGGCACCTTGATGACGAGATCTTCGCCGCCGGCGCCGGTGCGGTTGGAGCCCGCGCCGCCTTTGCCGCGCGGCGCCCGGAAGTGCTGGGTGTAACGGAAGTCGATCAGCGTGTTGAGGCCCGCGGCCGCCTCGAACACGATGTCCCCGCCCTTGCCTCCGTTGCCGCCATCGGGGCCGCCGAACTCGATGAACTTCTCGCGCCGGAAGCTCACCGCGCCGGGGCCGCCGGCGCCCGAGCGGATGAAAATCTTGGCCTGGTCGAGGAAATGCATCGCGGGTGCGGGTTAGGCGATGCGGGCGCGCAGGGAAAGCTAAGCCCGCGCCTTTGCGGATGGTGCGGGACGAGGATCAAGGTGCGGCCTTCGACCCGCCAGGAGTCGAGCTTCGAAAGGAAGTTCATTCCGAGCACGTCGAGGCTGCCGAGCCCGGGCGCGGTGACGACCTTGAGCTTGCGCGCGACGATGTTGCCGACGCGCAGCTCGTCGATCGTGCCGGTCTCGGCCGCCGCGACGCCGTTGGCGGTGCGCAGCATCACTGGCGCAATGGTGCGTCCGGTGTCCACGCCGGCCGAATGGGCCGTCTGTTCGGAGATTGCGGTCACGGTCGCGCCGCTGTCGATCAGCATCCGGGCTTTCACCCCGTTGATCGAGGCGACGACCCAGAAATGGCCGTCGGGCGCCATCGTCACGCGCAATTCCTTGCCCGAGACCTGCTGGCTATCGAGGCCAAGGCTGCTCGCGATCCGCGACAGCTCGGGCTGATAGGGCGCCTGCTGGAGGAGGATGAAGATCAGGAAGGCGAACAGCGCGAGAGAGATGGCGAAGCGGACGATCCGTCCGACCACCGGAACGCGCTGGAGAAGCATGATGATCAGCGCCGCGCCGATCGCATAGAGCGCGAGCTGCTGCCATTGCGGCGACGTCGAGGGCAGGGGCATGAAGCTCATCGCCTCGAGCAATGTGGCGCTACGCACGCCTGCGGCAAGGGGCGCCTGATGCGGCGATTGGGCCGCAGATGGGAGCGTCCGAACGATGCAAAGGTGAAATCATGGGCACAGCAGGCGCTTAGCGGCGTTTCTAACCTCAGTTACCCAGTGAGCGCCTGATGCCGGAACATATTGTTGCCATCGGCCTCCTCACGCGCCGCGACCTGGATTTGCTCGGTCCGACTTTCGACCGGATATGGCCCGTTGAGGAGGCGCCCAACTTCAGCGAGCTGCTGCACGCGATCGACGACGCCGATCGCAAGCTGGAGCGGAAGCGAGAGGGCAAGCGCGGTTGATCAGAACCGCTCGAGCAGCCGATCCACCGTGTCGTCCGCGGTCTTGTCCTTTTGGCCGGCGTCTTTCGCGTAGCGTTCGAGCGCAGAGCGTACGAGCTCGATCTGCTGGTCGGTCAGATGCTCGATGCCGATGAACTTCTCGCGCGCCTTGTCGACCGCGCGCAGCAGCTCGTCGAGCTTCGCCTGCATCGCGGCCGCGTCACGATTCTGACTGTTCTGGATGAGGAACACCATCAGGAAGGTGACGATGGTCGTCCCGGTGTTGATGATCAGCTGCCAGGTGTCGGAATAATGAAACAGCGGCCCTGTCACCGCCCAGATGACGATCACCGCCACGGCCGTGATGAACGTGAAGGGCTGCCCCGCGGCGGTCGAAATCTTCGTCGCACAGAGATTGAAGAACTTACGCATGCGCGCCGTAACGCGCGTGCAATGACGTTAGTGCCGCTCAGATGATGAAGCTGAGCAGCAGGGCCGCGGAAGCGGCGGCCATGACGGCGGTCGCTGCCCAGCCGAGCAGAAGCAGCGGCCGCGCCGCGGTGAACCGCCCCATCACTTTGTGCCGCGAGACGACGATCATCATCGCGACCATCAGCGGCACCGCGGCGATGCCGTTGAGGACCGCGCTCCAGAACAGCGCGCGCATCGGATCGATCGGCGACCAGTCGATCATCACGCCGACGAACGTCGCGACGACGATGATCGAATAGAAGCCGGCGGCCTGCTGCGGCTGGTACTGGAGGCCTTCCTTCCAGCCGAACGTTTCGGCGACGGCAAAGGCGGCCGAGCCCGCGAGCACCGGGACCGCAAGAAAGCCGGTGCCGATGATCCCGATCGCGAACAGGGCGAACGCGAACTGGCCCGCAACAGGCCTGAGAGCCTCCGCTGCATCCGCGGCCGAGCCGATTTGTGTGACGCCATGCCTGTGGAGAGTTGCCGCCGCCGCCATGATGATGGCGAGCGAGATGAGATCGGAGAAGGCCATCCCGACGAGCGTATCGACCCGCATCCGCCGGAACTGCCGCGAAGCGCCCCGCGGTGCCTGCTTGATCGGACGGTTTCTCGAGTTGGCGATTTCCTCCGCCTCCTGCGAGCTTTGCCAGAAGAAGAGATACGGGCTGATCGTCGTGCCGAAGAGCGCGACGACCGTGAGGATCGCGTCGCGGCCGAGATCGCGCGGCCAGATCAGCCCGAGCGCGGCATCGGCCCAGTCGATCCGCACGATCACAAGCACGGCGACATAGGCGAACAGCGAAAGCGTCAGCCATTTGAGGAATTGCGCGTAGCGACGGTAGGGGACGAACAGCTGGAGAAGCGTGCTGACGACCGCGAACGCGACCACGAACACGTGCTCGCCGCCGCCGATCACCAGCCGTGCCGCTTCCGCCATGGCCGACAGGTCCGCGCCGATGTTGATGATGTTGGCAATCAGCAGGATTCCGACGAGCAGGCCGACCAGCTTGCGCGGCATGGTGCCGACGAGATTGTTGGCGAGTCCCGCGCCAGTCACCCGGCCGATGTGCGCGCTGACCAGCTGCACCGCCGACATCAGCGGATAGGCGAGCACCATCGTCCACATCAGACCGTAGCCGAACTGCGCGCCGGCCTGCGAGTAAGTGGCGATGCCACTGGGATCGTCGTCGGCAGCGCCGGTGACGAGGCCGGGCCCGAGCTCGTCGAGCGACTGGTCGATGCGCCGCCGGACCCGCTCGAAGCTCGTCGCGCGGGCCATTTCTAGTCGCGCGGTCGGTCGATCTGGAGGCGCTCGCGGAGGCGTTCGGCGGCGAGCTCGCGGGCGGTATCGCGATCGAGGTCGAGCGCTCTTGCGATCGGCGCGCCGAGCAGCGAATCGCCGAGCGCGTTCAGCACCAGCGTGAGGGTGCTTTCGGCAACATGGTGCGCTTCGTGGCCGATGCTGAGCTGTGCGACGAGCGCGCGGATCGACTCGAGGATCGGGTTGAGCGCATCGCGGTTGCCGGTGAGGATCATCCATGCGGCGAGCGCGCCGGCGCCTTCGCGATCGAACACGTCGAACGTGCGGTCGACGATGTCGCGGGCGTCGGCCTCGCCTGCGCGGGCGCGTTCGACCGCGTCGGCGATGGTCGACGTGACCGAATCCGCGATGTCGCGCGCGAGCGCACCCTGGAGCCCGGCGGCGGACCCGAAATGATGGAGCAGGTTGGCGTGTGTGCGGCCGACTTCCGCTGCGACGGCCTTGAGGGTCACCGCATGCGGCCCGTCCGCGAGCAGCAGCCGCCGCGCGGCGGCGATCGCGGCGGATCGGCTCTCTTCAGGGCTCAGTCGTTTGCGCCTTGTTGACACTGGTGTAAGTTAGCCTATCTTTGCCCGTGAAGCGATGGACATGAGCACGATCAGTCTCCCGACGCCGCACGACCTCAGAATCACGCCGCGCGACCGCCGCTTCGGCCGGAAAGCCGCCGCGCCCCGTCTTTGGCACGGCGGCCGCGTCGAGGCGACCGCAATCTATAACGCGCTCTCAACGACCTTTCCCAAGGGCGAGGCGTTCTTCGTCGAGAGCGTGCGCGCGTTCCGCGAGGGCGCTCCGGCGAGACTCGCAGAGGAGATCAAGGCGTTCACCACGCAGGAAGCGATCCACAGCCGCGAGCACGATGCGTTCAACAAGCGCGCGGCCGCCGCGGGATACGATCTCGCCAAGCTCGAGGCGCGGGTCGAGGAACGGCTCGCGATCACCGGCGACAAGCCGCCGATCGTGAGCCTCGCTGCGACCATGGCGCTCGAGCATTTCACCGCGATCCTCGCGCACCAGCTGCTGGCCGAGCCGCGCCACCTTGAAGGCGCGGAGAAGGAAGCGGCCGACCTGTGGCGTTGGCATGCGGCCGAGGAGATCGAGCACAAGGGCGTCGCCTACGACACCTGGCTGCACGCGACGCGGCACTGGCGCCGGTCGAAACGGTGGAAGCTCAAGGCGCGTGTGATGCTGCTCATCACGCGCAACTTCGTGGTCGATCGGACCGCCGGTGCGCTCGAGTTGATGCGGCAGGACAGGGTGACAGGCCTGCGCGCGTGGACCCTCTTGCTCTGGTACCTGTGGGTTCGGCCGGGCATGTTCCGCAAGATTGCGGGCGCTTGGCTGAAGTTCTTCCTGCCGGGCTTCCACCCGTGGAACGAGGACGATCGCGCGCTGCTGGCGGCATACGCTGGCGCGGCTTCGGTTGAAGCGCCGACGCGCAAGGTGAGGCGGGCGGTGTAGCTGTTCCCCGGCGAAGGCCGGGGCCCAGGGTGCTGCGCAGCAGCACCGTCTTCCCTGATCGCTCAGGCACAAGCGCTTCGCGCTCCTGGGCCCCGGCCTTCGCCGGGGAACTAGGCCGCCAGCGCCTCTTCCGCCTCGACCTGCGCCTTCAGCCGCACCCGCATCAGCCTTGCCGGCACCTCTTCGCCGCGCGCGCAGCTCATCCGAGGGGCGATCACGCCGCGGGGTTCGAAGCCGAGCTTCTCGAGCACGCGCGCAGAAGCGGGATTGTCGACGAAATGCGAGCCTTCGACGCTGGCAAGGCCGAGCGCCCGCGCGATCTCAACCAGCGCGCCGCACGCCTCGGTCGCAAGCCCGCGGCCCCAGAACGGGCGCGCGATCCAATAGCCCATCTCGACCGCCCCGGACGGACGCCGTCCGAGTCCGCACGAGCCGACCAGATGCGGCGCCCCGCCGGTCCGCTCGAAGATCAGCAAAGAGGGAAGCACCGGGTCGCGCGGCGAGGCGAGAAAGGCTTCGGCATCGCGCAGCGTATAGGGCCACGGCACGACCGCGAGGTTGCGCGCGATCGCCCGGTCGGCCATCGCCGCGGCAAGCGCCGGCGCATCCTCAGGAAATCCCGGCCTCAGAAGCAGTCTCGGCGTCCGCGCGAACATCGCCATTCTCCCTTGCTCGGACGGCCAAGGGCCGCCCGTGACACTTCCGGGAGAAGGCAAAGAAAAAGGGGAGACCCCTTTCGGGGGCTCCCCTTCTCCCTTTGGTCTCGATCGTTCGATCTCGTCCGGGCCGCCCCCTCATGGGAGCGGTCCCTTTATGACCGCTCCTATTTCGTCGCTTCCGTAATCGGCATCACATGGACGTATTTGCGGCCAAGCTTGCCGTCGCGGAATGCGACGCAGCCGTCGGTAAGCGCAAAGAGCGTATGGTCCTTGCCCAGGCCGACATTGTCGCCCGGGTGCCACTTGGTGCCGCGCTGACGCACGATGATGTTGCCGGCGCGCGCCTGCTGGCCGCCGAACAGCTTCACGCCGAGGCGTTTGCTCTCACTGTCGCGGCCGTTGCGGGACGAGCCGCCTGCTTTCTTGTGTGCCATGACGAAATAAGGTCCTGATTACTTGCCCTTGGGGGCCTTCTTCGCGGCGCCCTTAGCAGGTGCAGCATTTTTTGTCGATTCGGTTTTGGCCGTCGGCTTGTCGGTCGGCTTGATCTTCGCAGCCTTGGGCGGTGCGTCGGTGCTCTCCGCCGGCGGGTTGGCCTCTGCCTCGTTGTTCGGCGCCGGATTCGGAGTCGGCATCGCATTGACCTCGGCCGGCGCGTTGCTCGGCTTGGGCGGCTCGGCAGCCTTGTCCTTCTTCGCAGCCGTACGCGCCTTCGCCGCAGTTTCGACCGGCGCCGGAGCTTCGGCGGCGGGAGCCGAGGCGGCCTCGGGCTTCGGCGCAGCCTTCTTCTGGGCCTTCTCTCCGCCGATCGACAGAATCTTGAGGATCGTGTGCTGCTGACGGTGGCCCTTCTTGCGCCGGTAGTTGTGGCGGCGGCGCTTCTTGAACACGGTAACCTTCTCGCCCTTCGCCTGGGCGACGATCTCGGCATCGACGGTGAGGCCGTCGGTATTGCGGAAGTTCCCGCCCTCGCCGGCGAGCAGGACGTCGCCGAGCGTCACATGGTCGCCGGCATTCCCGGCGAGCTTCTCGACCGCGATCTTGTCTCCGGGATGCACGCGGTACTGCTTCCCACCCGTGCGGACGACTGCGAACATGGCTTCATCTTCCTCGAATATTCATGATCCCGCGCGTCGTCGCTCCGCAAAGCAGTGCCGCGTCCGGGAAAGCAGGGCGCCTATGGCAGTGCAGGCGGGTGTGTCAACCGCTAGCTTCCAGCGTCGGCGGCGGCGGCGAATTCGGCCTAGTGCCTGAGCTCGCTGCGGAGCTTGTAACGGCCGCCTTCGAGCTCGTCGAACATGGTCGCGATCGCGGGATGATCGATCGGCTCTTCGCTGTCGTCGGCGACGAGGTTCTGCTGGCTGACGTATGCGATGTAGCTGCTCTCCGAATTTTCGGCGAGGAGGTGGTAGAAGGGCTGCTCCTTCGAGGGGCGAAGCGGCTCGGGGATGGATTCGTACCATTCGTCGCTGTTGGCGAATTGGGGGTCGACGTCGAACACGACGCCGCGGAAATCGAACATCTTGTGGCGAACGACCTCGCCGATCGCGAAGCGGGCAAGCGGAATGTCGATTTTCCGGGCCATGGAGGACAAACGTTCGAGCGGTTCAAAAGGGGTCATGCCGTCCTATCTAGGCAACCTACGCGGCCGCTGCTAGAGCGCCGCGTCCGACCGGAGCCGGCGTTCGCCCGGCCAGCACCAACCCCGCGGAGAGGTGGCTGAGTGGTCGAAAGCACCGCACTCGAAATGCGGCGTACGGGCAACCGTACCGTGGGTTCGAATCCCACCCTCTCCGCCATTCCGCTTCGCTCCTGACGACGGAGCCGGCGCTTACTCGGCCGTGGTCGGGCTGATCGTCGTGCGCACCCGTGCAATGCTGTTTGCCGGAAAGCCGCCGCGCTCGGCGTGCTCGCGAATGATTTCCTCGTCCGGTGCGCGGTAGATGCAGTAGATCTTGTCGTCGGTGACGTAGCTCTGCACCCACTGAATCTCCGGGCCGAGATCCCGGAGCACCGAGCACGAGGTCCGCGACGCCGCCTTGAGGTCGCCAAGACCGAGCTGTCCGACGCCGGGCATGTCGCGTTCGATCACATATTCGGGCATCTGCACCTCCAGCGAGATGTGCGGCCTTCCCGACCGGGACTCATAGCCCATCGTCAGTTCCGGCCCAAGCGCTGTCTGAGCTCCGAAACCTCCCAATAATCATTGCGGCTGAAGGGGAGCATCGCGTTGAATGCCGCGAAAGTGCTTTTGCCCAGGGCGCGCTTGAGCCCGGCGAGCTCGGCCAGGGCGGAGCGGACTTCGGCAGGGTCGAAGCTCGCATCGCCCGCTTCCTCTTCGAGCATCGTCTCCTCGGCCTCGGCGACGAGCCACGCCTGGAGCTCCCAGTAGCGGCGCATCCGGCGAGTCCCTTCGGGACCGACCCGGTCGGCAAGCGACGCGATCTTGCGTCCCGCGACGCTGTTCGGCCACTCGCCCGCGCGCAAGGCTTCGATCTGCGCCTCGTGCTCGGCATGCTCGGCGGTCAGCCAGCGTTCGGCCTCCGCAGTGCCGAACTGGAAGATCGCAATCAGCGCGATCGGCGCGACGACGATCGCTCCCATCATCGCGAGCAGCGGCCGGTCCGGGAACTGGTTGAACGCAGTGTGGATCGCGACCGCGATCAAATAGCCGGGGAGGAACCACCAATAATGGAAGTCGAAGTCGCCCGCGGCTTCGCGGGTCTCGCGCTCTGCAAGCTCGTGCGCGATGGCTGCGAGGATGGCGAGGGTGGTGCCGTGCATCACCGCGGTGCCGAGGCCGCGCACCAGCCAGGTTCCCGCGCCGTAGGATGGGAAGATCGTCAGGTAGACGATGTTCTCGACCACCGAAAAACCGGCGCCGATCGCAAAGCCGGAGATGACCGCGTCGAGCTTGTAGCCGATGCGGTTGAAGCGGAAGAGCGCGATCATCACGATCGCCTTCAGCGCTTCCTCAATCCACGGCGCGACGAAGCGGCTGTAATTGGAAAAGCCGATCGGAAGCGTATCGATGAACTGGCCGCTGATCGGGTAAGCAACGACCGCGGCGCAGCCGCCGAGCACCAGCAGGACGAGGATTTCGCCGAGGCTCATCAGCTTGAACGCGTCGAGCCACACGAAGATCGCGAGCATGACGAGCACCGGGATGAGCGCCAGGCCCCAGTGCGCGGCTTCGGCAATCAGCATCCTAGAGCACCTTGAGCGAGGCGAGCCACTCCGTCTTGCGATAGTGGCCGTCGTTGAACCCGGCAGCAGCGCCGACCGAGAATACCATCGGAAGCCTCAGCGCTACGGTGAAATTAAGGTCGAGCTGGGTGCCGAGGTCATAGTAGCGGTGGCCGCTGCCGTCGGGCGCCTCGGTCGCCATCGCACCGGCGAACACCGCCGGGCGGACATAGCTGAGGAAGAACGCCGGAGTGCCGACCTCGGCGAAGCGCAGCGGAGGCAGGTTCCACTCGGCGGTCAGCTTGCCGAAGCGGCGGGCGGCGATTTCGTCGATGTCGAAGCCGGGGAAGCTTTCCATGTCCCGGTATCGTTTCACCGGACGGTTATCGACATAGTTGTTGCGGAAAGAGCCGAAATAGAAGGATGCGAGCGGGTTAAGCGGCTTGCCCCAGGCGAGGCCGCCGCTCGCGTAGAGCCAGACCGACGAGTTCGGCAGCGGCACCGGGACGCCGTAATCGACGCCGCCGTAGATCTTCGGGAAGGAGAGCCCTTCGGTCGGCGCCATGTCGAGATCGGCGAGCGCGCGCCACTCGATGCCCTTCTCGTGGTCGACTCCGCCGAGCGCCGTTGTCGTATTCTTGTACTTGGCGCCGACCTCGAACGAGGCGATGTCCGACGGGCTCGGGATGTTCTGCGCATTCGGCAGCCGGTCGAGCCCGGTGTAGATCGCGGCCGAGCCGAACCAGTCGAGCTGGCGCGGCGGGTCGTAGATCCCGATCTTGTCGTATTTGATCGTTAGATTGTCGCCCTTGAGGCTCCGCTCGACCGGGCCGAACAGGTCGTAGAAGTCGCCGCCGTTGTGGCGGTACTGGACGTCCCAGTTGAGCGACTTGAGTTCGATGTCGGCGTGGAACCGCTCCTTCGTCGGCAGATGATCGAACGGCGAGACGCTGAAGCTGGCGTTGATCTGATTGAACTGCAGCGGGTCCTCGAAATGGAAGAAATAGCCGGGCGCGATCGTCTTCTTGTAGCCCTCGACGACCGGGTACATGCCGGCGAGCTTCATCCGCCGAACGCTGTTGTACTTGCTCCGCGCGGTGATCATCGAATCGAGGTCGATTTTCGCGGGTGAGCCGACGCCCCACTGCTTGAGCTCCGGCCGTTCGTTGACGACCTTGGTGCCGAGGAATTCGACCGTGCCGAGATCGTTCTCGACCTGCGGCTGGAACCGCACCGGCTGAAGCCCTTCGCCGCTGAATTCGTAAGCGACCACCGAGCCGTCCGGTTGCGGGATTGGCCGGAAGAAGCCTGTAGAGGCGTTGCTCACCGCGTCCCATTTCTGACTGGCGATGTCGAACCGGAACACGTTCGAAACGCCGGTGTAATAAGCGGTCCCGTAGAGCGACTTGCCGTCGGGCGCGAAGACGAAACCTTCGGGCGTGGATGGCGGAAGCGCCAGTCGTGCGACGTCGACCGGTTCGCTGTCGGGATTGAGATCGGCGATCTTCCACACGCGCACGCTCTGCTTGCCGTCGACGCCGCCGAACGAGGCCGAAAGGAGCTTGCCGTCGGGCGAGATGTCGAGGTCGAACGGGACCTGGCCGTATTTGAACGTGTGGATCTGGTTGAAGCCGGCATAGGGACGCGGGATGCGCACGATCGTCGCAAGCCCGTTCTCGTGCCTGATCCCCCAGATCGACTTGTCGACGGGGTTCACCACCAGGTCGCCGATGCGCGCGTCCTTCAGGAGCATGCGCTTGCGGCCGGTGTCGACGTTCACCGCCATGAGGTCGCGGAAGGCGTAATTGTCTTCCGTGTAATAAGCCGTGCGCGCGTCCGGGTCGAAGGCGACACTGGTCACCTTGTAGAGCATCATGCCCTTGATTTCCTGGAGCTTGGTCAGCTTGCCGGTGGCAAGGTCCATGCGCCCGATGAACCCGATCGTCCCGGGATAGCGAAAAGCCGCGATGAGGCTGTTGGTCTTCGGATCGATGAAGCCGCGCGAGATCGACCCGAGGCCGCGCGGGCTGAGCTTGACCGTCTGGGTCAGCGGATATTGCGCGAGCCTGGCCAGGTTCGCTTTCTGGTAATCGTGCTCGAACGCGATCCAGTCGTTCCACACGCTGTCGAGCGAACGCCCGAACACATGCTTGAACTGGTCGGCATAGAAGGGTTTGCTGTCCTCGCCGCGGCGAAGCCATTCGACCGCTTTCTCGGGCCCATATTTGAGCGCGAGATAGGAGAAGAAGCGCGTGCCGTAGAGGTAATCATTGACCCCGACCTGGAAGTCGACGGCGACGCCTTCCGATTCGAGACCAAGCGGCGAAAAGAAGCGGTCGTTGTCGCGCACCTTGGCGCGCCACACCATTTCGTCATAGCCGCCCTGCGCGCGGCCGAGGCCGCCCGACATCCACGTCTCGAAGAATACCGCGCTGCCCTCCAGGTACCAGCGCGGGACGTTCACCCGCGGAGTCGCGAGATAGTTCCACAGGATCGATTCGGGATGCTCCTCGACCGGCATCGGCTTGCCGTGGACGAAGTGCCGCCAGAACGCGTCCTTGCTGTTCCACACGTCCATCGTCGCGACGTGGGCGAGCTCGTGATTCTCGATCGTGAAAAAGCGCTCGCCGGGCGTGAACGTCTCCATGTCGAGCGACAGCGGCGCGACGTCGATGAGGATCGCGTTGTTGGGCGATGCGCGCGCGCCGGCGTTGCCGTAATCGCTGAAGTCCTTGAGCAGCAGCGTGGTCGGTTCCCACGGCTTCCAGTGGAACTCGCGCTTGTGGAAGTTGAGCGCATTCTCATAGGCCCGCGCGATATACGGCGTCAGATAGGTCTGGATCGGGTCGAAATAGAGAAGGTCGAGGTCCTTGGTTTCGAGCGTCGTGAGGTCGATGCCCGAGGCGTCGGGCGGGACGTGCTCGACTTCCTGCTTTGGCGGCTGCCCTGCTGGCGGCTCTGTCGTGGGCGGCTGCGGGCTCGGGTTCGGCGTCGGTTCGACGACAGTGGTTCGGTCGGGCTCAGGCGGCGTGGGGGGAGGAGCCTGCTGGGCGAGCGCCCCCGAAGCGCTCACCAGCAGGAATCCCGCGGCCAAACTCCGCCCGGCACGATACGCCGCCGCACGCGGCCGCACTTTCCCCCTCATCAACCCCCCCGCCGCCCGGCGGCTAACGCGTCAGTTCGTCTGCATCGCCTTCGCGAATCCGCCGCTCTGGAGCGCAGCACCGAACGCGGGGCT
>JAICXO010000097.1 GCA_025980335.1 Sphingomonas sp. | reverse complement strand
CGCGAGCTCGGCGAGGCCCTCCTGGGTGAGCCCGCGGTGGCCACGAAGTTCCCGCAAGCAGCTGGTCACAGCCACTTGCGCAATGCCCTCGTCCAGAAGAAGCTTTTGGCGATTGCAAGCAGGATTAGCGGCGCGAACGGATCGATCGGCGGCGCAAGCGTCGCGCCGTTCGCGACTCCCCAGACGATCAGCACGGCGACCGTGACCGCGGCGCCCCAGCCGTAGCCGTAGTTCTGGATGCGATGGAACATCTCGTCCTGAAGGCTGCTGAAGCGCCACCAGAGGACGCCCGAGATCACCGCCAGCAACACGAAGCCAGCGAGTCCCTCCGGCCGCGTGAGTCCGAATGGCGCCGGGTGCGCCGAGTTGCGCGCGATGGAAGCGAATGCTCCGGCAGCGCCCGCTGTAAGCAGGCAGGCGACGAGCCAGGGCCAGCCCCGCTTCGCCATCCGCCAATTATAGAAGATCCTGCTTCCGAAGATCGAGCTCAACACCGAAGCCATGCGCGTCTCCATTGCGACGGCGCATGTAAAACATACTTGTCAAGAGAATGTCAAACATATTTTACATTGGTTTCGCTGCTTGCTGCCTCTGAAGGTCGCCGCTACCGCTGCTGACAAAGGAGAAAGTAGCCGATGACCAAGCAGGAACTTGTCGAGCGGATGCAGCAGGGGCAGGCGTGGGTGCCGGGCAAGCGCGTCAAGATCGATTTCGGCGGCGAGCAGGGCTCGGTCATGCTCGACGGCGTCGCGCAGCGGGTCAGCGAAGAGGACGGCCCCGCCGACACGACGATCAAGGTCGGGTGGGACGATTGGCAGCAGCTCGCTTCGGGTCAGCTCGATGGGATGACGGCGTTCATGATGGGCAAGCTGCGGGTCGAGGGCGACATGGCGAATGCAATGCAGCTGCAGGGCGTGCTGGCGAAGCTCAAGGGCTGACGATCAGCCGCCGCAGTGGCGCGCGGCTTCATACAGCAGCGGCCCGAGCGCGAGCTGTTTTGGGTACGCGCGCCGCCAGCGCGAGCCGCAGGCCTCCAGAAGCATCGCTTCGGACGCGCCGAACGGATAGACGAACTCGCGCGCAGCGCCGGCAAGGTCGGGCTTGTCGAGCCACGCGCGGGCCTTTTGCTGCAGCGCCAATGATGAGGCCCTCACCGCCGCATCGGGGTAGCGCTCGCCCAACTCGATCTCGGTCCAACGGGCGACACCCTCCTTCCACAGCTCGAGTTCGGCGTACCGCCAGTTCCTTGCACCTGCGGTCGCGGCGAGCTTCGAGCGCGCATCGAGGTAGTTGCGCAGCGCCGCGTGAAAGCGCGGCTTGCCGCGGGCATCGACTGCTGCGGCGAGCGCATGGGCGGCCGCATTGAATGCGGAGACCACCTTCGGATCGGAATAGGGGAAAGGATAATTCAGCATCCACATCCCCGTCTTGTCGCTCCCCGCGAGGTCGAGAGCCGCCGTCCGCGGGAAAATGTTGGGCAGCGAGTCCTGCCATTCGTGGAAATGCTCATGGAGGATGGTGCGCGTCCATTCCGCGCCGGTGCGGCCGGTAGACCGCGGCGTTCCCATGACGATGGTGGAGGGAGGGCCGAAGATCGGAAGCGCCGCAAGCAGATTGTCCGGAAGACTGCTTCGCGGGCGAACATATTTCACGCAGCCGCTTGCGGCATCCATTCCGTCCGCCTCGAAGCCTTCGGGCGCCGATGCGCGGCAGTACAGCTCTTCCTTGTCTCCGGTCACGAGCAGGAATTCGAATGGCGCTGTGCCATAGCCCGGCCAGAGCTTGTCGCCTTCCGACCTGGCGAAGCTGCGCACCGCGGCAATCGACGCGCCGACGTTCGGAGCGCTCGCCGGAGCAGCCGTCGCAACCGAGGCGAATGCCAGAAGGACAAGCGGCAAACGAAGCATGAGCATCCCCATTGGCGTGAACGTCGAAGCTCGGCGCGCACTTCCCTTGAGCAAACGCCGCCGCCTTTCTATGGCCGCGGGATGCAGAAAATCTATCCCGACGCGACAAGCGCGCTCGACGGGTTGCTGTTCGACGGCATGCTGATTGCGGCCGGCGGGTTCGGCCTGTGCGGAATCCCCGAGCGGCTGATCGACGCGATCGTTGCAAGCGGGGTCAAGGATCTGACCGTCGCGTCGAACAATTGCGGAATCGACAATGTCGCCCTGGGCAAGCTCTTGAGGACCAAGCAGATCAGCAAGATGATCAGCTCCTACGTCGGCGAGAACAAGGAGTTCGAGCGCCAATTCCTCGCCGGCGAGGTCGAGGTCGAGTTCAATCCGCAGGGCACGCTTGCCGAGCGCATGCGCGCGGGAGGGGCGGGGATCGCCGGCTTCTACACCAAGACGGGCGTCGGCACGCAGGTCGCCGAGGGCAAGGAGCACAAGGAGTTCGACGGCGAAACCTACATCCTCGAGCGCGGGCTCCGGGCCGACGTGTCGATCATCAAGGGATGGAAGGCCGACGAGAGCGGCAACCTCATGTTCCGCAAGACCACGCGCAACTTCAACCTGCCGGCGGCGACGTGCGGAAAGGTGTGCGTCGCCGAAGTCGAGGAAATCGTGCCCGTCGGCTCGCTCGATGCCGATTGCATCCATTTGCCGTCGATCTTCGTCAATCGGCTGATCGACGGCTCGCCGTACGACAAGATGATCGAGTTCCGCACCGTGCGCGAGCGGGAGGCGGCTTGACCCTGTTCCCCGGCGAAGGCCGGGCCCAGGCCGCGCTGCTGCGCCGGCTTATTTGCTTGGACTGGGCCCCGGCCTTCGCCGGGGTGCACGGAGTGACGAATGATGACTGAAGCAATCACCAAAGGCTGGACCCGCGATCAGATGGCGCAGCGCGCGGCGAAGGAGCTGCGCGACGGTTATTACGTGAACCTCGGCATCGGCATTCCGACGCTCGTCGCGAACCATGTGCCGCCCGGCATGACCGTCACGCTGCAGAGCGAGAACGGCATGCTCGGGATCGGCCCGTTCCCGTATGACGATCAGGTCGACCCGGACCTCATCAATGCGGGCAAGCAGACGGTCAGCCAGCTTCCGCAGACCAGCTTCTTCGATTCGGCGACGAGCTTCGCGATGATCCGTGGCGGGCACATCGACCTCGCGGTGCTCGGCGGCATGGAGGTCAGCGAAAAGGGCGACCTCGCCAACTGGATGGTCCCGGGCAAGATGATCAAGGGCATGGGCGGGGCGATGGACCTCGTCGCCGGCGTCAAGAAAATCATCGTCGTGATGGAGCACACGTCGAAGAACGGCTCGGCCAAGTTCATTCCCGAGTGCACGCTTCCGCTGACCGGAAAAAACGTCGTCGACATGATCATCACCGACCTCGCCGTCTTCCAGCGGCCCGATCACGACAGCCCGTTCAAGCTGATCGAGCTCTCGCCGGGAGTCAGTGCCGAGGAAGTGCGCGAGAAGACCACCGCCAACTACGTCGAGTGACCCGATCGCCGGCTGCTTTGCGGCTGCTCTTCTGGGCGGCGGCGCTGTTCGCGCTCGTCATGGCGCTTTTGCCGCATCCACCGGAGCTGCCCGGCAATCCGAACGACAAGGTGCAGCACATCGCGGCGTTCGCGACGCTCGCGCTGCTCGGCAGCTTCGCTTATCCGCGGCTGTCGACGGTGCGGCTGATCGTCGGCCTTTCGCTGTTCGGCGCGTTTATCGAGGTCGCCCAGGCCATTCCCGTTCTCCACCGCGACAGCGACCCGCTCGACTGGCTTGCCGACACGGTCGCCTGCACCGTGGTTCTGATCGCGGTTCGCTGGTGGACCGCGCGCAAGCGGTAGCGCGTTGCTTCCGCCCGCCGCTCCTCCTATCTCCCGCGGCAAACGAGCAAGGGAATTGCATGACCCAGTTTGACGATCGCGAGCGGGCGTTCGAATCCAAGTTCGCGCACGACGAGGAGATGAGGTTCCGGATCACCGCGCGCCGTAACCGGCTGCTCGGCCAGTGGGCGGCGCGGCAGATGGGCCTGTCCGAAGCGGAGACCGAAAGCTATGCCAAGGACGTCGTCCGCTCCGACTTCGAGGAGGCCGGCGATCACGACGTCGTTCGCAAGGTGCTCGGCGATCTGACCGCGGCCGGCGTCGATTGCGACGAAGAGCAGGTCGTTCAGGCGCTGCGCAACAAGGAGATCGAGGCGCGTCGGCAGATCATCGAGGCGACCAACCTCTGATGCCCATGCCTGCCGGAGAGATCGAGCGACTGATCAGGGAAGCGATCCCCGATGCGGAGGTCACCATCCGCGATCTGGCCGGCGACGGCGACCATTATGCGGCGCGCGTGGTCAGCCGCAGCTTCGCGGGAATGAACCGCGTCAGGCAGCACCAGGCAGTCTATTCAGCGCTCGGGGGGCGAGTAGGGGGAGAGCTTCACGCACTGCAGCTCGAAACCGCGGTGCCCGAAACGGAGACCAACAGTGAGTGAGACCCAAACCGACCCGACGGCGCGCATCGACCAGATCGTCAAGAACAACGACGTGGTGCTGTTCATGAAGGGCACCCCGCTGTTTCCGCAATGCGGCTTTTCGAGCCGCGCGGTCGCAATCCTCGACCGGCTCGGCGCGACGTATGAAACCGTCGACGTGCTTCAGGACCCGGAGATCCGGCAGGCGATCAAGCAGTATTCGGACTGGCCGACGATCCCGCAGCTCTATGCCAAAGGCGAGTTCGTCGGCGGCTCCGACATCATGATGGAGATGTTCGAAAACGGCGAATTGCAGGAGCTGCTTGGTACGCAGGCGTGAGTTCCTCCGTGCGAGCGCAGCTCGTGGGGAGGGGAACCAGCGAAGCGGTCGAGGGGTAACTGGTGCGGTGCCGCCCCATCGCGCGATGATGGGGAGGAATGAAGATAAGGAGAAGGGGCGGCGCAGGGGACCAGAGAACCGCTGCAACCGCCCCTTCGTGGCGTGGAACCAAGTGGACGCGGTTAGTGTAGCAATGCGCGTGCCAAATTGAAGAAGCGGCGGATTTCAGCGATTTCTTCTCTGGACGAGGAAAAGGCGGATGAGGATTGCGTAAAGATTTCCGACACGCGCGACCGTCGCTCCGCTTTGGCACTTTGCGCATGGGCCGGGGTTTGATGTTCCGGTGAACCATTACGATCCCAATTTCGGGCGCCCCCCAGGCACCAAGCTGTTCTGCGACCTGACGCAGAGCTGGTCGGACGTCGGGGGCGGCGTGCGTACCTACCTGCTTCACAAGCGGCGCCATATCCTCGCGTCGACCCCGCACAGCCATTTGATGATCGTGCCCGGGCCGCGCGACGAGTTCATCGAAGAGGATCGGGCGGTAACCGTCATGGTTGGGTCGCCTCGCGTGCCGGGCAGTCCCCATTACCGGCTGATGCTCCGCAACCGCGCGGTGCGCGCGGCGCTCGAGCAGTTCCGGCCCGACCTGATCGAGTGCCAGGACGCGTACAACCTGCCGTGGGCCGCGATCGGCTATCGCAAGCGTCACCCGGAGACCGCGCTGGTCGCCGCCTACATGACCGATTTCCCGACCGTCTATGTCGAGCGGCCACTGTCGAAATTCCTCACGAAGCCCGTGGCCGGGCTGCTCGCGCGCGTTTGCTATGGCTATTGCGGGCTACTCTATCGCCGCTTCGACGCGACGTTCGCGCTAAGCGAGAACGGCGGCGCGACCAAGCTGCGCAGCCTCGGCATTCCGGAGGTCGACGTCGTGCCCCTCGGTGTCGAGCTCGGGGAGTTCGGGCCCGAGCGGCGCGACGAACGCTTGCGCCGCAAGCTCGGCCTCACGCCCGCCCAGCCGCTGCTGGTCTATGTCGGCCGCCTCGATGGCGAGAAGAAGCCCGACCTGGTCGTCGACGCGTTCCGTCGCCTGCCGGCCTCGCTTGGGGCCAGGCTCGCGCTGATCGGCGAAGGCCCGCTCAAGGGCGAGATCGCCGCAATGGGGGACGGGCGGATCGTGCTTCCCGGCTACATGAAGAGCCGGGCAGAGCTCGCCCAATGGCTCGCGAGCGCCGACATCTATGTCTCGGGAATGGCGGACGAGACGTTCGGCGTATCGATCGTCGAAGCCCAGGCCTCCGGCCTTCCGGTGGTTGGAGTCGCCGCGGGAGCGATGATCGATCGCGTCACCGACGCCGTCGGGCGGCTTGGCCCGGTCGGCGATTCCGCGGCCATGGCAGCCAACATTCTCGCGATGTGGAACGCCGACCGGCGCAAGATCGCCGCCGAAGCGCGCGCCTGCGCACTCGAATTCGGCTGGGACAGCAGCATGGAGGCGCTGTTCGGGCGGGTTCACCCCGCCGCATTTGCACGCCGCGCCGAGCAGCTTCGCGTCGCTCCCGTCGGCGCCGTGCTTGCGGCCTAAGCGGTTCAACGGGCATTCACCGCCGAAGCGGAAGAAGGGATCATCGTGACGGGGCGCATCATCTTCATGAGCACGGCCTTGGGCCTTGCGGCCGCGGGCGCTGCCACGGCCGCGCCGCCTGATGCGACCCCGAGCACCGAGGCACAGCAGCTGATGCAGAACTGCGATGCCCACAAGTTCGAGACCGTGGTCAAGGAGGTGGTCGCCGGCCAGCCGCACCAGTCGAAAGTGAAGCTGTGCGGCAAGCAGGGCCAGAGCGACGCCGAGTGGATCGGCACGCTCAAGGATGCCGTGTCGAAGATCGATTCGAACAAGGACATGCCGGCTGCGGTACGTGACCAGATCGTCACCGCGCTGAACGCCGAAATCGGCCGGCTCGAGATCAAGAGCGCGACCGCGCTCGACACGTTGGTACCGGTCCAGAAGACCACTGCGCTCGACGGCATTTCGCCGCTTCCGCCGCTTCCGCAGGCGAAGCCCGCCGAGACCGCGCTCGCGCCGCGTCGGACGGCTCCAGCCGCGCCGCTCAGCGATTATGCCGCGCTTCCGCCGATCCCGACCGCGCCTCCGCCGGCGACGCACGTGCTTGCCGGCGGTGTTGCCAGCGTCGCCGCGGTGCTGCCCAAGCCACGGATGCGCCTGAGCTGTTACACGCCCGGCGGGATCGAGGGGCCTTGCACCGGCTTCACGCGCGATACCTTGCTGATCGTCAGCGCGGGCGAGGACCTGCCGGCGGACACCAGCCTGAGCTTCGTTCGGGACGGCGATCCCAAGGCGGACGTCGAGCTGGCGCAGCTCAAGAAGGGCAAATCGCTCCGCTTCGCCGTTCCGGAGGACGTCTGCAGGCACGTGGTCGGCGGCGAGCTTGAACTGCGGATCATGCGCTCGGGCCAGGAAGTCGGCAGCGACGGCCCCTACAACCTCAACTGCTAGCCAAGGCGCCGCCGCTCGTGCGAGAGGCGGCGGCGTGGAAGCGCCTTACGCCAGGCTCGAGCAAGTGGAACCCGGCATCGGCCGGATGCTCGCGCACAATCCGTCCGCGTTCACCTATTTCGGCACGCAAACCTATCTCGTCGGCGAGCACGAACTCGCGGTGATCGACCCAGGACCCGACCTGCCCGAGCATCTCGATGCGCTGGAGCAGGCGATCGGCGGCCGCGACGTGATCGCGATCATGTGCACCCACACCCACCGCGACCACAGCCCTGCCGCACGGCCGCTCGCAGACCGCACGGGCGCGCCGATCATCGGCTGCGCGCCGCTCGCGCTGGAGAGCGTCGGTCCGCGCGCCGACGCTTCGTTCGATGGCGATTACGCGCCGGAGCGCGTGCTCGAAGACGGCGACGCGGTCGAGGTCGACGGAGAGCGGATCGTCGCGGTCGCCACGCCCGGACACACGTCGAACCACCTGTGCTTCGCCCACGGCGACGCGCTGTTCAGCGGCGATCACGTGATGGGCTGGTCGACGACCGTCGTCGTTCCGCCCGACGGCGACATGGCCGCGTACATGCAGAGCCTCGACAAGCTAAGACAGCGTGACGACCGCGTCTATTATCCGGCGCACGGCGGCGCGGTCACCAACCCGCAGCAATATGTGCGGCACCTGATGGGCCATCGGATGCAACGCGAGAAGCAGATCCTCCGCCTCGTCGCCGAGCGCCCGCGCGCCGTTCCCGACATCGTCGCCAACGCCTATCCGGGGCTGGACCCGCGGCTGGTGACGGCAGCCGGCGGCTCGGTGCTCGCCCACCTGCTGGACCTCCAGCGCCGCGGGCTCGTTGAACAAGCGGGAGACGAATGGACAACCGCATAAGGAATTGGGTCGCGCTTGCAGCGATCGTGGTGGCGCTGATCCTCGGCGTGCTGCTCGGGATCACGACCGGCATCGCCGACCGGATCTTCGGCGGCCCTGACCCGGAGACGATCGCAAGTGCGAGCCTCAAATCGATGCGCGCGGAGAACCGCCTCACCGTGTTCGCCGCGCGCTATGTATCGGTGGTCACCAGCCAGCAGCAGCGCCTCGGCGGGCTTCTCAACTCCGAGCGGACGCTGATCCTTCCCGGCGACGTGCGCTACGAGCTGGATATGTCGAAGCTCCAGCCGAAGGACGTCAGCTGGAACGCGTCCAGCAACACGCTGACGGTCCAGCTTCCCGACGTCGAGGTCGCCGGACCGGACATCGATATCAATGCGGTCAAGGAATATGGCGGCGGCGGCGTGCTTTCGGCGCTGACCGATACCAACCAACAGCTCGACCAGACCAACCGCGACCGAGCGGTCCAGGACTTGCGCAAGCAGGCGACCGCTGCGGTGCCGATGCAGCTCGCGCGGCAGTCGGCCCGGCAAGCGGTCGAGCGGAGCTTCGCGATGCCGCTGCTCGCGGCGGGTTTCAAGAACGTGAAGGTGGTGGCGCGCTTCCCGACCGACGGGAACGACGTCCCTAGCTATATCACGGGCTCGGTCCCATATGAGCAGGCGATCAAGGATTACGAGCGCAGGCACGCCGGCCAGAAATGACCGTTCAGACCACAAGTTTGCAAGGGCTCGACCTGCTCGGCGAGATCGCGCGGCTAAAGCGCGAGCGCAACGCCGTGATCCTCGCCCATTATTACCAGAAGCCCGAGATCCAGGACCTCGCGGACTTCGTCGGCGACAGCCTCGATTTGTCGCGCAAGGCGGCAGCGACCGATGCCGAGGTGATCGCCTTCTGCGGCGTCCGCTTCATGGCCGAGACGGCGAAGATACTGTCGCCGGAAAAGACCGTGATCCTGCCAGACATGGACGCCGGCTGCAGCCTCGAGGACAGCTGCCCGCCCGATCAGTTCGCCGCCTTCCGCGCGGCGCACCCGGACCATATCGCCCTGACCTACATCAACTGCTCGGCGGCGGTGAAAGCATTGAGCGACATCATCGTCACGAGCAGCAGCGCGGGCGTGATCCTCGACCAGAT
>JAICXO010000033.1 GCA_025980335.1 Sphingomonas sp. | reverse complement strand
GACTTGCGGAAGAGGGCGCGCCGCCGCGAATTGAAGCCTGGAACAAGATCGACCTCCTGTCGGACGAAGACCGCGCACGCCTCGTCGAGGAAGCGAAGCGTCGCCAGGATGTGGTGCCGATTTCAGCCGCGACGGGCGAGGGTCTCGATTCATTGCGCGAGCGCATGGCGGAGTGCCTTCGCAACGGAGAGCAGATCCACTGCATCCGGCTCCCCGCAAGCGCGGGCGGCAAGATCGCGTGGCTCCATTCGCGCGGCGAAGTGCTCGATCAGCGGGTAGAACATGACGAGCTCGAGCTTTCGGTGCGCCTGTCGCCCGACAATTGGGCGCGCTTTCAGGCGCTCGAATCTGCCTGAGCCTTCTTCGCGGCGATCCACAGGTCTTCCTTTTGCTCGAGGCTCATGGCGGCGAACCCTGGCCCGGTTTCGATCGCGCGGAAGCGCTGCTCGAATTTGGTGTTGGCCTGGCGCAGCGCGGCTTCCGGCTCGATGTTGAGATGTCGTGCGAGGTTGACGACGGCGAACAGCAGGTCGCCGAGCTCGTCGAGCATGCGGTGGTGATCGCTTTCGGCGTCCAGCTCCGCCAACTCCTCGTCGATTTTCGCCCGCGGTCCTGACGCGTCTGGCCAGTCGAAGCCGACGCGCGCTGCGCGGCGCTGAAGCTTGGCGGCGCGCTCGAGCGCCGGCAGCGCAAGCGCGACCCCGCCAAGCGCGCTCTTGTCGGGGTTGCTTGCGCGTTCCTCGGCCTTGATCTGTTCCCACAGCTGGTGACCGCCATGCTCGGCATCACCGAAGATGTGCGGGTGCCGCCGTTCCATTTTGTCGCAGATGCGGTCCAGCACATCCTCGAGCGTGAAATGGCCGGCTTCCTCCGCCATTTGCGCGTGGAAGACGACCTGGAGCTGCAAATCGCCGAGTTCGTCGGCCAGCGAATCCATGTCGTTGCGCGCGATCGCGTCTGCGACCTCATAGGCTTCCTCGATCGTGTATGGCGCGATCGTCGCGAACGTTTGGACGGTGTCCCATTCGCAGCCGGTCTTCGGATCCCGCAGGCGGCGCATGATTCCGCGCAGGCGCTCAAGCGACATCGGGGGCTCCCGCGCCGGTCCATTCTGAAAGTATGATAATATGCATTATGTAAAGTTGTGTATGGGTCAGGAGACGAGGATCAGCCATCGTCCTTCGACCCCCCAGCGCTTGAGGGTCGAAAGATAGTTCATCCCGAGCACGTTGAGATCGTCATTTGCGGCGACCTGCAGCCCGACATCGTGGCGGACGATGTTGCCGATGCTGAGCTCGTCGGCTTGCCCGGTGGCAACGCGAATGATTCCGTTGCCGGTGCGGACGAACTCGTCGGCTCTTGGCGAGACCTTCACACCGGCATCGTTCGCCGTGCCGCGGTCCACCGTGGTCATGGTCGCGCCGCTGTCGACGAGGAACTTGACGTCGCGGCCGTTGAGCTTTGCGTGGACCCAGAAATGGCCATCGATCGCCATCGGGATGCGCGTCACCTGCCCTTCGGTCACCGGAGACCCGATCGCCTCGGCCTTCAGGCGCTGCGCGAGATAGCCGAAGTCGTCGCGGAATGTGAACAGGATGAAGCCGGCTGCGAAAATCACGATCCATGCCATGGCCATCGTCAGAAGCTTCGCGACCGGCTCGCGGCGGGACATGAGCGAGCCGAGCACGAGCATGATCGCCATCAGGATGTAGACGCCGCCGAGCATCAGGTCGTTGGTCATCATGAGGCGATCTCGAGCCCGTCATAAGCTGGCGCCGCCCAATCGGGCAGCTCGGCAATGAGCGACTGATAATCGAGGCCGTTGCCCATGTGAACGAGATACAGCTGTCCGATGCGCAATTCCTTCGCCCAGCCGAGCACCGCGTCGAGATGCGCGTGTGTCGGGTGCGGCCCCCGTGTCAGGCAGTCGACGATCCAAACGTCGGCGCCCTCATAAAGACTCGCCATCTCGTCGGTTAAGTCGCTGAAGTCGATTGCATAACCGACCGACCAGCCACTCTCCTGGAAGCGCATGCCGAGCGATGTGGTCGCACCGTGTGGCTGATCGACGAACCGAGCGCGCGCCGCTCCGAACTGCACCTCACCTGGAAGCTGTCGCGGCTCGACGATCGGACGATAGAATTCCGATCGGGCGAAGGCGTATGCGAACCGCTGTTCCAGTTCCTCGAGCACGGTGGCCCGTGCATGAAGCGGCACCGGTCCGTCGATCGCCTGCGAAACCGGTCTCAGATCGTCGATGCCGTGGCAATGATCGCCATGCGTGTGGGTGACGATCACGCCGTCCAGACGGCTGACCTGCGCTGCGAGGAGCTGCTGCCTGAGGTCCGGCCCGCAATCGACCAGCATCGTCGCGCCGGCGCTTTCCACCAGGATGGACGTCCTCAGCCGGCTATTGCGCGGCTCTTGCGGATCGCACGCTCCCCAATCGTTGCCGATTGTCGGAACTCCGGTTGACGTCCCGCATCCCAGCACGCGGACCTTCAAGCTACCGCTCTTGGGCTTTGTTGAACAATCGGAAGAAGTTGGCGGTCGTTGCTTCGGCGAGTTCTTCCGCGTCCTCTCCCCTCAGCTGAGCTACAAAGCTCGCCGTATCGGCAACGAACGCCGGCTCGCATTTCTGCCCGCGGTGCGGGACTGGCGCGAGGAACGGGGAATCGGTCTCGACCAGCATCTGGTCTGCGGGCAGCCATTTCGCGGTCGCCTGCAGGTCCTGGGCATTCTTGAACGTTACGATGCCTGACAAGGAAACGTAGAAGCCGAGGTCGAGCCCCTTGCGCGCAAGCTCGGCGGATCCGGTAAAGCAGTGTAGCACGCCCGTGACGCCCCCCTGCTTCACCGCGGCCTCGAGCATGTCCGCCGTGTCATCCTCCGCCTCGCGCGTGTGGACGACGAGCGGCAAGCCGGTCTGGCGCGCGGCGTCGATATGCGCCTGGAAGCGCTCGCGCTGCGCCGCCCGGTCGGACTTGTCGTAGAAATAATCGAGCCCACACTCGCCGATCGCGATCACCCGCGCGTGATCTGCCGCTTCGACGAGCGCTGTAGCCCCGAGATCGGGATGGGCATCGGCCTCGTGGGGATGAACGCCCACGCTCGCCCAGACGTCCGGCTCCCGTTCTGCCACGGCGACGATGTCGCTCCACTCGCGCTGCCGGGTCGAGATGTTGAGGAAGCCGGCGATGCCGCGTTCACGGGCGTTCTCAAGGACTTCGGCCTGTCTTTCGACCAGCCCTTCGTAATTGAGATGGCAGTGGCTGTCGATCAGCCTCATGCCGCCGCCTCTTCGAGTTCCAGGCGCGGAAATAAGGGTATCGGCTGCGCAAGGCGGAACTCGCTTTCGGCCAACGGTGAATACCAATGGCTCGTGATCGCGTCGAAGCTGCGCAGCTTCGGATCGATCCCCATCGCATCGAGCAGCCGGTCCGCGCTTCCGGGGATCACCGGACGGATGGCGACGGCGAGAATCGCGATGCAGATGAACAACGTCGCGAGCACCGTCTCCATTCGCTGCGGATCGCTCTTGCGCAGCGCCCACGGCGCCTGCTCGTCGATATAGGCGTTGCACGCGAACACCGCGTGGATCCACGCCTCGCACGCCTTTGACAGCGCAAGTTCCTCGTAGGCGGCAGGCATCGTTTTGCCCGCCGCGCCGCAGACTGTGTCGAACAGCGCATTGTCGGCGTTCGTGTGGCCGTGGATCTCGGGTAGTCCGCCGCCGCAGTTGCGCACGATCTGGGTGAGGACGCGCTGGGCGAGGTTGCCGAAGCTGTTGGCGAGCTCGGCATTGGCGCGGGTGACGATCGCTTCGGCGCTGTAGCTGCCGTCCTGCCCGAACGTGACTTCGCGCAGCAGGAAATAGCGCAGCGCATCGACTCCGAAGCGGTCGGCGAGCACGATCGGATCGACCACGTTGCCGACGCTCTTCGACATCTTCTCGCCGCGGCTGAGCAAAAACCCGTGGCCATAGACCTGCTTTGGAAGGGCGATCCCGGCCGACATCAGGAATGCGGGCCAATAGACCGCGTGGAAACGCACCACGTCCTTGCCGATCAGGTGAAGGTCGGCGGGCCAGAAGCGGCGCCAGAGCTCCGTGTCGTCGGGATAACCAAGCCCGGTGATGTAATTGGTCAGCGCGTCGAGCCAGACGTACATCACGTGCCCGTCGCTCCCCGGCACCGGAACTCCCCAGTCGAAGCTGGTGCGTGAGATCGACAGGTCGGAAAGACCGCCCTCGACGAAACGCACGACCTCGTTGCGGCGGCTCTCGGGTCGGATGAACTCCGGGTGCGCGGCGTAGAGATCGAGCAGCGGCTGCTGATATTTCGACAAGCGGAAGAACCAGCTTTCCTCGACCGTCCATTCGACCGGCGTGCCGTGCGGCGACAGCTTCTCGCCGTCGTCAGAGACAGTCAGCTCGCTTTCGTCGTAATAGGCCTCGTCCCGAACCGAATACCAACCTTCGTAGCGGCCGAGATAGAGGTCTCCCCTCTCCTCCATCGCCGTCCACAGCGCCTGGCTCGCGCGGTAATGGTCCGGTTGCGAGGTCCGGATGAACCGGTCGTACGATACATCAAGAGTATCGCACATGTTCTGGAAAAGCCGTGACATTCTGTCGGCGAGCTCGCGTGGCTCGACGTCTTCCTCGCGGGCTGCCTGGGCCATTTTGAGTCCGTGCTCGTCAGTGCCGGTCTGGAACCGCACGTCCCTGCCTTCCTGGCGATGGAAGCGCGCGATCGCATCGGCGGCGATCGCTTCATAGGCGTGGCCGATGTGCGGCGGCCCATTGGGGTAGCTGATCGCGGTCGTGATGTAGAAGGGCTCGCCCATGGCGTGCCCCTAGCCGCCCGCCCCTAGCGCTTCAAGGAAGCGGGTGGTGCGACTTCCGCGAGGAATCCGCCGATCTGGAAGACGGTCGCTGCGGGATCGAGTGAAACGCGCGGCGCGACTGCGGCGAGCTCCCGGGTCTTGGCGTAAGCGTCGAGTGCGCGCTCGAGCCATGCTCCGCGCAACTCCCGCGCCTCCCGCGCGATCAGCGACGGTGCGAGCTCGAGGAACGCCGCATAACGCTCGGCCGACGCCTTCTTCCCGAGCTCGTTCGCAAGCTCGGCCCGACGTGCATTGGTGGGGTCCCCCTGCCGAAGGATCGCGAGCGCTGAATCCTCGATCTTGGCGAGCCCGAGCTCGGCGAAGGCGAGCGCCCGCGCCGCCGAGCCGAAGGACATGGAGACGATCCGCTTGCGCTCGGCATCACTGAGGTGCGGAGACTGGGCTTCCAGGATTGACGTCATGGCGTCATCATCAAGCGGATCGAAATTCAGCCGCCTGCAGCGCGAGCGGATGGTCGGCAGCAATCGTCCGGGCGCATGGCTGACGAGGAAGAACAACGTGTTCGGCGGCGGCTCCTCGAGCATCTTGAGGAGCGCGTTCGACGCTTCCCGGTTGAGCTCGTCCATGCTGTCGATGACCGCGACGCGCCACGGCGATAGCGCCGCGGTCATCCCCATGAACTCGCCCAATCCGCGGATTTGCTTGACCGTAATGTCGCGGGCGAGGCCTTCGCCCTTCTCCTTCGGCAGCCGTTCGAGCCAGCGCATGTCGGGGTGGCTCCCGGCGTCGACCAGCTTCACCATCCGATGATCCGCGGATGTTTCGAGGCCGGGAAGCTCGGTCGCCGGTCCCGCCGCATCGGCGAGCACGCGTCGCGCCGCAGCCCGGGCGAACGTGCCCTTCCCTACGCCGCGCGGTCCCGCGAGCAGCCATGCGTGATGCAGCTTCCGCCCGGCCCATGCCGCCCGGAACTGCTCGACGGCTTTATCCTGTCCGACGATCACGGCAGCAGGTCCGCAATGGCGTCGAGCAGGCGCTGCGTGACTTCCTCAGGCGACCCCGACGCGTCGATTAGCCGGACCCGCTCGGGCTCCTCGGCTGCAATGATCCGGAAGGCCGCGTCGACCTTCCGGTGATAGTCGTCGGGACGGCCGCCGATCCGGTCGCTTCCGCCGCTGTCCCTTGCGCGTGCACGCTCGCTGCCTTCGGTTGCGGTCAGGACGAGTGTCCGGTCGGGGTAGCAGCCGGCGATCCCGAACGCGTTGATCTCGCGCACGGTCTCGATCCCGAGTCCTCCCGCGCCGCCCTGGTAAGCGAGCGAGCTGTCGACGAAACGATCGTTCAAAACCCAATGGCCGCCTTCAAGAGCTGGCCGAATCGTCTTTTCCACGTGGTCTGCGCGGGCGGCGGCGAAGAGCAAAGCTTCAGCCCGCGGTCCCCATCTCTCCTCGGATCCGGCCAGCAATAGCTCACGAATCTTCTCCGCTCCTTCGCTTCCGCCCGGTTCGCGGGTGACGAGGACGTCGATCCCGCGGTCGCGAAGCGCACCGGCGAGCGCCCTTACCTGCGTCGACTTGCCGACACCCTCCCCGCCTTCGAGCGTGATGAACTTGCCGCGCATCGCTCCCTAGTACCTCGGCGAAGGCCGCGGTCCAGCCCAACAAGAAGTGCAATCAGATGATCTGCTTCAAGCCGAGCCAGATGCGGCCGAAGAAGCCCGCCTTGCCGACATCGTCGCCGGCCACGAGCGAAACCACCTGCGGCGGCGTGTCGGCGGTCGTAATGACCAGCTGGGCGACTTCCTGCCCCCTCGCGATCGGTGCAATCAGCGGCCCTTCGTAGCGAATTTTCATCGTGACCGGCTTGTTCGTCAGCGAGATCGCCGCGGGCACGCTCACCGCCAGATCGCGCGGTGCCATCAGCGGGACCGAGCTCGAGCTGCCCATCTGCACCTGCGCTTCGCCGACCTTCGCGCCGCTCTTGAACAGCGGCTTGTCGTTCCACGCGTTGAAGCCCCACTGGATGAGCCGGGTCGATTCCTGGACCCGCTGGTTCCAGCTGTCCATGCCGGCCAGCACCTCGATCAGGCGGCGTCCGTTCTGCTCGGCCGATCCCGTGAAGCCGTAGCCAGCTTCTTCCGTGTGGCCGGTCTTCAACCCGTCCGCGCCTGGCACCCGCCCCAGCAGCGGATCGCGGTTTTCCTGAGTGATCGCCTGGCCGGCCATCGTCTTGCCCCAGCTGAAATTGGGGAGGGAATAGAATTCCTTGTAGAGCTTGGGGTGGCGCTCGATCGTCGTCTTGGCGATGGCGGCGAGATCCCGCGCGGTGACATAGGTGCAGTCGTTGTCGGGCCAGCCGTTCGCCGTGCAGAAATGGCTGTTCGTGACTCCGATCTGCTTCGCGAGCGCGTTCATTTCATCGGTGAAGGCCTGTTCGGTGCCGCCGATGCATTCGGCGAGCACGACCGACGCGTCGTTCCCGGACAGCGTGACGATCCCCTTCAGCAGGTTTTCGACGCTGACCTGCTCGTTCGGGCTGAGGAACATGGTCGAGCCGGCCTGGGGGCCATGCCATTTCTGCCACGTTTCCGGGCGCACAGTGCACATCTTGTTGAGCGGGAGCTTGCCTTGGTCGATCAGCGTGAAGGCGACGAGCGTCGTCATCATCTTCGCGAGCGAGGCCGGCGGCATGTGCATGTCGGCGTTCTTCGAATAGAGCACCGCGCCTGAGTTGACGTCGTAGAGATAGGCGACCTTGGCGGGCGTATCGAACTGCGGCGCCGCGGCAGGCGCTGCGCCGGCGAGGAGGACGGAGGCGGCGGTGGCGAGAACAAGCGTGCGGCGCATCGTGATGGCTGAATTCCCCTGGTTTGAGGCTGGCGAGACCCCTGTCTATCGCCCGGCAATCGCGTCCGCCAGAACTCCGACCGAAATCGCGTAGAAATTCGAGCAATTGTAATCGAGGATCGCGCGATAGTTGGTGGTGAGGAGATAGGCGGTCGCGTTCGGCCCGTCGGGTTCGATCAGACTGGCCATTTCACTATCCGGCAGCGATCGGCCGGTCGGTGCGACACCGAGCGCCCGCCACTCGCGCATGGTCAGCCACCTGCTCAACCGGCGATAGACCTGCGGGCACCGCGGCGCGGTGATCCGCGAGACGATCGCCTGCCTGTTGAGGCTGCCAGGCGTTCGTACCGGAATGCCCCAGGGCGTGTTCGGCTTCCATCCCGCATCGCGCAAATAGGCGGCGATCGACGCGAGCCCGTCGAGCTCGTTGCGCCAGATGTCCGCATAGCCGTCGCCGTCGCCGTCGGCGCGCAGGCGCAGCGCGACCGAGGGCATGAACTGGGGATAGCCGGTCGCTCCTGCCCAGCTCCCCTTGAGCTCGCGCCGGGGCACGCCGAGATCGATCAGCTTGAGGGCGGAAACGAACTCGTTTTCGAACATCGCCCGGCGACGGCCGTAATAGCCGAGGCTCGAAAGCGCGCCGAGCAGGTCGGTGCTGCCGGTGACGGTGCCGTAGCTGGTCTCCATGCCCCAGATCGACATCAGCACCGACGGGTCGACTCCGTAGCGCGCGTCGATCCGGCGCAGCCCGTCATAATGCTCGCGATAATTCGCTCGTCCGCGCGAGATGAGCGAGCGGGTGACGTGGACTCGCAAGTAGGGCGCGAGCGCACCGACCACGCCGCCGGACGAATGAGCGACCGGCTCGGTCCGCTCGAGCTGGATCACGCGATCGTTGATTGAAAGGTCGGGGACGTTCGCCCGGATGGTCGATTCGCGGACACCCTGGAGCCGCGCGAGTCCTGCGAGCCGCACCTTGTATGTGTCCCAGCTGGTGTCCGTCGATTGCGCGACTGCGGCAGCCGTCGCCGTCAGATCGACAGGAGCCGGAGGGGCCGCCGAGCCGACCGACGCGGCCGACGCCACAATCCAGATCCAGGTGCTGATCCCCGACAACTACGCTCATCCTCCCTACGTCCGAGGCTAGAGGGGATAACCCCCGCACGGCCAGCTTGGTTCATCGCGCGCCTTGCACAGCTCGGCTCGGCATGCGGCCAGTTCCGATACCTCCTCGGGTCGAAAACAGACCTGAGCTGCGACCGCCTTCGGCAATAGACCTACAGCTGCTTCTAGCGCCGTTCAGTTTGAAGGAGCGGTTTGCAAAGCGGCCGCTCCCGAATGACGTCGACCACGTCGGGACCAAGCACATCAGGCTTTTGGCCGGCCGTCTGCTTCGTGAGCATCCATTGAGCCAAGAATGCTACGCGCGTGTCCCATCGCGCCGCCCTCGCGTAAGCAGCGCGCAAGTCGGACCAGTCAGCGGCTTCGAGGATGTCCGGATGATCGAGGCGACCGAGGTCATCCCATGTGTGACTTTCCTGCTGAAGTTCATCACTCAGCTTGGCAAAGCCAACGAACGCGGCCCCAAGCTCGAGACGTTCATCGAGCGGCATATGATCGAGGGTCTCGCCGTGAGAAGCGGTCTCCCACGCGCCTGCGGCAGCCCCGAGCACCGCCGGTGAGCCGACCGCGCCCGCGAGGCCGAGCGGCTGCCCAGCCTTGTGGCGTTCGAAGACGATCATCAATTCGTTCAGCCGGCGGCTGATGCAAGGTTCCTGCAGCAATCGGTAGGATGCGGTTGAAAGATCGCCCTGGATCTCCTCGTGAAGCGCTTCCCGCTGCATCCTTACGGCGTGACGCCAATGCAGGTCCTCCACAACTTGCTCGGCGCCAAGCGCGATCAGCACGCCGACCACGATGATGCCGACCTCGCCGACGAACTCACGCCAGCCATGCAGCGGTTTGGGAAGGTGAAAGTGCAACGGAGCCCCAGCAAGAAGAGGGAACCCTACCAGATGAGTTCACGTCCGCAACGGGTAGCGCATGTCGCTGTCGATAGTCCCCCACTCGAAGCCCAATCGACACGCGTTGGCTGCACTGGTCTTGAAAACCGCGCGAAGCGCTCTGACAAGCGCCTTACATGGATGGGTGGCCGAGCGGTTTAAGGCACCGGTCTTGAAAACCGGCGACGTGCAAGCGTCCGTGGGTTCGAATCCCACCCCATCCGCCAAGCTGGCCGCGACCAATCCTGGAAGCGCGTGTGCTCGCGCGCGAGCCCTGCTAAACATTCAGCTTGCATTCACGCTACAAATGTAGCACTCTACAAATGTAGCGCGGCGATTCCGTGCAGGAACAGGATGTATGCGCATGCTCAGCAAGCTCCCGCCTCGTGAACGGCAGATCGTCGATATCCTCTACGAGCGGGGACCGGTGCTCGTGTCCGAAATCTGCGAGGCGCTGCCCGATCCGCTCAGCGGGTCGGCGGTTCGCGCGATGCTCAAGCGACTCGAGGACAAGGGCTATGTCCAGCGCAGCGAATCGCAGCGCGGGTATCTCTACAGCCCCGCGGTGTCGGACACGGTCGCCAAGAAATCGGCGTTGAGCGAGATCGTCCGCGTGTTCTTCAACGGCTCGCCGGCGAGTGCTGCGACGGCGCTGCTCGGCATGTCGGAGAAGCTCAAGGACAACGAGCTAGACGAGCTCGAACAAATGATCGCCCGTGCACGCAAGGCGAAAGGGGGCAATTGATGTCGGTCCTGGTCGCAATCGCGCTCAAGTCGCTGGTCATTGCCGGCCTGACGCTCGGCCTGCTCGAGCTGATGAAGCGGCGCTCGGCGGCCGAGCGGTCGTGGGTCGCGCACATCGGCCTCCTCGCGCTGGTCATCATGGCGCTCGCGCCGCTGGTGCTCCCGCGATGGACCGTCGAAGCCCCTGCCCTGTTCGGCCACGCACGGGCGATCGAAGCTCCTGCCGCCGCCCCCGCAGTTTCCAGGCCGGCGCCGGTGCGATCCACTGCTGCACTGGTGCCCGTGCCCGCGCAGGAATCGCGCCCGACCATCAGCGCCGCCGCGGCGGCATCCGCGGCCTACGCAGTTCCTGCCGCGATCCTGCTGCTGATCACCGCGCTCGCGCTTGCGCGGCTGATCGCGCTTCGCGCCCGCGCGGACGTGCTGGTCGACGGCCATTGGCTGAGCGCGCTCGCGCGCGCGCAGCGGCGGATGGGGTTCAAGCACGGAACTGCCCTGCTCACGAGTAACGAGCTCGCCTCGCCGATCAGCTGGGGGCTGATGCGGCCGGTGATCCTGCTCAACACGCGGGCGGTCGAAGCGTCGGACGAGGCCGAAGCGATCATCGCCCACGAGCTTGCGCATGTCGCCCGGATGGACTGGGCCAAGCTGCTGCTGGCACGGGTCACGACTGCGCTGTTCTGGTTCAACCCGCTGGTGTGGATGCTCGCCCGCGAGGCGCACCAGCTGCGCGAGGAAACCGCCGACGACGCGGTCCTCGCCGCTGACATCGCCGACACGGATTATGCCCAGCTTCTGGTCGGAGTGGCGCGGCACGAATGTCCCGGCCTGCTGCTTGGAGCGCATGGCGTCGCGCCGTCGAAGAGCTCGCTCGCCCGGCGGGTCGCGCGGGTGCTCGACGGTAAGTCGGTTCGCGGGCCGGCGGCGCGCAGTTTCGCGATCGGCGTGTTCGTCGGCGCGGTCGTCGTTGCTGCGCCGCTCACTGCGCTGACCCTGACTCCTGCCGGCGGAGCGAAGGGAAACAGTATCGCCGCTCGCGCTCCCGCCTCAGCTTATTATCCGGGCGCACGCGAAGTGCCGGCCGATTTGCCGCACCTCATCGCCAGCGGCGTTTCGACCTCGGTCGCGGCTGCGGCAGCTGTCGTCGCGCCGCCGAGCTCGACCGGCGACTTCGAGGCAATCGCGCCGAGCGGCGCGCGCGTCGAGAGCCGCAACGGTGTGACCGTCGCCACCTCGGCCAGCGGCGCAAGCGTCATGACGCAAGCCAACGGCAAGGTCCGGCTGGTCGGCCCGTCCGGCGGCGTCATCGAGGTCTATCCGCCCGATTCGAGAGGCCAGAGACGAACGGTCCTGACCAGCTCTGATGGCAGCGTTGTCGAATATGCCGACGCGCGTGCGGTTCCGGGACTCGCTTCGGTAATGGCCGCGCCGCCGCCTCCTGCTCCGCCCGCCCCGCCTGCGCCTCCCGCCCCGCATGCTGCCAACTCGGCGATCGACCGGGCGATCGCGATGAAAGCGGTCGGAGCGACACCGGAATATGTCGCGTCGATCCGCGCGGTCGCGCCGCAGCTTCGACTCTCAAGCGACGATATCCTCCAGCTCAAGGGCGTCGGCGTGACGCCCGAATTCATCCAGGAACTCGCAAGGGCCGGATACCGCGATGTGGATGCCGACGACATCGCCGGCGCTTATGCAGTCGGCGTGCGGCCGGACTACATCCGCGGCATGGCAGCTGCAGGATACCCGCGCATCTCATTGGAGGAGTTGACGCAGCTGCGCGCCGTCGGTGTGACGCCGGCCGACGTGGAGCGCTTCCGGCGCGCGGGGATCGTCCGCCTCGACGTCGACGAACTGGTCGAGGCGAAGGCGCTCGGCCTTACGCCGCAAGAGATTCGGGCGAGCCGCGACGGGCCGTGACCGCCGGCTGACCCGCTGAACTGAAAAACTGCCGAGTTTCGAAGCGCCCGAGTCGGGCGGACGGGCGAGCTTTGCCCGGGACAATTGAGGAAGGAGACCAACCATGAACCGCTGTCTCGCCCTGATCGGAGCCCTTATCCTCGCATTCGTCAGCGTCTCCTCGGCCTGCACTGCCGCGGCGCCAGGATGGATCCGGTTCACCCTCGAGCCCCGCGGAGGTGGCGGAGACATGATCCGCGCGACCTTTCGCTACGATGCGCGCGGCCACGACGACAACAACTGGTCGACCGAGTTCAGCCCGACCGAGCTCACCGGGCTCGACCTTGCCGGGTTTCGTGGCCCCGGTGACCGTCCGCTCCGCTTTGCCGTGATCCGCGAGGCCGGTCGCCTCGACTGCGCAGGGCACGGCGGCCAGTCGCTTGCCGGCGGCACTTGCAGCTTCACCGCCGATCCCGGATTCGCGCAGCTGCTCGAGCGCCGCGGGATCGGCCGCCCGACAGGCGAGCAGGCGTTCGGCCTCATGGCGGTGAACGCGCGCCGCGAGCTGATCGATGCGGTCGCGGCCGCTCATTACCCGGTGCCGTCGATCGACAATCTGATGGCGCTTTCGGCGCTTCACGTAAGCGGGGCCTACATCCGCGAAATGGCGGCGGCCGGATACCGGCCCAAAAGCATCGACACGCTGATCCAGTTCAAGGCGCTCGACATTACGCCGGCGTGGATCGGCGGCTTTGTACGCATCGGCTATGCGGGCGTGCCCGGCGATCAGCTGGTGCAGCTCAAGGCGCTCGACATCACGCCCGATTTCATCGCCGGATTCGATCGCATCGGCTACCGGCACCTGCCGGTCGAAAAGCTCGTCGAGCTGAAGGCACTGGGAATCACCCCCGACTTCGTGCGCAGGGTCGCCGGGGCGGACGGGTCGATGCCCCCGGTCGAGAAGCTCGTCGAGCTCAAGACATTCGGCAAGAGGCACTGACGGGCACCGGTCGTCGTCTAGGTCCAGCAGGTCACCGAATTGCCTGTCGGTTCGTCGAAGGCTGCTGGCCGACCGGACGAACGCGCACCAGCGCTTCGCTGAGATGATACGGGGGATTCCGATGCGCGCCTTGGCGCTTGCAGGAGTTGCGGCCGCGGCGCTCGGCGGCGGCGCGCCGGCGCTGGCGGATCAGAGCGCCCCTGGCGAGAATGGCCAGGCGACCCCGGCGCGGGACAGCCGGACGACCGCATACGACGCTGCGTTCTTCGCCGAATATGCGCCGCGCACCGCGTACGACATCGTTCAGCGGATCCCGGGCTTCACGCTCGACCTTGGAACGAACAACAACGGCGGCACTTCAGACGTCCGCGGCTTCGCCGGCGTTGCCGGCAATGTGGTGATCAATGGCCAACGACCGAGCACCAAGTCGGAAACGCTGGACGCCTACCTCAGCCGCATTCCGGCAAGCCGTGTAAAGCGGGTCGAGGTTGGACCGGGCGACATTTTCGGCGCGGACTATGCGAGCAAGACGCAGGTCGCGAACCTGATCCTCGAGGAAGGCGGCGGCGTCGCCGGCAATGCGACGATCGGCGCCGAGCGTCATTACACCGGGAGGATCACGCCGACGGCAAGCGCCTCGATCAGCGTTACCCATGGGGCGTCCACCTTCAACATCGCCGGCGACACCGCCCGTTCCGACTTCACCGAGGAAGGCGCCGACGTCGTCACCGACGTCCCCACGGGCGCGCTCATCGAGTACCGGCGCAAGGTCAACAGGACGTACGAATATTCGCCGTTCATCTCCGCCAGCTGGGCGCTCGACAAAGGCGCGACCGACGCCGCCCACATCAACCTGCGCTACCATTTCGACCATTTCATCCTGCACCAGACCAACCATGTCAGCCCCGCGGATGCGCCGGTGCACGACGACCGGCTGATCGAGGACTACCCGACCAAGAGCTTCGAGCTGGGCGGCGACGTCACCAAGCCGCTGTCCGGCGGCGCCATCAAGTTCGTCGGGCTCGCCACTCGCGAGCGCCGTCACACGCTCGACGAATATGATTCGGGTAACCTCGGGTTCACCGAGGTGCTGGGCGGAAACCGGCAGCTCTCGACGTCGCAGCGCAACGAGACCCTTGGGCGGCTTACCTGGACCAGACCGAAGGTGTTCGGCTTCCAGTTCGAAGCCGGCGGAGAGGTTGCCTGGAACACCCTGCAAGACAATCTCGACCTGTTCGAGTTCGATGCCGATGGCGAACAGACCCGGATCGATCTCCCGATCGACAATGCGCGCGTGACCGAGCTTCGCGGAGAGTTCTGGGTCAACGGCAGCCGTCCGCTGTCGAAGACTCTGCGAGTCGATGTCGGGCTCAACTACGAACTGTCGGACCTGAAAGTGAGCGGCGACGCAACGGCCGACCGCAAGCTGCAATTCGCCAAACCGAGCGTCACGCTGGATTGGCAGCCGCGCGGCGGATGGCACACGCAGCTCATCCTGCGCCGAACAGTTGCGCAGCTCGACTTTTACGATTTCATCAGTGCGGCAGACCTCTCCAGCAACCAGATCAACGGCGGCAACGCGAACCTCCAACCGCAGCGCAGCTGGGAAGGCCGCTTGTCGGTCGAACATCCGCTATTCGGCACCGGGCAAGCCCGGCTCGAGCTCGGCTACGACCTCATCAGCCTGCTCGAGGATCGAATCCTGACCGCGGACGGGTTCGACGCTCCGGGAAACATCGGCACCGGCCGGCAGGGCTATGCCGACCTGACCCTCGACGCACCGCTCGACCGCTTCTGGAAGGGACTGCGGGTCAAGCTGCACGGCAATATCCAACGAACCCGAGTGGAGGACCCGATCTCCGGCGACCTGCGCGACTTCAGCGGCAATTTCCCGCGATGGGAGTGGGATCTCAACGTCCGCCGCGATAGCGGAAGGTTCGCTTACGGCTTCGATGCCGGCGACAACGCGCGCACGACTCTATTCCGCACCGATGTATTCGATAGTCGCTACAATGGCGGTGTTTTCGCCGACGCCTTCGTCGAATATCGCCCGACCAGCCAGCAAACGCTGACGCTCAATTTCAACGACATCTCGAACACCGGCGGAGCGCGCGACTTGCTGCAGTTCATTCCCAATCGAACAGCCGGTGAACCCAGCTTCCTCGATCATCGCTTCCGCAACAGCCATGTTCGCGTCGCCCTCACCTTTAAGCAAAGCTTCGGCGGCGGCGGAGGAGCCAAGGTGGCCAAGGCCGGGGGAAGCGACTAAGGAGCCGCCGACTTCCTACACCTTCAGGGACGACAAATTGGCGACCTCACCGATTCCAGATGCGCAGCAGCACGACACGGCGCATCATGAGCCAAAGCTCCTGCCGTTCGACTGGCAAGACCCGTTCGACTTCGATCGCCAGCTGACCGACGAGGAGCGGCTCGTCCGCGACACCGCCGAGGCCTACGCCCAGGAGAAGCTTCAGCCGCGGGTCACCTCCGCCTATCTCGAGGAACGGTTCGACCGCGAGATCATGAGCGAGATGGGCGCGCTCGGGCTGCTCGGGGCGACCATTTCGCCCGAATATGGCGGCGCCGGTCTCGGCTACGTCAGCTACGGCCTCATCGCCCGCGCCGTGGAGCGGGTCGACAGCGGCTATCGCTCGGCGATGTCGGTCCAGTCGAGCCTCGTGATGTACCCGATCTCGGCCTACGGTTCCGAAGAGCAGCGGCAGAAGTACCTGCCGCGCCTTGCGAGCGGCGAGATCGTCGGCTGCTTCGGCCTGACCGAACCGGACTCAGGCTCCGACCCTGGAAGCATGCGCACGCGTGCCGAGAAGACCGCAAACGGATACCGCCTATCGGGCACCAAGATGTGGATCACCAATTCGCCGATCGCCGACGTGTTCGTGGTGTGGGCGAAGTCCGACGCGCATGGCGGCAAGATCCGCGGGTTCGTGCTCGAGAAGGGCATGGCCGGGCTCTCGGCGCCGAAGATCAAGGAGAAGCTGTCGCTTCGCGCGTCGATCACCGGCGAGATCGTGATGGAAGGCGTCGAAGTCGGCGAGGAGGCGCTTCTGCCCAATGTCGAGGGGCTCAAAGGCCCGTTCGGATGCCTCAACCGCGCGCGCTACGGGATCGCCTGGGGATCGATGGGCGCGGCGGAATATTGCTACGCCGCGGCACGCCGGTACACGCTCGACCGCAAGCAGTTCGGAAAGCCGCTCGCGGCCAACCAGCTCGTTCAGGTCAAGCTCGCGAACATGGCGACCGAGATCACTCTAGGGCTGCACGCGGCGCTTCGCGTCGGCCGTCGGCTCGACGAGGGCGAGCTCGTGCCGGAGGCGATCAGCCTGATCAAGCGCAACAATTGCGGCAAGGCGCTCGATATCGCGCGAATGTCGCGCGACATGCACGGCGGCAACGGCATCTCGGCCGAGTTCCAGGTCATGCGCCACGCCGCGAACCTCGAAACGGTCAACACTTACGAGGGCACGCACGATGTTCACGCGCTAATCCTCGGCCGCGCGATCACGGGTCTGAGCGCATTCTGATCAGCGCTGCGGCCGTTTCCGTCTCCACAGCGTCGTCGACTCGCCGCGATAGGTCCCGTCCGGCTGCCGCTCGAAGCCGAGACGCTGCGCCAGCTTGATCGAAGGCTGATTGGCCGGCGAAATGATCGCGACGATTTCGTCGGCATCAAGCGTGCTGTCGGCCCAGTCCAGCACCGCGTCGCATGCTTCGCGCGCGATCCCCTGCCCATGCACCTCTGCCGCGAAGATGTAGCCTAGCTCGGGCTTGCCTTCGATCGACGGCGACATCTCGCGATGATAGTCGAACAGGCCGGCATGGCCGACGAGCTTGCCGTCCGACTTGCGCTCGACCGCGAAAAGGCCGGTTCCCTGAAGCTGCCACAGGCCGACGCCGCCAAGCAGCCTGCGCCACGAATCCTCGCGGCCGAACAGGTGGCCGCCGAAATGCTGCATCACGATCGGATCGGAGAGCATCGCTGCGTGATCGTCGAGGTCGTCCTCGCGGAAGCCGCGCAGCAGCAGTCGCTCGGTCTCCAGTACGGGGGCCGAGGTCAGCGGCGAAAATCGCACCTTTTATTTTTTTCCGAGAGAAAGTCCGCCGAAGCGCTTGTTGAAGCGCGCGACCTGGCCGCCTTCCTGAACCTGGCGCGTGCCGCCGACCCAGGCCGGGTGGACCTTGGGATCGATCTCCAGGTGCAGCGTGTCGCCTTCCTTGCCCCACGTCGAACGGGTCTGGAACTTGGTGCCGTCGGTCATCTCGACGTTGATCATGTGATAATCGGGGTGGCTACCGGACTTCATCTGATTTTTCCTTGGCTTAGCCGCTGGTTTCCGACCAGCGGCGACAGGACGAGCGGCGCCTCTACAGGGAGAGGGGCGAAGTTGCAACTTGGGCCGGCTGCGCCTCCCCTGCCCTCAGGCGGGGCAACAAATGCTCGGCAAGCGCGAAGCCGCCGAACAGCAGCGCGGCATAGAACAGGTCGCCGGCAACGGTGTTCTGGAAGAACGGGATCGCGGCGGCATAGCAGGCGGCGAGGCCCGCCGCCGTGTGCGCGTACATGCCGCCGACCAGCCACGTTCCGAAGTTGCTGATCGCGAAGAACAGCAGCGAGCCCGCGAGTGCGGCGCCGCCGATCCGGAATGCGCCCTTGCGCGAGAGCGCCGCCATGCCGAGCAGGACGATGACCGCGACGGCTGCATATTGGAACAGCATGCCGGGATAGAAGCCGAGCAGCAGGTCGCTGAGCAGCAGTGCTGCGAGCGGTGCTGCGAAAGCGAGCGCGCGCCGACCGATGTACGCGCCGGCGAACAGCGCCATGGCGTCAATCGGCGAAAAATTCGGCGGGTGCGGCACAAGGCGAAGAGCCGCGGCTGCGGCAATTGCCGAGAGGAGCGCGACAAGACGGGCGTGGTTGCTGCTCATGACCGGTTCAATAGCGGGCCCAAGCGCAATTTGACAGTCCGTCCCCGGCGGCGATAGCACCGCCATCGACCAGGGTGCCGCCCGCCGGTGAAAGCCGGACGGGGGCGGTTCAAAGGGAAGCCGGTGCAAATCCGGCGCTGTGCCCGCAACCGTGAACGCCGGACCCTCCGGCCAAGTCGGGAACCTGCCATGGTCGGTCGTCCGTATCCCCGGCCGGGACCAGCCGCGGGGGCGTGGGGCCCCGCGCTGCGCATGCGGCGCATCCCTCTGTGACGACAGGTTCGTCAACGGAAGGGAATACCATGCCCGCATTGCCCATCGATACCGCGCCGATCGACACGAGTCAGATCGTCATCACCGCTTCGCGCGTGCCGGAGAGCGACGGCGATACGCCGGCGAGCGTCAGCATCATCGACCCGCAGGAGATCGAACGTCTGGACGAGCCGCTGGTGATCAGCCTTCTCCGGCTGACTCCATCGGCCGCAGTCACCAGCATCGGCCCCGCGGGCTCGCTTACCGAAGTCAGAATCCGGGGGTCGGAGGCGAACCATACCTTGCTGTTCGTCGACGGGATCAAGATCAACGACCCGGCTTCGGGCGATGCGCCCCGCTTCGAGCTGCTCAATGCCGATCTCGCCTCGCGCATCGAAGTCGTGCGCGGGCCGCAATCGGCGCTGTGGGGATCGGACGCGATCGGCGGCGTGATTTCCGTGAACGGCCTCGACGATGCGCCTGGCTATGCCGCTTCAGCAGAAACGGGGTCGTTCGGCTTCGCCCGCGCGAGCGCTTCAGCCGCGCTGACGAGCAATGCGGGAAGCCTGTCCGGCGCCGTGGGTTGGCAGCGGGCAACCGGCATCGACAGCTTCGGCGCGCCTGGCGGAGACAAGGACGGCTACCGCAATCTCTCGGGCCGGGTTCGCCGCACATTCGCGATCGGGCCTACGATAAAAGTCGGCGCCGCAGCGATCGCGCTCACCGGGATGAGCCAGTTCGACGGCTACGATCCGGTAACCTTCGTCCACGAGGACACGCGCGACGAGAGCCGCAACCGCTTGGCTGCGGCGCGTGCCTGGGCGGAGTTCGGGAGCGGCGATTCGCCCTGGAGCGGTGACATCAGCGCTTCCCTGCTGGGTTCGTCGAACCGCAACTTGCTCGCCGACGAGGCGCTGAACCGCACCATTGGAACCCGGCGGAGCGCCGGTGCTCAGGTCGAGCGGCGATTCTCGACCGGGCGCGTCGACCATCGGCTGATCGTGGCGGCCGAAGGCGAATGGGAAAGCTTCCACGCGCGCGACACGGTTTACGGCGGCCTCACCGACCAGGACAGGACCCGGGACCACAATGCGCTCACCGCCGAATGGCGCGCGTCGTTGCCGCGATTCACCGGCGATCTCGCCATCAGGCGCGACATGTTCGACCGCTTCAAGGACGCGACGAGTCTCCGCGCCTCGGCGCTGGCGAAACTTGGCGGCGGGTTCGCGCTGACCGGGGCTTACGCCGAGGGAATCTCGCAGCCGACCTTTTTCGACCTCTACGGCTTCTTTCCAGGAAATTTCGTAGGTAATCCATCGCTTAAGCCGGAAAGCTCACGCGGCTTCGAAGCCAGCCTCCGCTATCGACGCGGCGCGGTGGAGGCGTCGCTGACCGGCTATCGGCAGCGGCTTCACGACGAGATTGTGGACGTGACCGACCCCGGGACGTTCCTTCAGACCACCGTCAATCGGCAGAATGTCAGCTATCGCTCGGGACTCGAAGCTCAAGCGGCATGGCGGATCGGCGACACGCTTCGGCTGACCGGCGACTATGCGTACCTTCACGCGACCGAGCCCGACCCGCTGGGCGGCCAGTCGCCCGAGCTGCGCCGGCCGAAGCACAGCGGCTCCATCGCTGCGGACGGGGCCCTTGGCCGATGGACCTACGGCGCTTCGCTCGCTTACGTCGGCGCGCACCTCGACCTCGCGGACAACTTCCCCTTCGGCCTCGTCCGGCTCCATTCCTATTGGCTTGCGGCGGCGCGGGTGGCCTATGCGCTCAAGCCAGGAGTCGAGCTCTACGTCCGCGGGTCGAACCTGCTCGGCGCCCGCTATGAGGATTCGGTCGGCTATCGCACCGAGGGGCGCGGGCTGTTCGTCGGCGTCAGGCTGGCGGATCGGCGATCATCGCCGTGAAGTTCGCTTCGGCGACGAGCTTCCCGTCGACGCTCGCGCGTCCCGCGAATTTGCACACGGACGTGCGCTTCTGGACGAACTCGACCTCGAGCTTCAGGAGCACGCCCGGCTCGACGGGCTGCCGGAACTTCGCGCCTTCGATCGCCATGAAATAGACGAGCTTGCCCGTGCCCGCGAGACCGAGCGCCTCCACCGCAAGCACGCCCGCGGCCTGCGCGAGCGCCTCCACGATGAGCACGCCGGGCATGATCGGCCGCGCGGGGAAATGGCCCTGGAAGAACGGCTCGTTGATCGTCACCGCCTTGATCGCGACGATCCCCTTTTCGGGATCGAGGCTCTCGACGCGGTCGACGAGGAGCATCGGATAGCGATGCGGCAGCGCTGCCATCACCCGCTTGATGTCCAGCGGGGCAGCAGCGCTGCCGGTCGCGTCCGTCATGCGGCTTAGCGGCCCTGCGGCCTCTGGGCGGCAGGCGCGGTGGTCGAGAGGGTCGGCAGCGCGGCGTTCAGCGCATTGAGCACGTCGTTGCTGACATCGACGCTCTGCGCCGTCGCAAGCGTCGCACCGACTTCCATCAGCAGGTTGGCCCCGCGGCGCTGCATCACCTGTTGGTAGATCGGCGCGAGCTTATCGGAGATCTGCTTCTGGATGTAGGCCTGGTTGGCCTGGATCTGCTTCTGCTGGGTCGCGAGATCCTGCTCGTCCTGCTGGGCTTTGCTCTGGAACGCCTTGACGCGTGCCTGCAGCGCTGCGTCCGGCTCCTTGCCCTTCAGTGCGTCGATCGAGGTCTGGATCGACTTCTGCTCCGTCTGGAGCGACGAAGCGAGCGAGTCGCGGCGGCTCTCGAATGCCGTCGCCTGGCTGCGAAGAGTCGCCGCGGCAGTCTTGCATGCGTTGCATTCGCTGGTCACGCGATCGAGGTCGACGACCGCGACGACGGCAGTGGGAACGGCCTGGGCGCTCGCTGCAGCGGGCGCTAGGATGGCGGCGGCAAAGGCCGCCGAAACGAGCAGAGTCTTCATCAGAATTGGGTTCCTACGTTGAAGGTGAACAGTTTGGGATCGTCGCCCCTCTGGAAGACGATCGCTTTGGCGAGATCGAGACGAAGCGGACCGAACGGCGATATCCAGTTGACCCCGACGCCGATGGAAATGCGCGGCTTCGGCGAGTTGCCGAGGAACTCTTCCTTGAAGCCGGGGGTCGGCGTGTAATCCGCCTTGGTCGTACCGCTCGGCCCATCGCTGCAGTCTGGAGTGCCGCTGTTGAACGCCTTCGCGGTCGACCCGGACACCGGCGAGCAGAAGGCGACGATGTTCTGCAGCGGCGGCTGCGTGATGTCCCACAGCGAACCGGCATCGACATAGATCGACGGCCGCAGCCCGAGGCTCTTGACGCTCGCGCTGACCGGAATCTCGAGCTCGGCGCGGGCGAGATAGAAAGCCTTGCCGCCGATCGCGTCGTTATAGTCCTTGTTGACGTCGAGGTCCTGAAGAGTGCCGTCGGTGTTGTATGGAATTCTCACCACGCGCGGGCCGATTCCGCGGATGTCGAAACCCCTGATCTGCGAGCCGAAGAAGCGGTCCGTCAGGCGAATGGCGTCGCGTCCCGGGCCAGGCGAGCTCTCGAGCGCCTTGATGTACCCGCCCTCGGCGTGGAGCGAGAGGATGAAGTTGCCGAAGCTATGGTACTTGGTGGCATAGGCCTGGGTGCGCAGGAAGCGGACGTCGCCGCCCAACCCGGCGAAGTCTTCAGAGAAGGTGACTTGCTGCCCGCGCGTGGGATGGATTCCGTCGGTGTCGTCGTAGAGCGTCGAAACGCCGACCATCGAAGTCAGCCGCGAGCCGACTTCGTCGCACAGATAGCTGCCGGCCTTCAGCGGGTCGCACTCGAGCTGGCCCGTTGCGGGATCCACCGAGTAAAACGTGCTCTTGTCGAGCGAGATATTATCCTTCTTCAGCGTGTACCGCGTGCCCAGATTCCAATATTCCGAAAGCGGGAAGCCGAGGCTCAGCATGGCGCCGGTGCTGACGTCCTTGTAGGTCGTCTGGCGGGTGTTGTCGGCGAGGTAATTGAAGGCACTATAGTCGTTGTGGAACAGCTGGCCTCCCAGCAGGATGGATTTGTCGAGGAAATAGGGATCGGTGAACCCGACCTGCGCCGACCGCGAGTAGAGCGACCAGTTGACCTGGGCGTTGACCGTCTGCCCCTTGCCCATGAAATTGTTCTGCGAAATGCCGAGCTGGACGATGAACCGCTCCAGGCTCGAATAGCCGCCCGACAGTTCCAGCTGACCGGTCGGCTTCTCTTCGACGTTGACTCCGAGCACCACGCGGTCGGGGGCCGAGCCGTCCGACTGCTTGATCTCCAGGTTGTCCTGGAAGAAGCCGAGGCTCTGGATCCGGTCGCGGCTGCGCTTGACCTTCTGGGCGTTGAACGCGTCGCCTTCGTTGAGCCGGAACTCGCGCCGAATGACCTTGTCACGGGTGGTTGTATTGCCGGTGATGTCGATTC